>CAZDBH010000324.1:0-10048 GCA_964503485.1 uncultured Bradymonadales bacterium | reverse complement strand
TCCCTTTCCCTTTACCTTTCCCTTTCCCTTTACCTTTACCTTTGGCAGAGGCCCTGTACGCACGAGTAATGATCAGCACAATCGGTGTCATCGTCACAGGCAGCGTCCGTTGTTTGAAACCGGCGACTTTGGCAGGCTCCTACCGCGCAGACATAGTCTTCTGCGCAGTCCCCGTTGTCGTCGTTATCGCAGACCGAGTCGCTGGTTTGGAATCGGCGACTTTGGCATGTACCGGCGGCACAGACATAGTCGTCTGCGCAGTCCCCGTTGTCGTCGTCGTCACACACGCTATCGCTGGTTTGGTATCGGCGACGTTGGCATGTGCCGGCGGCACAAATATGGTCATCGGCGCAGTCACCGTTGTCGTCATCACACGCACTATCGCTGGTTTGATACGACCGATTGCGGCACGCACCTCCCGCGCACACCTCGTGGCCTAGACAAACACCGTCACAGTCATCCACCTCAGTCTCGGGGTCGGTTTCGACTTCGCCGTCGACATCCTCATCCGTCTCTGGGGGCTCGGCCTCGCCCTCCTCTTCGCCTGCGGCCTGCATGGCCGCGACAAACTCAGCAAGGGTCGTGAATTCGACTCCTTCGGTGCCGATTAAGTAGTGTCCGGGCTCATCGAAGCTGATCGGCAAGTCCTGGATCAGTCCTCCATCTGGGGTCGTGACTGTGGCTGCTCCCTCGACGACGTCGGAGTCTGCCACAGGCCAGTAGAAACTCTGCGATTGGTCGCCAACGGTGGTGAATGAGCGGTGAACGCGCATATCCGAACTGTCCCCGCCCGACGTCCTGCTGGTGAACGGTAGGATGTCGATGTCGGCCGGCTCGGCTTGGAAGTGAAAGACGTTAAAGCCAGAGCCACCTACGGTCATATGCCAAAGGTCAAAAGGTTGTGTGAACACGACGGGGTCAGCCGCAGTGGTTGCCTCGTCCGTTTCGATGACAGCAGAAGAGTAGAATAGCTGTCCCGTCAGACCTTCGACGGGGTTCTCGGCGGGGATGACAAAGCCAACTTGGAGCGTCACGGGGTAGGCCCCAGCGGGGACTGGGAACAACTCTCGGGCGCCCGGCTCATGGATCGCAACGTCAGAGAGCGGCTCACCCGCGGAATCGAAAGCGTAGACGGTGGTCGAGCTCGGCAAGAGCACGCCTTCTGATGCGAGCTGGCAGCTGAGGCTGCCCTGTTCGATCCAACAGCTAGCCCATTCGCCGCCTTCGATCGCCGAGTCGCATTTGGCACAGGACGAACCTTCGTCGATCACCCGATCGTCATCCAGGGTCTCGTCGAGCTGTGCGCAGCCCGCGGAGTGTAGAACAATGCAGAAGCATATTGTCAGCATTCGTTTAAACATCAGTGGTCCTCAGTAAGTCAGTGAATCCGCCCACTCCTACGCTCTCAATTCTGAAGTCGAGAGGCCACTGAACTCCCCTGAACTCTTCTGACACCCCCTGAAATCGGGACCAGCGGTCCAGTCGACTCGGTGGGCGGCTCCTGGGCCGACTCCAAATTCAAGCTGAATGCTTGTCGGTCCGATGAACTTTGATAGCGGCAGAGCGGTTGGGGGCTCCGACGATTCGTAGCGATCGTTCGGACTGCGCGAGTATCAATTGCCGCCGCTGGTAACGACCTGATTGGGTCGGTGAACCGGACAAACAGTCTCTGTGGAGGTCCTATGCAGCGTGCGCTTTTCTTTTTTGTCGCTTCGGCGCTCTCGTTTTTCACCGTTGCAGCCAGCGCCCAAACGTATGGTGGAATGGCATTGGCACCTGGCTTCCCCACCGACCCGGCCACGTTGAATGGAGTCGCGGGCGGTCAACTGGACGCAAGGCAGCTGGGCAACACGGTCACCGGGCCGTGTACGGGCTTCATCGCTCAAGTACCGGATCACAGTCTGACTCTGCAGGGCAACTTCAATTACCTGGTGGTCGGTGCGATCTCGCAAGCGGACACTACGCTGGTCATCCAGATGCCAAATGGCGCTCTGCTCTGCGCTGATGATACCCTCGGCCTCAATCCAGCGATCGAAGGGGCCTGGCCGGCTGGAACCTACAGCGTGTTCGTCGGTACCTTCGGCGGCAACGCGGAGCACACGCTATTCGTGACTGAGGTCCCCCAAAACGTCGCCCAGATCGCGGCGATGGTTGGCGCGACGCCACAGCAGGGCCAGGCAGCGTACCCAGGCTACGCCAACCAGCAACAGGGCAATCCGTACCAACAGGGTGAGCCCTATCAGGGCGCGACCATTGATCAGTCGATGGGCAACAGCTGGTCGGTCGGCACCTGCGTGACTGACGCCGATTGCGGCGTGGGAACGTGCACCGGTGGCTCGTGCATGACCAACTGGTCGGGCATGATGCACGACACGACGATGAACATCATCGACAACTTCTAGTTTGCTTTCGTCACACGTCGGGAACAGCTTCAGTCAGCTGGAATCAGCCCTCGGCAAATCGCAAAACGAGTCATATCCGAGTTGTTCCGCAGGTTCAGCTTCGCCCGAATGTGAGAGCGATGGGTCTCGATTGTACTCAGGCTCAAACAGAGGGCTTCGGCAACCTCGCGAGTGGAGTGCCCACGAGCGAGAGCGACCAGCACCTGTAACTCGCGATCCGAGAGGATGGTCTCACGTTCCTCTCCGCCCTCTTTCATGTGCCACATCATGTCGTCGATGAGCGAAGGGCTGATGTAGTTTCCTCCGTTCGCCACTTTGTGGACGGCGGCGATGAGCGTGGCGGGGAGGTCGGTTTTGAGGATGTAACCCGAAGCCCCGGCCCGCAGTGCCCTGGTGGCATACTCGTAATTCGTGAGGGTTGTGAGGATGAGGATGAGCGTCTTTCCGAGCGCGGCGACCTGCTTGGTAACCTCGAGGCCGTCGATGTCTGGTAAGGCATAGTCGAGCAGCACCAGATCTGGCCTTGATCGTCGACAATAGGCCACGGCGTCCCGACCATTGCCGAGTTGCGCGACTACGGATACGTCGTCTTCGTTGTCGAGAATCAGCGAGACTCCAGCCCTGACAAGGGCCTTGTCATCAACTACTAGGACACGGATCATAACGCACCCAATGGGTGATCGGTGCATTCCGGGCCTCGCCTAGCGAGAATACACCGTGCGTAAAGCGTGGACGTGCCACGCCTGATTGTTCCCTATTCCCAGTACTAGTTTATGTATCACACAACTGCTCGAAATTCTAGGCGCGATCGGCGGGGCGATTCGCAGGATGGAGCATCTGCCAAGACTGGGCGCCCCTCGAAGTTAGAGCTGTGTGGCAAACAAGCCGGTTTTGTCCTATCGTCCTGTGAATGTGCGAATGGTCAATTGAATGTAGAGGCGTTGTTCGCCTCACGTCCTGGAGTTGTCGTGTTGCCACGGTCTAAGGAGTGTTGGGCACTGCGAGCCCTGCTGTTAGGGGTCTTGGTTACGGCCCTCGTCTCGGGTTGCTCCCCCGCACTGGACGATCCGGGGTGCGGCTCGGATTGCGACTGCCTCGCCAGCGAAGTGTGTGCCCAAGAGACGGGAATGTGCGTGCTGGCCACTGAGCGCGTCTCGGAGTGCGGGCCCAGGGACGAACCCGATGCAGTAGACGACACTCCCACTGACCACACTGTATCCGACTCCAGCGGCGATCTCTCACTCGACGTAGATGGCCGCACTCACGATGGAGACGTTCTGCACGACCCGGACACAACGGAAACCGAGGTGAGCGGCGACTGCGAGACCGGGTGCGAAGGCGGTTGGATCTGTGGCCCTGCGGGCCAGTGTCACACCGGGACCACTGACTCTGAATGTCGCAGCGACGGCCATTGTGCGGCTGGCTACTGGTGTGTCGGGGAGCCAGAGACCGACGAAGAGGGCCCCGGCAGCTGCAAGAACGGCGAAGAACATACATTGTGCAACGACTTGTTCGATTGTGACGCCGATGCCCCCAACTGTCTCGAGGGCGCGTGTTCCGCAGGCGCATGGGCACTCGTCCCAGCTGGTTCTTTCCACATGGGTCGGACAGGTGACGAAATCGGGGCTGGCCTATCTGATGACGACACCCAACAACACCCCGTACAGATCAGCCGCTCGTTCATTATGATGCAGTGGCCGGTCTCCCAAGACGAATGGGACACAAATACCGATGGGTTCTCTTGGTCGAATCCGTCGAACAACACCGTGTGTGAGTACTGCCCCGTCGAATCGGTCACCTGGTTTGAGGCGCTCAGCTACGCGAACCTGCTCTCGGCCGAGCACTCTCTCGACACCTGTTATGAACTCGAGTGCACGGGCGTTCCCGGCGAAGGGTTGGAGTGCACCTCGGTGGACTTCGTTGGCGTGGACTGCACAGGCTACCGCCTCCCAACAGAAGCAGAATGGGAGTACGCGGCCCGAGGAACCGAAGCCAGCGCATTCTACACCGGTATGATTGCCGAAGACGGTCTGGCGTGTCCGGGCCCCGACCACCTCGGAGATGCCGGCCAATGCTGCTACACAGACACCCCAACCGACAACATCGCGAGCAATCAGCCCAACGAGTTTGGGCTCTATGACATGATCGGAAATGTTGGAGAATGGACCACCGACGCTTTTTTGGCCGACTACGAAAGGCTCGCCGATACCGACCCTTTCCACGAAGGAGACGCCTCCAGCGAGAGAGTATACAAGGGTGCCCTCTGTCGTGACGGCTCGGGATGCGACGTGTCGGCCTGCACCCATTCCACCCGAAATCGGGCAAATCCCGACTTCTCTGCCGCGGACCTCGGATTCAGACTGGTCCGCACTCGAGTGCGTCAGTAGCCAGCCGGAGCGGGGTCGAAACATTGTGGGGGCTGGCGTCTCGACTTGCGCCCCCAACGGAGACTGAACCGGCCCTAGGCCCGGGAAACCAAACAGCAACAGGCGTTTAGCTCGACTCTGGTACTTGTCCGCCACTCGCCCCTATACTGTGCCCAACCGAGCTCATCTCGCAGAGACCACTACCATGCAAAACAGCGCTCTATCCTTCGCCGCCGCGGTTCTTCTGTCAGGCCTAGTCGCAGCAGACACGACCGCAGCCACAATCTACGTCGACGCTGGCGCCGAGGGCGGTGACGGGGCCGACGGCTCGAGCTGGGCGACCGCCTATCGCGACCTCCCGTTGGCGTTGGGCGTGGCTGCCGATATTGAAGGTGCGCACGAGCTGTGGATCGCCGCAGGCACCTACACCCCCGGTTCCGGACGGGATTCAACATTCTTGGTCGGCAGTGGCATCTCGTTATATGGCGGGTTTGGAGGCGACGAAACCAGACTTGACCAGCGCGTTCTGTCGCCAGATACGACGACCACCCTCAGCGGCGACGTCACTGGAGACGACAACGATAATGAGCGCGGAGAGGTCAACAACGCCTACACCGTCATTACCATCGAGGCTGAGGGCGCCGTTGTCATCGATGGGCTCACGATCTATGGCGGATACGCCAACAGTGAGGGCCCCGGAGCCTGGGACGGCGGCGGACTGCGCCTGCTTGCAGGTGACCTCACTGTGCGCGACGCCCGCTTCCACTCGCATTACGCGGGTGGCTCGGGTGGAGCCGCTCTCCTCGCTGGAACCGGCAGTGCGACATTCGAGAATGTCATCTTCGACTCCAATGAATGCGGCTCATCGGGTGCCGCCATCGAGACTGAAGACGAGGTCCAACTCACTGTTCGGGAGTGCCAGTTCCACGACAACACGGCACGGTTGAACGGGGGCGCAATTTCACTTGCACCGAATACTGTCCCATTGATTGTGGACAGCCAGTTCTGGGGAAACGACGCCGGCCTGACCTCAGGAGCCATCAATGTCGCGACCGATCTCGGAGAGGACGTGACGGTGGCAATCCACGACTGCACCTTCCACGACAACTCCGCCAAGAACGAGGGCGGTGCCATCGGTACGAGCAGGCGCTCAGAGGCGGTTCCGGCCCCGATCGAAGTACAGCGCTCGACCTTCACGTCAAACATTTCTGACGCGGGCGGTGCAATTGGAGTTGGTTATGGTCTCTCGTTGAGTGTGGAAGATGGTGTGTTCGAGGGCAATCGCTCCACCCGCGGGGGATCCATCTACGCGTCAAACTATTCCACAGTGACGATCGCCGACTCGACGTTCGCAAACGATACCGCCGCACTCGGTGGCTCACTCTATCTAGACCGCAGTGACTCTGGCCTCCAAGCGGTGGTGACCATAGATCGAGTTAGCTTCCGAGACGGCTTGGCCGAAGACGGACCCGGTGGAGCAATCTATGCGAGTGGATTCGCTTCCTTCTCGGCAACGAACATCGAGTTCGCCGATTGTCGGGCACCTGCAGCCCCAGGCGGCGGCGCCTATCTCTACTCCCGATCTCAGGACGAACCTTCAATCGACGAACTAGATGGTGCCGAGCCCACCTCGGTTGAGTTTTCGGAGCTTGTAGCCACCAATAATCACACCGATTCCGTTGGCGGTGGCATGTACGTGGATGCCGGCAGCGTTTCCATCGTCGGTGCCTCTTTCATCGGAAACACCGCGGACGACCCCGGTGGCGCCGCACACATGCTGTCGGAACAGATGGAGTTGTCCGATATGTGGCTGGAAGATAATCGTTCGAACAACTCGGTGGGTGGCGCACTCTATCTGGGTCGTTCCAGTGACTCGGACCTCACCATTCAGATGAGTGAGGCGACCTTCAGGGGTAATAGCAGCTTCCATCCTGGCGGAGCTGTCTATCTAGACGGGACCACTCTGGTAAGCGATCACTTGGTGTTTGAGGGCAATGAGAGCTTCGACAACCAGGGTGGCGGGATGAGCGCCTCCCTCACTGGAGACTTCGAACTGGTCGACGGGCTGTTTTCTGACAATCGAGCTCTGCGCGACGGCGGGGGCCTTCATGTGACCAGTGGAGGTTCGGTCACTGTCTCGAACGTCGTATTCGAGGACAATCGGGCAGCAAACAGCGGCGGTGGAGCTCATCTCACGGCTGGCGCCGCCGCAACCCTTGATGCGGTAATCGCCCAGCGAAATGAGTCTGTGGTAAGCGGCGGCGGCGTTTGGCTGGCTGCGTCGGACATCGAAGTTACGAACCTCGCCGCTCTCGAGAACCGAGTCGAAGGCAGCGCCCCACCAAGAGGACGCGGGGGCGGTTTGGTTCTCTTCCTTCGAAGTGAAGAGCCCGAGGGAATTCGCCTGACGCACTGCACCCTAGCTGACAACGTCGCCAACGGAGCCGCGAGCCAGCTTGAACTGGGCGGAAAAGAGGCGGAACTCCGCAATACCATCATCAGAGCAGGTGACGACTCGGTCACCGCCGTCGAGGGCGAGGTCGACAGGGCCGATCCGGTAGGTCTTATTGTCCTCAGGTCGTCGCTCGATATCGCTCTACTTGGAGAAACCATCAGGCTGTTCGATACAGACCGTGTCGAAGGCTCCGTCCGCTTCCAGGACGCGACAGCAGGTGACTATCGTCTGGCCTTTGACTCCGATTTCGTCGACGCCGCGAATCCAGACTTCGTTGGCGACCTGACCACCGATGTCTTGGGGAGCGACCGTTCAGTCGGCGGTGGCCCGGATCTGGGGGCCTTCGAGTATGCCTGCAACAATCGTGGGCTCTTCGTTGATGGTGTCTGTGTCTGCATCAACGGCTTTTCCGGGGCGGCCTGTGGCAGGTGCGATCCAGACGAGGTGGATTGTGTCGGTCTCTGCAACGGCAATGGAGACCACCATGACCAAGTCTGCGAGTGCGACTTCAACTGGGACGGCGACGACTGTTTGGAGTGCGCCGAGGGCTGGGGCGGTGCGAGCTGCCTTCGCTGTGACCCGGATACGACAGACTGCTCGACCTACTGTACTGGCAATGGAGACTATCTTGGTAACGGCCAGTGTGAGTGCGATGGCAACTTCTCTGGAACTCAGTGCGCCAGCTGCGCACAGGGCTGGGGAGGCGATGATTGCGACGCGTGCGGGCAAGGCTTTGCGGGAGACGCCTGTACCGAATGCGCCCCCACCTTCTCAGGCAGCGAGTGTGGTGAATGTCTGCTGGGCTGGAGCGGGGCCGAGTGCGACGAATGCGCAACCGGTTTTGCGGGCGATGAGTGTGATGAGTGCGTCGAGGGCTGGTCGGGCCGTAACTGTGATATTCCACCCGTCGAAGCACCGGACCCTGAACCCCAACCCGACGTAGTCGAAGAAGTCGACGTGGGCGGCTCCTCCGACGCGGCCAGTGAGGTGTCGGAGGGTGACGGGATCGCCACCATCTCCATCGTCAATCCTGCCGAGGGCGACGAATCTGGCAGCTCCGGATGCGGGTGCAGCGCAAGTCAGCACAACCCGGGTCAGGGATGGCTTCTTGGTTTGCTTGGAGTTGGCCTCGTCCTGCTGAGACGGCGCTCGGCCCAAAACCAGTTGGCCTAGCCTCGGCTAGTTTTGAGATTTGGCGTTCGTCCTTTCACCGGGCGGACTGCGTCGAGAATTACGGAATGATAGTGGATGTTGTGGTTCCAGCGTGTTTCTTCCAAGTGCTCTCCAATCGCCGACCGGATCACAAACCCGCCTCCCAAACAGTACCGGTGAGGCCCTATATTCCCGTCGCGGAGCGGGACAGTACGAGGGCGTTCCACGGGCCGATTCTCCGCTTCTGGAGGACACGGGTGACGACCTAGTGAGTTGCAGACGAATTCGCGGTAGTCTCTCGAGAGCCCGGCGTTCGTCGACGCCGAGTGCCGTCGGTTAGTGTGCCTCAGCAGGGTTCGAGACCAATGGCGCGGGTTTCGTTGAAGGCAGAGTAAACACGTGGTCCAACTACCCAGCCCAAGGCTCGTTCTCGCACTGTCGTGCGCGTGCGCCCTGGTGGCATTGATTCCCGACCTCGACACTGGATTTTCGGGGTGGGATGACAAGGCCTGGGTCGCGGACTGCGAGGAGCGAGACTCGTTGGGGGAGATCATGGACCCCAACTTCCCAACCAGCAACGGGTTGAGGGCAACCTACTACGTTCCAGCCCAGAACCTCGTGTTTGAAGCGGCCGTCGGGCTTGGCGATCGGTGGGGTCCGATGGCCCTGAGAGCCCTACTGATTCTCTGCCACTTGTTGAACGGGCTGCTGCTCTTCCGGCTGTTCGAGGCCCTCCTGGTTCCACTACGCTCCGGAGCTCCGGCGGAATTGCCCGGGCTCAGGTCGTCCATTGCGCTCGGTGCCGGCCTCTTTCTCGTGTACCCCGCCAACGTGGAGGCCGCTCGGTGGATTTCGGCTGGAGTGAGCCACGTGATTCCGGTCACGCTCATGCTGTGCACTTGTCTGGTCTGGTTGCGATTCTGTCCCCTTCGACGATCGGCGGCTGGAGTGCGCTGGTGGCTGTTGTCGGTGGCGCTGACTGGCGTCATTTGCCTGTTCAAGGAGACAGCCGTTCTGGCGCCGCTCTGGTTTCTCTTCATTGGCCTAGCGAACGAGCTGGCGAAGGGCGACAAGAGGGCTCGACGAATCTCCTTCGAGCTGTTCCCGTGGTTAGTTCCCTCGCTCCTGCTAGCGGCCGGTGTCGTCGCTATGCAGTACCATCTGTATCCCGGAGGTTCCATCGCTGGCGAGTGGGGCGGCATTCGCCTGTTGCGCTCTCCCGTACGATTGATGGAGCTTCTCACCCAGCTTCCATTGCCTGCACATCAGCCAGCCCGCCTAAAGACGACGCTCATGGTTGTCGCCACCCTTGGGCTGGCACTGCTCGCATTGAGAGCACTCAGGTACAAACGGATTGCCGGCCTCGTCTTTCTGGGGCTGTTGCACCTCGTCCCTTTCTCGGTTTCCAACTTCGCTCCCCTCGACGGCTTGACCCGGTACCTCTATCTACCGTCCGCAGCCCTGTTTGTGGGTTTGGCGTTCATACCGCCGGACGTGGGAGCATTCCATGCCGCACCGCGGTTCACCCGCTTGGGCAACGGTATTCTGGTGGGCTGCTTGGCTTTGTTTGCGGTAGCGAGTTTGATCATGGGGTGGTACTGACCTAGGAGCCTGTCGCCCATAGCGCTCCAGGCTCCGCCATTGGCTTTTAGCGATTAGCCGTTAGCTCAGTT
>CAZDBH010000323.1:5134-10070 GCA_964503485.1 uncultured Bradymonadales bacterium | reverse complement strand
CGCGGACGCGTCGTCACTGTTCAGGGGACCAACTCGAAGATTGCAGCAGACGGCGGGCGCGGTGGACGCGGTGGGACCAGCGGTGACGTCTTTCACGGCGGCGGCGGCGGCGGCGGCGCGGCAGGCGGCGGTATCTACATCAGAACCACCTACCTAGTCGGCGACGGTACAATCAGCGCTCGTGGCGGGGCCGGTGGCGAGGGTGGAATCGGCGACATTCGCGACGGCGAAAGTTTCAATGGCGGCGGCGGTGCCGGCGGCGGCGGTGGACGAATTCTGATCGAACGAAGCCGGCAGGATGACTGGAGTGGCGACTGCGATATTGCAGGCGGAACACCCGGCTCAGGTACCAACTCGAATCAAGTCGACACGAGCCCTGCAGGAGACTCCGGCGAGTGCATTATCCGTCACGCCAACGGCGAGCCCGAAGCCGACGCTGGCGGCCCTTACGCTGTGGCGGAGGGAAACAACATCGAGCTCGACGCGAGCGACTCGAGCGATCCGGATGAGGACGATCTGACTTACGAATGGGACCTCGGCTGCGACGACAGCGTCGACCTGACCGGCGTCACAGTCGAGACCTTCTACCGAGACGACCGGCTCGAGCCATACCCTGTCTGCCTAACCGTGACCGACCCCGGTAACCTCAGTCATTCGGCGACTTCATTTGTGACCGTATTCGACGCGCCACCCGATGCGCAGATCGAGGTACCTGAGGAACTGCCGATCGAAGGGGCCACCTTCTCGGTCAACGCAGATGCGTCGAGCGCGACCGGTGAAGGCCGAATTGATGACTCGATTCAGGACTCTGACATCTCGTGGGACTTCGAATTCGATGTGGACACGGGGTTCGTTGACCGGGGTATCACCGGCTCTTCTCAGACTCATTCTTTTCCCGACAATGGGCGCTACTTCGTCGGCGTTCAGGTGACCGACGAGGACGGCGGCTCGGCCGTTGCTGTAGCGGCTATCGATGTGGTGAACGCACCGCCAGTGATCACAAACTCCGACGACTTCGTTGTGGCCACCGAAGAATGCGAGAGCTTCTGTGAGGGCGTTGCCTGGACATACCAGATGGAGGTAGAGGATCCGGGAACGCTGGATACTCACGACTACGAAGTGTTAGCCGGGCCGCTGGGTATGGTGGTCACCGAGGGCGGAGAGTTCCGCTGGACTCCCATGTACGCCCATGCCCTCGAAGACGACGTCACCATTCGCCTCACTGTGACCGACAACGACTTCGGTCGGGCGATTCTCACGAAGACGGTCACTGTGGCTCCCGCTGATACCGATGGAGACGGCATACCCGACGGGTGGGAACTCGCCCAGGTACCGCCGATGACCGTCGGAGTCGACGACAGCCTCGAAGACCCCGATCGAGATGGCGTGAGTAACCTCGACGAATTCCGGCGTGGGACCGATCCCTACGCCTTCGATGGACCCGGGGCACCTCGGCTGGCCTTTCCGCCCTTCGGGTACGAGCTGCGTCATCCGGTCGATACCAACGTGAGCATCTACACGGCGACCGATCCCGACAACTCGCCCCTTACTTATAAGATCGCGATCTTCGACGCCGACCCCGAGTCTGAAGCCGCCCTCGAACCCATCATCGAGCTCGAAGGAATCGTGCCCGAGGGTATCACCGCATCGATGGCGATCGTCCCTGAGGACGGGTTACTCGATAACACCCGCTACTGGTGGAGGGCCTGGGCCAGTGACGGCCTCGTATTCGGACCGTCGAGCGAGGTTGGCCACTTCTTCGTCAACGCAATTCAAGATTGTCCGACGATACCACGCCTGCTAACCCCGGCTGACCACGGTCGAGTCACGAGTCGGCAGCCGGTGTTCGTAGTGGAGAACTCGATCGATATCGACGAAGATCCAGTCATGTACTGGTTCCTCATCTATGAGGACCAAGAGCTTCGCAACGCCATACTCAACAGCGGCCTGATCGAAGAGGGCGGTGGGACCACCACCACCTGGCAGCCGGATACAGAGCTTCTTGACCATCACGAGTACTACTGGCGGGTCAAAGCCGTCGACGCTGAGGGATGTGAGAGCGGCTTCAGCGAAACCTGGTCGTTTCTGACATCGATCGGCAACCTGACCCCTAGTGCTCCTATAATCCAGTTACCAGAGAATGGTTCCACGACCTCAGATGGACGCCCCACCATCGTCGTGCAGAACGCCGAAGACCCGGATCGCGACTTTTTGACGTATGTATTCGAGATCGACACCGAACCGACATTCGACTCTGACGCCCACCAAGAGAGCGGTTCAATCGCCGAGGGACTGCCGTCGGAAGGGACATCCTGGCAGGTCGAGCAGACGCTGGCCGACAATGCATTCTATTACGTGCGGGTCCAGGCCCATGACGATTCTGCGGCCGGCCCCTTTGCTGAATCGACGTTCCGGGTCAACTTCTTGAACGATCCGCCCACGGCACCCGTTCCGATCAACCCGCCCGAGGGCAGCACGATCGAGAACCAGAGGCCACGTCTCTCGGTCGAGAACGCCCTCGATCCAGACGGTGAGACTCTCCTCTACCACTTCCAGGTCTACGCCGACAGCCAGTTGGAAGAGCTGTTGATCGAACGAGAAGATATACCCGAGAGCATCGAAGTCTCGTTTTGGCGTATCAACGAAGCACTGCTGTCAGGACCCTATTGGTGGCGCGCCCGAGCGATCGATCACAGCGGTGGCGGACCTTGGAGCGACGTGAGCCGGTTCACCATCACGTTGGCGCGTCGCAACGATGAACCGGATGCCGGAACTGGCGAAGTCGATGCCGGACCGACCGTGACCTCGCCACCCGAAGATTGTGGTTGCACAACGATTGGACCCGAATTCGATCCATCCATCTTGATAGCGCTTGGTTTCGTCGTCCTCGGGATGAGGCGACGACGCAGATAGCCGCCCAAACTCACTACCTCAAACGACTCGAAGAGGGGAGATGATGCCTCGAACAGTGTTATGCCGACTCTTATGCCAACTCTCATGAGGAACTCAGGACTGCCTTTCAGGCTGTCGGCGGCGGCGCTCATCCTACTCGCCATGGCGGCCGGTTGTTCAGACGAAGCCGACACGAACCGCGACGGGGTCGACACGTCCGATAGTCGAGATGCGACCGATGAAACCCGAATCGGCGACCTCGACGACGTTTCGGACGCAGGCGACAGCGACGCAGATAGTCCAGATGATGGTGACTCCCCTGACGACCCGGATGAAGCCTCAGATGGCGACATCGTTGGCGACATCGATGGCGACGAAACAGGCGACGTCGTGGACCCGGAATGCGAACTGGGACAGTGGCGCTACACAACCGGGGGAGCCTGTTTGCCGGCCGACCCGTGCCGTGATGACACTGTTTGCGGGACTGAACACCGAATCTGCCTGAACGAACTGGGCGTGAGCACCTGTGGTCGCTGCCTCGACGGCTGGACTGGAGGCGAAACGGGGGCTTGCACCGAAGCAGTTCAAGATGACTATGTTGGTCGATTCCGTGTCGGTCAGGACTACTTCTGGATATGGACGGGCGAGCGGTATGAGCGCATCTACGTCCGCGGTGTGATCATGTCCAAGGCAATTCCCGGCAGCGGCCGACCTGGTCCATCGATCACGCGAGACCACTACGCCCGTTGGCTCGCGATTCTCGCCGAGTCGGGAGTCAACGTGATCCGCGTCTATTCGCTGCACAAACTCGGGCTGTACGAAGCGCTCGAAGAACACAATCGGACCAATCCCGACACGCCCATCTACCTGTTTCAGGGGGTTTATCTACCAGACACCGACGAAGAGGACGGTGACTTGTTGGCGGTGTCTGAGGCGTTCGACGCGTCGGGTGAACGAACTGTTCGAGCCATGCACGGCACCGACGAGACCTACAACGTCGACGTCAGCCAGTGGGTTCTAGGCTGGATTATCGGTCGCGAGGTCTTCGCCTCAGAGATTCTGGCCACAGACGCAGCCAACCCTGACAACACGTCCTATGAAGGTGAGACCATGCGGCTGACATCGGGCTCACCGAGCGAGGTGTGGCTGACCGAACGCCTTGACCGACTGGTGGTATACGAAGAGGCGACTTTTGATGAGAGCCGGCCGGTGGCTTTCTCGAATTGGATGGAACTCGACCCGTTGCCCCATCCCACAGAGTCGGAGAACTCCAAGAAAAACCTCACAGAAGTGGACTTGAGCGACATCGATACGTTTGGGGCGCCGGCCGGACATTTCATCAGCTACCACGTCTATCCCTACTACCCGAAGTTCATCAGTGAGGACCCTCTCTACCGGGCCCACGTCGACGAGCACGGCCCGAACGCCTATCGGGGGGTCCTTCTGAGGCTGCGCGATTACTACCGCGACCTCCCGATGATCGTCGCTGAGTACGGCGTGCCATCGAGTTGGGGAAGCGCTCAACCCAGCTACTCTGGGATGCACCACGGCGGACTCACAGAGCGAGAACAGGGTGAAGCCCTTGCGCGCATGACACTGGACATCTACGAAACACGCTACGCTGGAGGCGTTGCATTCCAGTGGCAGGACGGCTGGTGGAAGCCTACTTGGATTACGAACCGGCTGACCTTCCCGAGCGACCGCTATACGATTTGGCACGACCTCACGACACCGCAGCAGAGCTATGGGCTGTTGGCGTTTGACCCTCCCCCGGTCACTTGGGAAGAGGCCATCGATTCGGATGATGCGACAGACGCGATCGACCGTATCCGCATCGCCGCCGACGCGGCCGCTCTGCACGTGAGAATCGACTTCGTCGAAACCATCGATTCGCCCCAACTGGTCGTCGGGTTTGACACCTACCGAGACGACCTAGGCGACTCCTTGCTGCCTGACGGAACCGCGACATCGATTCGGTCCGAGCTCGTTCTCGAAGTCGACGGTTCATCAGCCCAGATGCGGGTAATCGACGAGTACGATCTCT
>CAZDBH010000323.1:0-5107 GCA_964503485.1 uncultured Bradymonadales bacterium | reverse complement strand
AATCAGACCGTGGACGGGCTCGTACCAATCCGTCTCACGCGACGGTGGAGGCTGGGCTCCGCTTCTGTGGCAAATGACGAGTGACCACACCAGCGGCGACGGACTCTGGTTCTTTGAGGGGCAAGACTTCGAGGTCGGGCGCCTCACCGTTCGCAGCCCCGGCGACGACCCCACAAGTCAGGACGCGGTAGTCGTGGGTGAGCGTTCAATCGAACTGACCCTCCCCTGGGTCCTCTTGCAGTACGCAGACCCCTCGACAATGACCGTCGTTCACGATGATCCTGAAACTACCGGCGAGATCGATGGCATCGTATCCGAAGGTATCAGGCTAGCCGTCGCTTATGACGGCGAAGTAATCGAAACCGAGCGTTATGACTGGCCGACATGGGAGCTGGCTCCCACCACGACGGAGCGACTCAAAGTGAGCGCGACGCTCTTCTTCGAGGCCCTCGAAACGATTCAAGACTAGTTGGTGACCCACCCGCAGTCATAGGCTGTCGCGGTAGGCCTGGATGGACTCGAGCAGTTCCGCTCGGCGGGCGCTGAACAACGCTTTCAGTTCGTCCCCTGCGCTCTGGATGGCTTGGCGAGCAGGTTCTGCATCGCTCGCATCTGGATGGCTCTCGAGCAGCTCGATCATTGCATCACGAATCCGTTGCTCCTCGAAAAACGGGAGCAAGCGGCCCACCGTCTCATCCACAGCCGAATCGAACACCTCTTGGGTCATCGCAGCGATGACGTCTTCTAGAATTTCCACGTACCAGGCGTACACCACCGGATCGGTAAACGTTGCATGGTCTAGGATCGATTCGGCGCAGTACAGAAGCGAGTGAGGATCCACGATGGCAAAGCGACCGCCCCAGTGGCACGCCGAGAAGAGGTCGTCTGGGTCCCAGCCAACGATTGAATAGTAGTCGGCGGCTAGCCCTTGTCTGATGGTCTCGTTGGAAATGAAGAAGACCTCATCAACGTAGTCCCCGTTTCCAAGCAGCGTCATGAGCGCGACCCATCTCATGTACTGTTCGAAGTCCATCCGGTCCGACAGGTAGTCACGCAGGCTCTCGCCCTCACGGGTGTCCAACAACTCGAGCAGGTTGTTGTAGTTTTCGAGGGCCCAGTCGTCGTCCTCTGCCGAGAACTTGACCGCAGGAGCTCGATCGTTCGTGTCGTGATCCCTGCGGATGACTGCCCTGAGTCGTGAGTTAGTCAGTTCGAAGGTCTCTCTGGGCTTCTCCATAAAGAGATAGACACCGGCGCTCACGTCATCGACCACGAGCTCGACCAGGTCGAACTGGAGGTCGAAGAGACCGAGCATCCTCATCAGGTTGTCGGCCGTAATCTGATTCACGTAGCCTTCGTCGAGGCACATGGAGATGAGATAGAACTCATCGGTCGCTGTGTCGGGCAAAATATGCCGAGCGCCGCCCGCTAGATCGATTGTGTAGCTCTTTCTCTCGCAACCCAGTGATGATTGGCCCCTCAAATGAGCGACAGCCTCGACAGGATTCGCGTCGGGCGAGACCCTGATCGACAGAGCAAAGTCGTCGTAGACCTGATCGGCTACTCTCTGCTCGTAGATCTCACGCTGTTCTGGGGTCATGAAAAAGTCGATGCGAGTAGTCTCGTCGTACTCCCACTCCGCAACCGCCACTGGGTCGCATTGGTCGGTGTCCTGTTCTGGCCGAGGTTCGTCCAAGGTCAGGTCGACGCTTCGAAGGGGCGATTCCGATGGTGTGATTTCTATATCGTCGCCAGGACTGGCAGGGCACAGCCCGACGACCGCGGGGCTTGCGGTGCGATAACCGTGAACGAGCTGGCGAGCGGCCGCGATATTATCTTCTAGGTCTTGATCTCCAGCACTCTCGAATACAAATGTCCGAGGCTCGGCCCCAAGCGAGTCCGTGTTGTCTTGCCCAATCAGCCAAATGTTGAGTTGGTTTTCCTTGGGATCAGGTCGAGCGTCGATAGCAGCTCCCGGGGCGAACACCGCTACGGTTCTCGAACGGATAGCCGTATGCCTTCTGACATCGCGCAGCTCGTCAGTGGCATCGTCAAATGCGGCGAGCAACTCGAGGGGCTCATCTTCTGATGGGGGGAAGGCAGCGGCCAATCGTTGCCTGATTTCGTCCAAATCACGGGTGAATCCCACGACTTGCAGGACCTCCGCCGACCAGCGGTACACGGCGATTTCCTCGTTCTCGGGAAGGCCGCTGATGAACTCGTCGATCGCGGCAATCATCTCCGCATTCTGTTCGGCGTCGATCCCGGGAGTGGCCAACACGAGTGTGTGGCCGCCCCAGAACGACCTCGGGTGGGACTCGAACGCGACTTCACCGTGTTGCTCGGAGGCGACCGTCAGGCAGTGGACGTATTCTTCGGCTGGAATCGGCACTCGATTTGCGTCTTCGGCCTGAAGCCAAATTTGGACTCCTCCGCCTAGGACGACTCGCTGACCGTGGACCGTGAGATGATTGATCTCTGGACAGGGTAGGTCAGCGTCGTCGACCCCAGTATCTCGGTCGGCCCCCCGGTCGGATTGGTCATCGGCATCGACATCGGCTTCGATGGCATCCCGGACCGATTCGTCGCTTATATCTGAGCCGGCGGGCGGATCGCTCGAGCATCCCCAGTTGGTAAGCACCAGCAACAGGAGGTAAATCGGGGCTGAGCGGGCGCCCAGCTGTGATTGCGAGGGGTCGATCACGGACCGCAGCTCCAACGCTCTTCAGCGTCCTCCTCGAGACAAGCAGTAATCCAGGCGTGGCGTTCGCTGAGCCATGTCTTCAGCAGCTCGATTTCTGCCTCGAAGGAGCCACCGCGAGGCGGGTACTCGTCCCATCTGGCAAAGTTGCGCGGCGCGGCCTCGGTCAACTGATCGGCCATTCGGTCAACGGAGGCATGCAGCGCCTCGACCGACAGCTCGTCCTCGAGTAGCTCTTCCCATCGGGACCAATACTGTTCAGAGAACCATGGGTCCTGGAAGAGTGCACCCCACCAGCCGTACCTGTAGAAGTGACTATCGTGACCCCACCTGGCGGGATCGCTCGAGCGATCGTCCTCAGCCGACCCCATAGACCGATCGAAATCCCACAGTGGACCGGCCGCGATCGGCCCCTCGCGGTCTTTGTGAAAGTAGGTGCTACGCCGAAAGGAGTCCGGGTTTTTGGTCAGAGTCTGAACGATGTGGAAGTCAATCCAAGAATCGACATCGATGAACTCAGAATAGTGAAGACCGGAATCAGGGTTGAGGTGGTCATCGGCCGCCAGGGCGTCTCCAAACTGGTCGAGTTGGCCAACGAAGTAGTCGATCTGAAGCGGTACGAGCTCGCTCTCGGACGGGTAGCTCCACACTAGCGGATGACCATCGAAGCGAAATGCGCCGTCAGCTCGCCCGGCCTCGAAACCGGTTTCGCCTCTCGGCAGCCAGTCTTCTTTGAAGATGTAACCGCCGGTTATTTCTGGATGGGTGATGTCGTCCTCAGCGAGCCTTGCGATGTCGATCCGGTTGTCCGATCGTTTGACGGACTCAATGATGCTGTACACCCCGACGTAGTCCTCTTCGCGCACTGAATCGCCCTCGTCGGTGACGAACACCTCGGCGAACCGGGTCCTGGGCGCGTATCGACCGGTGTCGTTCCCCCACTCATAGACAAGTGCGTTGCGGATGAGGGCTCTGTCGTAGACGATGGGCGCGTAGAAGGCCCAATCTGATTCCGCCGGCATCCCCAAAACAGACACATCGACGTCATCGTCGACTGCGTGTCCCCAAATCTCGACTGCATATGGTTTCTTGGGGTGCGAGAACGAAGTATTGCCCCTCACGTCGAGGCCCACCCGAACGTTCAGAGTGGGTGTACCCACGATGGTTGCCCGTTCCTCAGCTGGTTCGAGAATCGTCATGGTGAAGGGCGTGCGAATATCGTCGCGAGGCCTGGTCGGTGCAACCTCGAAGCTGTGCAAGACAACGATCGGGAGATTCGAGCTAAACTCTGCGATGTCCTCGGCGATGTGGACGTAGGGTTGGCTCACAACGTCGCCGATCCCGAAATCAGTAGCGGACAGAGCCCGCACCGTGGCCGGTCCTGATAGTTGAATCGGTTCTTCGTAGAGCTGAGTCGAACCGATGAGCTGTGGTCCATCGGCGGTCAGTTCGACGGCCGGTAGCGTGCCGTCGAGGGTATAGTACGCGCTGGCGTCGTCTGCAGGTAGAATCGTGACGCTGATCGCCTCCGAAAAAGGGCCCCCTGGAGGTTCTATCACCGTCGGAAGCAACGCCTGATTGGTCATTCCTGGGGTTGGAGCGGTGACGTGAAACTCTCCCACCCCGTCCGGAAGGCGTCCCCAGGTTGCGCCATCGACGCGGGCACCGACCGGAACCGATGAATGCAAGACGGGTTGGCTGTCGAAGAGATAGAGGGTGTCGGCCTCACAGGCGATCCCGAAGTCAAAGCCTGCCTCGTCGCCGTCCTCCTCGCGCACGAGATAGTATCCATGGGCATCGAGACGGGCGCCATCCTCGAGCTGGTAGCCGTGGGTTGGATCCGGCTGGTCGGCTACAATCCACCCAGTCAGGTCGATCTCGTCCTCTCCCGTGTTAGCGAATTCGACCCAGTCTCGTCCCTGGCAGTCGATTTCGTTTATCGCCACCGCCTCGTTTGGGGTGACTGCTTGATCGGTTGGCATGTCCTCGACGTCTGTCTCATCAACTTCGACCAGCTCGCCATCTCGGACGTCGTCGACGTCCATCTCGAGAAGTCCATCGCCTCGATCTCCGTCGAGGTCCGAGGGGGGCGCGTTGGCGTCGTTGTCAATCTGATTCGGATCGCTGCAACCGAGGCACAGGAGTACGATCAATACCAGGAGGCATCTCATCGAGGGTAGAAATTGTGCCGGCCTGGCCAAAGTCATGCTCTGTCCGAACTCCATGAAACGCCGCTCAGCGGGGCCTCCCTGTGAGAAGACCTGCGTCCGACCCGTCGCTTCCAAGCCCCACGCCTGGAGACTCGGCACTCAGAAGAAGCTGATCATCCAATATCGGGGGGCCCGCAACATTGTCATTCTCGCCGATCCAATCGTCAGCGGAAAGCACACTCGCCTCGATTGTTAG
>CAZDBH010000322.1:0-10086 GCA_964503485.1 uncultured Bradymonadales bacterium | reverse complement strand
CTAAAAGCTAACGGCTGGAGTCCGGGGCGTTATACGCGACGGGCTCCTAGCCAGGTTCAGTAGTGTTGTGAGCGCTGGATTTGGCGGTGATACGCGGCTCGAGCAATCCGTCGGAACAAAAAGAAACCCACTAACAGTAGAATCGCACTACCCGGCTGCCATGGTCTCTTCGTCACGGGGTAGTTCGCGATGCAGTACTTTGCCTTGTCAGAGAACGAGGGCTGAACGTCCTGGTCACCTTCGACATGGCTGTAGAACCAGTCGTGAATCTCGGTGACCCCATCATCTGTGTTGTCGACGCTGCCAGCAACACAACGAGAAGCGGGCCAAACCGTCCAGATGAACATCCCGATCGCACCCAGTAGGCACAGCTTTGAAACCAGTCCCCAGTTCATGGGCTGATTAAACCACCGATTGTCGGGGGCGAAAAGACACCACTGCGGTTCGGCACCAGGCAATGTTGTGTTGTCGTAGCCCTGTAGGCGCCGGCGATTCGCCTGGGGTGCCGAACCCCAGGTGGTGGTGTGCAGATCGCAGACGTCTTCGCCGATTCATGACACCTTCGAGTCGAACCGCTGCGCGGGGAGTTTCCAACTGGTCTCAGTTTGACATTTGCAGGTCGGGAGAGGCGATCAAAGATCCAGTTCGAAGGTGATCATTCCGCCCAGTTCAGTCGGCCGTCTGATCGGCCCCTTCCAGATAGGTCGGATATTGAGGCGAGCCGTGTCGCTGAGTTCAATGGCTGGGATCACTGAGAACACACCTTGCGGAACGTCCAAATCCTCCGCTACCCAGACTCCCAACGCTGTGAGTCCCGCCAATCCGGTCAGCGTCATACCGCCCGGCGTCGCCGCGAACTCTTTCGCCTCGTCGATCAAACTGAGTCCTAAAGGTGTCTTCAGAAAGGCCATAGCTGAAGTCTTTATCGCTTCTTCGTACCCGCCCGCAGGCGGGGCGGGGCCGCCGCCCTCCTGCTCGTCTTTGAGCTGAACCACTTGGGCAGGGGGCTGGACCGGAAGCGAAGGCTTGAGGAACTGGACCTGTTCGTCGTAGCTCATGCCAGCCATTTGTGACTGCATTCGTTGAACCGCCGAAGCGGGCGCACCGGTCGCTTCCAGTGCGCTCGCGGTTATGTCCTTTTTATGCTTCTTGCTCAAAGCCTTCCTCGACACAAAAGCTAAGTCGCTTTTTGGGATTGTGCAAGGCGCGAGTTTGGCCAAGGCCAAGAAGCCTAGTTTGGAGTTGAGGGTTGAACCCCGAAGCCCCCTGCGACAGCGGGGGGAGCACTCATGCGCGAAGCGAAAGCACCTGGCGAAGCCAGGTGGCCGCATGCCGCAATCCTCAGGCCGCTGCTTTGACTGGGTTTACCTCCGAAGCCGGCGCCACGAACTGCCGCCCGGATAGGCCCGCCAGTCTCTTGATGAAGAAGTCGCGCACCCGCGTTGGGATAAGCAGAATGAAAGCCAGCGCGATACGAGACGAGAATGGGGCGATGTATCGCGCCGCCGGACGGCGATGAGTCGCGGCCTTTTCGATCGCGCGGCTGATGACAATCGGATCCGCCGAGGCGCGGTGGGCCGCCTCTTCCATCTTCTCGACGCGGGCGAAGATGCTGCTGTAGGGCGAATCGCTGGTGCGATATCGATTGAAGGTACCCATTGCCACATCACCGAACTCTGTCTTGATCGGGCCCGGCTCGATGATACTGACTTTGATTCCAAACGGGGCCAGTTCCCATCGCAGTCCGTCCGATAGGCTTTCGACAGCGAACTTGCTGGCGTTGTAGGCGGCCATCAGTGGAAAGGCCTGCTGGCCGCCAACACTACTTACATTGATGATTCGGCCCGAACGGCGAACCATCATCTTTGGGAGGAAGGCCCGTGTGACAGCCATCAGGCCGAAGACATTGGTATCGAACTGGGCCCTGAGGTCACCGTCCGAGACCAGGGCAAGTGGAGCGACCAAACCGTAGCCCGCGTTGTTCACCAACACATCGATGCCCCTTTCGTCCGTCTTGTCATCGATGAGTTCGACCGCGGCGGCAATCGACCGCGGATCGTTGACGTCCAGCCGGAATGTGACCAAGTCGAGATCGCCCGCTTCATCCTGAAGGTCGCGAAGCGCCGGCTCACGCCGGCCTGTCGCGAAGACCCTGTGTCCCGCCTTCGCTAAATGAAGTGCAGCGTGTCGTCCAATGCCCGCGGTCGCGCCCGTGATTAGAAAAGTCTTTCCGTCAGTCATGTGCCTATTCTCCAAGTTTGGAATGAATATTCATTCCGTTATAAGCGTAAAGAAGCCAAAAAAAGGGGGCTCATTGGCGGATAGCCTCCCAGCAGCATTGTTCCGCCTGCTCGATTGTTTGCTCGTCGAATTCCAGATAGCCGGCTCGAACGGCCTGGACGAGCCCGTGGAACGCACCCAACACGATCGCCATCAGAAGCACCGGCGAAATGGGCTTGGTGATCTGAGCCTGTTGAGTTTGCTCGAGGAATGTAATCGCGGGCTGCAAGCTCGCTTCCTCGATCGCGATGCTTTGCTCGTCGAGATAAGGCGAGTGGTGATGCAACTCGAGAAAGGCCGATGCTGTCGGGTAGTCCCGATGAAAGCGCGCCATTCCCTGCCAGAAATGGTGGAACTGGGCCCGAACCGGTTCGGTGGCAGGGAAATCCTGCATGACGAAAGCTGATATAGCCACTTTCCAATGTTGGAAGAGTGCGTTGACCAGCGCTTCCTTGTTCTCGAAGTAACGATAGATGGTTCCCGCACCCACCCCGGCCTTGTCTGCGATGAGCGGCACCGCCGTTCCGTGGAACCCGCGCTCGGCAAACAGCTCGAGCGCCGCGCTCATGATAGCGTCGCGCTTCTCCTGTTTTTTCTGGGCGGCAGTACTCAACTCATCATTCTCCGAGTCAGTTCACCCCACAACGGAATGAACGTTCACTTTCTAGCGGAATGATCATTCCGGTGTCAAGAGGAACTTGGAGATTTCTTGGGATTCGTAACGCTACTCGCCAGAACGATAGATCCGCAGCGTGTCCATCCAGGCATTACTGCCACTCGCTTCGAGGGTCAGGTATCGAACGTGGGGCGACAGCGGAACCAGGATTCGATCCGGCATTGGTCCACTCTCACAGTTCTCTGTGGAATCCACTGTCGCGACTAATGCCCGCGAGCCGTCGAGTAGTTGAAGGGTTGCGGTGCCGCCCGCAGACGAGAGCATCAGCTCGACAGCGACCACATCGGCGCTGTCACCTAGGTCGACCTCGGTGGTGTTGCCTGTCGGGACCTCCCAGGCACGACTGCCGGTGTCATAACAATTGCCCGCGCCAGCCAGGTGGCAGCGGCCACCACCGCTGAATGCGGCGCCACAGGGGTTGGCATCCATGCACGCGGTGCCCTCTTCGTTGTCGAAGTCGATTTCGCAGACTGCCTCAGGGGAGCAGATCTGCATGCCGACGTCGCCGAAATGGTCTCTCGAATAGCCCGTCCATGTGTCCGCCGGGTCGAAGCTATCGTCAGGAACTCGGTCGGCGACCATCGGACACGTACGCAGCAACGTATCATCAATTGTGCGCACGTCTCCCGAACCCCAAGCGCTGCCGGGATCCTCGCCCAACCTCCCGATGGAGTCGACAACCCTGGAGCCGCAGACCAACGTAACTGCGTCGTCGCCGTTGAAATCGAGGCCCAGCGTTTGATCGCAGGCATCGGCGTGAGCGAAGCTCGAATGACATATCGTGTATTGCTCTTCCGCGGCGAGTGACCCGGTCAGCTCGATGTCGATGTCTTCCGTCGTGTTTCCACCCTTGAATACAAGGACTTGGCACTCCGACAGGTCCACCGGCGTGTCGACCGACGTGTTCGTGATCTCCAGCACCTTGTTGAGCGAAGAGCCCTCGAGGTACTCCGAGAACACGAGAGTCTCAGGCGGGTCAGTTTCACCCTGGCACCAGCGATCCGATCCGCACGTGCCTCCGGTTGTCGCGCAATCGACCCGAGTCTCTTCGCAGTCCGCGGTCGGTGTGCCGTCGACGTCTACGACACTGCACTCGCCTGTTCTTTCGACGAGCTCAGTACCATCACAAGCAACTGAGGCGGGACATACGTTCTCGACTTCGCACGGGTTGCCCAGCACGGTGACCTTCCCGGCGTTGTCGCTGTGATAGCCGTTGTCATTGCCGGGAGCCAGATCGCAATAGGTCCAATCATCGCCTGAAGTCACTCGGTATCGAGCCGCAATGTCGTGATCGCCGAGCCCGGGATCGAGCGAGGCTTCGTGCTGATCACTGGTCGCGTCGTTCCAGCCGTCGGATGCAGCGGCGTCCTGCCACTCCCATCGACCCTCGGTATCCGAAGCCGGGTCAACCGCCGCCGGACCAAAGCCTATCTGAGCAGCCACGCGGTCGCTTGCCTCGACACCGGTTGTCAGGTCGGTGAAACCATCCTGTTGAAGCTGCGCGCTAGCCGAAACGCCATCTCCCTCGTCAACCGTCTCATCGGTCGGTCCGACCAAGTGGCAATGGTCGACTTCGCAGCTCGGGTTGAGCTCACCCGGTGTCCCGTAGTGGTCGTGACCAGTCTCAGACAGAAAGTAGGGCACGTAGCCTTCGCACCAATCGGTTCCGGCGTAGTCTTCGTCATAGTCGCGCCCATCCAACGCGATAGAGTGGTTGATGCCACCGAGGGGGTAGCCGGCGCCTCCGAGATCGACGAAATCAATACGGTCTTCGCCGCACTTCAGCTCGAGCGTGTCCCGTCCTGTGTTATTGAGGGGAAACCGAAGGTGAAATCAGGATCAAGCCCCCCGTTTAGCCCGGTGTCGTCCGATCGTGCAAACAGCACGACAGCATCGGGCTCCATGACCAACTCGTCGATTTCGACGCTTTGCTCACTCGCGTCTCGAACCACACATCCCGCAAGGGAGCGCCTGACGTCCCCTCGGTTGGTGATCTCGAACCATTCCGCGTTGCCTTCACTCAGCGGCGGTTCTGGGTCGTACATGGCTTCGGTTATGATGATGTCATCTGCTACCGGCGGCAGAGCGATGCCCACACACTCATCGGTGTCACACGTGCCGCCCAGCGCGACGCAGTTGGTGGTGCTCTCATCGGCATAGCTGCACTCGGCGACGAATATCGAATCACCGTCATCGAACGCTGGGCTGCAAGTTGCTTCTCCGCCCACCTCAATCAGTGTGTCCCCATCACAAACGGGCTCTCCCTCCGGGCAGGTGAACGAATCACAGGGATCGGCTTGCACCGTGAGCAGGCCCGCGTCCCCATTCGCGAATCCGTTCTGGGACCCATCCTGGCCCTCACCGCGATTCATGTCGCAATAGGTCCAGTCGGAGCCTTCGTTCAGTGAAACCCGCACCGCGAACAGAAAGGTGTTGGCCTCGTCAGTGGTTAGGGTGTGCGTATAACGACCGCCCTCGGCGTCGTCGCTCGTGTTTCCGTCGAAGGTGCTGTCGACCCAGGTCCAGTCAGTGACCACGTCTGTAGCACCGTGGCCAGCCTGCACGGTAACCCCCGGATGATGGCCATCCCCCGTGGCCCCCGCAACATAGACCTCTCCTACAATCGTCACCGTCTCACCAACTACGCGATATTGTTCACGCTCATCGAGCACCAGCCTGCACAGATCGGGGGCGGCGCTGCAGCTTGGGTTGGCTTCGCCCGGGGTCCCTACCAAGCCATCACCGTAGGTGCTTCCAGAAGAAATACAGTAGCCCGACATGTCTCCCGACGGTGCCTCTGCCGGATCGAGCTGGGTTGAGCGACCGGTCGCGATCCGGCTCTCGTCGACATAGGCAACCGAGGCCGCGACGTTCCCGGCACAGGTCAGAATGATCTCGTCCTCGGTGTTGGCCAGGAGGAACTGGCCACCGTAGACCCAGTCGGGCTCCGGGAGGGCAGCATTGTCCTCGGCCACATCGCTGCGGGCTAGGACGACCGATTCACCGGGTCGAACGAGTAGGATGTCATCGATGTCAAAGTCGTCACTTCCCTCATCACTGACGATGCAGCCCTCGAGATTGAAGCCGGGCTCGTCGCCATCGGAGGGGTTGAACAGCTCGAACCACTCGCCGTTGTCAGGGCTGCCAAGCCCAGAAAGGACCAGGAATTCACTGACATAGAGATCGCCGACTCCCGGCATTACCGCCCCGCCCTCGCAACCAGAATCGCCGCAGGTGGCTAATGTAGCGGAACAGTCTGTTCTCGTGGCTGGGAGGTCGCACCGGGTCGTTACATCCTCTGGGGCATCACCTTCTACGACTACGCATTGCTCTACACCCGTAGGCTCCACATAGGTGCTCGAGTCGCAGAAGTTCGCTGAAACCTCCTCGCCGCACGGATTGGGTAGGCAGGGGTTCGCAAGGACAGTGAGTGTACCCGCATCCGCGAGGGCGAAGCCGTTTTCAGAGCCGTCTTCGCCGTCTTCGCCCGTATCGCGATCGCAATACGTCCAGTGCCGACCGGAGTCGAGCGTGAAGCGGGTCGCGAACGCGTAACTACCGGGTTCCGGCGCCTCGAAGTCAAAGTTGTAGAGGTCGTCGGTTTCATCGTCCGTATCATCCGAGCCAACGCCGGCAAACCAAGTCCAATCCGAGTCGTCGGCTGAGGGATCAGCGTCGCTCGGCCCGTACCCGACCTCGGCCACCAACTCGGCCATGTCATCGAGTCCGGTCGTCGAATCGGTACGACCGGCCACGAGGACTTCCGACTGAACTGTACCTGCGAGCGCTTCTCGAGTCTCGATCGAGTACGGCTCGAGAAGGCGGCAGCGATCCACCAGAGCGATCGGGCAGGCAACGTTCTCGCTACCTGGCGTGCCGACCTTCTCTGCCGTCCCGTACGTGTTCTCTTCCGGCGTGAGGCAGTAGCCCGACAAACCGAGTTCCTCGCTATTCAAGTCGAGCTGGGCAGAAACGCCGGCCCCTATCAGATCGTCGTTCTCATAGAGGACCTGGTGCACGACCGTTTCGCCGCACTGCAATACAATCTCGTCACCCGAGTTACTCAGAGAGAAGTTGCTGTAGACGTAGTCAACTGGGAGGCCGTGGTTCTCATCAGCATCGTCGCTGCGGGCCATAACCAGGCGCTCCCCCGGCCGGACGAGGAGGATGTCTTCTATGTCGTGGTTGTCGCGTGAGTCATCTCGAAGAACACAGCCCTGCAGATTGAACGCGAGCCCCTCATTCGGCTGAGGATTCCAGATCTCGATCCACTCGCCGCGGTCGGTTCCGGTCGAGCCCGAGCGCGCCATGAACTCACTGATGATAATCTGGCCTTCGCCGGGGGCCTCTGCTCCTCCGACGCAACTTCCTTCGGAACACGTTCCCAGAACGAGGCTGCAATCCAACCGATCGAAAACAAATGTACACTCCGCTTCGTTTTCGACTCGCAGGCAAGCCCCGGGCAGTTGGGGTGTGAGTCGGGTGAGATCGTCTACGTCACAACGAGGCTCCGACGCCGCACACGGGTTCGGGTTGCACGGGTGTGGCAGAACGGTGAGGACACCCGCATTCTCGACGTCAAACCCGTCCTCACTTCCGTCTTCACCATCTTCGCCGGTGTCGAGATCACAGTAGTGCCAGACGTCGCCGCCGTCCTCTGAGAACCGGAAAGCATAGATATAGTCGCCTTGCTCGTCAGGCGCCTCGATGTTGACCCGGTACTCGTCAAAACCGGGATCGTCCGTATCTGTCCACGACCCGTTCGAGCGAGCGGATACCCATACCCATTCGTCATTCCCGGCTGGCTCGCTGCCGCTGGCGCCGTACCCGCCCTGAGCGACGAGATCGGAGTTGGCGTCGATACCCGTAGTCAGGTCAGTCAGACCGGGAGCTAAAACGCGGCCTTGAAATCCAAAGTTGTCGGTGGAGACGACCGTGAGCTCCGCGGGCCCCTGCAACCGGCACCTGCCAAACTCGAATTCAAAGACTTCCTCGACCTGATCCTCGGCCCCATCTTCGGAGTCGCCCTCCACTGCGTCACCGTCCTCGACCAAGTCGGTCTCGTCGTCGGCGTCGGTGCTTCCGTCCTCCGTATCACCCTCTGTCGCGTCACCGTCGTCAGTTGGGATGTCCCGAAGGCTGTCATCTTCACCATCTGTTGCCGACGTTTCGGGCAAGTCTGGAAAGCCACCGTCTTCAGTCGACGGACAACCGACCAACACGGTAAGGGAGGCGCACAATACCAACCGAATCACTAGCGGGCGATAACTCATTTAGGGTCCTTTGGCGGCCGTTTTTATCAACCCACGGAGTATAGTGAGCTACGCAGTCAGCTACAATGCCTGCGCTGAGAGTCGGTAGTTGGTAGTTCAAATTGGGAAAAACACGCTCTAACAGCTCACCCTGAATGACCTACGACACCAGTCCAGAGCTCGTTACAAGTTTATGACACTTTTAACCCTTGGCGTTTTGGCTCGATGGTTGTAAAAGACTGGCCGAAACGAGTCATAGGTTGATTCTGTGCCTCATATTTCGGCTACGGCTGCGCAACCCAAACACAGTAAATATAATGAGTAATTCGACATCTTCTAGTCTTCCCTCACAGATCGAGCCTGCAACTACCAGCAGCCGTTCCGGTCGTGTGGCTTCTGAACACAGCGAGAAGGGCGGCACTTACGGCCTCACGCTCATTTTCTACATTCTAGAGAAGAGCAAGCTCATCCTGCTGGCAATCCCGACTGTCGCGGCTCTGCTCGCCTGGGCTGCGACTGGCACTTGGATTGCCGCGGTCATCACATGGATCGCTGTTCCGCTAGTCTTTATCGTCGCACCTCTGATCGTTTTGATTCGCTCGTCCTACAAGGACAACGAAGCAACCGCAGATTGGGGCGAGCACCTAGAGTGGAAAAACGAGGCCGACGCCCAACAGTGGAAGGGTAAGAAGATCCCAATGGAAGTCATGTACGAAGCGTACATGGCCGAGAAGTTGGACTTCAAAGGCGACGTCTACGAGACGCTCTTGGAGCGAAACAAGCTCTTCCGCTTCTGTTTCACGAAAGGCGACATCGCTTTCTATCTCAAAGACTTCCTCGGCCAGAACACCAATCACAGTGTCGAGGCTGATGAGGGCGACATTGCTCACGTCTACAATCGTGGCAACGACTTCTACAATTGGTTCCTAGGCGAGCCGATGGTCTACACATCGGGTATCTTTCGCGACGCCGACGAGTCCCTAGCTGTGGCCCAGCGCCGCAAACTCGAGACCGTCTGCAAGTACGTACAGATGAAGCCAGGCGACAAGCACCTCGACCTAGGTTGCGGGTGGGGTCCGTTGATTACTCACGCCGCCGAGCACTGCGGAACGACTAGCCTCGGTGTGACGCTCGCCCAAGAGCAGGCCGACTGGGCCCTCAACTTGGCTAAGGAGCACGGCGTCTCGGACCGAGTCTCTGTACTCGTCGACGACTACCGAAAGATCCCCGACCAAAAATTCGACAAAATCACCTGTCTCGAGATGGCTGAGCACGTTGGAATCAAGAACTTTCAACAGTTCCTGCTTCAGGTTCGCCACATGCTCGAAGACGACGGGATCTTCTATCTGCAAATCGCCGGTCTGCGACGGGCATGGCAGTTCGAGGACCTCGTTTGGGGCCTCTTCATGGGCAAGTACATCTTCCCGGCCGCTGACGCGAGTTGCCCGCTCGGGTTCGTAACTAGCCAAGTCGAACGCGCTGGCTTCGAAGTACACCGTGTCGAGAACTGCGGTGTCCACTACAGCATCACGATTAAGAAGTGGTACGACAACTGGAAGTCCAACAAGGAGCAGGTCATCGAGAAGTACGGCGAGCGCTGGTACCGAATGTGGATGATCTTCCTGGCTTGGTCAGTGATCATCGCCGCTCAGGGCAGCTCGACTGTGTTCATGATCACCATGACCAAGAACATCAAGAACGACAAATCCAGCGTCAGCCCACAAGAGGCCGCTAAGGTCCAATTCAGCCGAACCGATCGATGGGTTGGCGACGACCCCATCGCTACACAGCAGTAACAGGTTCCCGCCGCTTCGCGGCTCAATCCCCTTTCAGCAACCCCTCGAGGGACACATCGCCCGCCGCCGGCTTCACCCGCCG
>CAZDBH010000321.1:0-10095 GCA_964503485.1 uncultured Bradymonadales bacterium | reverse complement strand
TACCGCTAAAAGCTAACGGCTGGAGTCCGGGGCGTTATACGCAACGGGCTCCTAGTGGGCCATCTCGGCCAGATCGTCGTCCCCAATCAATTTATGAGCCAGTGAAAAGACGACATCGTCTTCTCTGAAGATATGGAGCCGCATGTGCTCGAGGATACTTCGCCCCTGGCGGATAGCGGCGTCTAGCACGTACTTTCGCGAAGCGTCGTCGGGCAAGCGTGGCGCCAACCTGAAGAAGTTGGTCATAACCGCGGACATCTGAAGAAACTCGCGGTGGTCCGAAATCATCACCGTCACCGCTGTCTTTTTGACCGCACCTTGGCTGTGTTCACCAGCCGCCAATAGGCGCTTTTCGAGCAAGGGAAAGAGCTTGAGTTCCTCTCGCTGATTGTGGGGAAGAATCTCTCGTTCGATGTAGGTGAAGAAGCGTCTGAGCCCTTCATCGGTCTCCGCGCCAGGCCCGTTCTCGACGATAGCGTCGAGAGTCTCTTCGAAGGCCTTGAGTTCGGCCTCACACGCTTTGTGTTCGTCGCGAAAAGCCTGCAACGTTGGATGCATCATTTCATATGGGATCGCCTGCCCTTCACCGGGTGGTGAGTATGGATCAGGCGGGTCGTACGGGCTCATACCCTCTTCGTGGTCGCCCTTCTCGACGACCCTGGTTACTGGATCGCGCGGGTCATTTGCCTTCATGACTTTGATTGGTTTCATTGGTTCCCCCGTTTCACCTATTTGGGCAGCTCGATTTCGGAGGTCCAGCTGTCGCCGGAGTCCGTCTCCTTCATGTGGATTATCATGTAGGGATGCTGGTCTTCTCGGACTTCGAGGAGGCGAGCCACCACCGTGCTTTCGGCGTGTTTCTCATCGTTTACCGTATCGCCAAGTCGCGGCAAGAATGGGTAATTGATTGTAATGACCTGGTCGTCATTACCTTCTTCGACGAGCTTCAAGGCCTCGCCAAACAATAACATCTCGAAGACGCTGGCGAGTTCCTGGTCGTCGACTTCCGCCGCATCCTTCTCGGTGAAGCTGTCGATCCACAGCTCGAACTCAGAGCCAGCGTTCTTCTTCAGCTGCTCCTGCATTTCCTTTGGAAAAGGCGTTCTGATGCGTTCGTTGTCACTAAACCAGAAGCCGCAGGCAGCTTCGACCAAATCGTGTTTGGCGTCGGCTAATTCTTGTTTTCTGGTGGTCGATTCAGTGTTCGTGTCCGACATTCGTCGATGCTCCTAGAATCCGGATGGAGAAGTGAGTGCTCGCTATCACCCTTGCAGCGCTTCATGGTGCATTTGGGTCTGCCTGTCAAGGTAAACTGCTACGGTGGCGACGCCCTAGCACGCTCAGTGTGACCCCGAGAAGAAGCCACCCAGCCAACCCGTTTCTGTGGGATGCTCCCACTGCGCAGTCGTTTCCGATGTCCTCCGCTGTCCGACCGAACCGCTCGAGATCGGTATCGGACTCCTCGGACGGGTCTGGTACGGGGTCTTCGTCGTCGCAGGTCCCGCTATCACGCCATGTCCAGCAGCCAGCGTTGTTCTGCTGACAGGTCTGCTGCAGACCACCATTGCACTCCGTACCGTCCGGTGCGCACTCGTTGCACGACACCTCACAGGTCCCACCCAAACAGGTGGTACCTGAGGGACAGGCTTCGGGCTGGCTCCAGACGAGGCAGCCATTCGAACCAGCCTCACAGCGCGAGACCCCGCCACCCTCGCAGATTGGATCGGCCACCTCGCATTGGTCCTCGCAGATGTCCGGGCTCGCACAGGAGGGCTCGTAGAAATCGTTGGCGTCGGGCGCAGTTCGTCCGCGTTCTCTGATCGCTCCAGCGACCATGACCGCTGTTTCGCCTGCGCTCGCCAGATCGTCGGGCCGAAACTCGCCTTCGTGATGACTCAACACCTCGGCGGCGACTAAGCTGCGCACTGATGGTTCGCAGTAGCTTGCGATCGAGGCCCGGTCGCTAAATGTGAGCTCGACATCACCGGCCGGGAAGTTCCAGGCTTCGGCGACGAGATAGGCCGCCTCGCAGCGCGTGATGGCCTCGTCTGGGGCAAAGAAGGTCTCTGCTGAGTCAGTGTAGAGATTGGCGAAGGGCGCGATGCCATCGCCATAGTCCAAGGCCGACAACGCTGCGACGTAGCGGCCATATGAAGAATCGTCCGGAATGCCGGTAAAGCTCGAGCCGCAGAGATTGTAGGCCTCTGTCGTTTCTAGGTGCAGCGCCTCGCCTACCAGCTCGGCCCACTCGGCTCGCGAAAACTGATCGGTTACGCGGAATTCACCGCACTCAGTGGCGAGCAATCCCTCATCGACGAGTTCGTCGATGGCTGGGCACCACCACTCCGGCGCAGTGCAATCAGAAATGGGATTGAACTGGCTGCACTCCGACCACAGATCCAGCTCCTCTCTGGTTCCGTCGAATCGATTGATGTCGACGTTGCCCTCTATTCCGGTGACCCGACCGGTACTCGTGAACTGCCAGATTGTCCAACGGGCCCAGGAGCTCGATGTCAGGGGACAGGGTGCATCGGTATAGTGTGCAGTCCATACATGGTAGTCCGAGAAAGCGTCAGAGCCGACGCTATCGTCCCAGAAGTACGAACCCGTATAGATCACAGGCCTCATACCAGTCTCTTGTTCGATGTACTCCACCCAGATGCGAACCGCTTCCACAATCGTCGCTGAAGACTGATCGTCCGTTGTCTCGACGTCAATCATGGGTGGAAGGTCGTCGGCTAGGTAGCCACCCGATTCGTTGATGACGGCCAGGTAGTGTTGAGCCTCTTCCAGGGCGTCCATCCCAGGACGAAAGTACTGGTAGGCGCCCCGTTTGATTCCCACTCGCCGCGCCGCGGGCCAGTTGCGAGCGAACTTCGTGTCGGTTCCCAGACCGTTACCAACTCGGATGTAGGCGAACTCGACCTCTCCGCTGGCGGCCAACGCATCCCAATCTATGTCGCTCTGGTACTGGGAGACATCGATGCCGATCACGACGTCGTCTCCCCCGCAAACGGTGTGTACGGGCTGGAGCCGAGTCTCGAAGTGGTCGATTTGCGGTGGTTCCAAATCGCAGCCGGGCGAGAGAAGAATGAGCACAAAGCACAGAGAGGAGTATTTGACGATCATGAGGAGTCGTTCTCTCAGAGTCCACCGAGCGACGGCGACTTCTGGTTCTAATTAGCTGCTGGGCGCCCATCCCGTTCGCACCGCAGTATCCAGAGACTTGCCGGTTGAAGCAAGGGCAAGGTGGGTTCGGCCGTGGCGCCAGAGCAATTCGGTTCTGCTGGAGGGTGAAGAGCGCCTGTGTGGAGGCGGAGACTGATCAGGCCTGGTCTTGATCGCTCACTCCATGATGATCAGGGGGCATCGTCGGGAAGAGGTTAATTGTTGTGGAATCTGTTCGCTACTAGCGTTGGTTGACGTGAACTGCACCGGCGTTGCTACCGTTGTCGTCGTCGCCGCTGGCTCCGACGACGATCAAATCACCATCGATGTCGAGTGCGCCCCGCATGGGTCCCGCGAAGTCGTCCTCACCACCGCCGTAGAAATCGCCAGGGCTGAGTGTCTCGGGTGAAGAAAGTCCGTGCCTTTCCCAAGATGTGGGGGTGTTGTTCAAAAAGCCCCAGAGTGCACCGGAGTCGGTGCCCCGAGTATCGGCCGCTCCAGCGCCCAGGATGATTATCGGCCGCATCGGAACGGGTCCTCCCTGGTCGACAAAGATACCGACTGACCAACCGGTGTAGTCACCGGGACTGAAGTCGTCATCGATGAGTATGTCCTGCTGAGTCCATGAGAAGGACCGAGCGAAGGCATACCCCGCTCCACTGTCAGCGGGCCCGTACTCGGGTGCGCCGACCGCCATATACTCAAAATCGATCGAGACAGCGGAACCAAAGAGATCGCCATCGCCGGGTGTGTCTGCCTTGACGACGCCGTCCGGGATCCACATGCCGCCACTGTATAGAAACATGTAGACTGCTCCCGAATCGGTTTCGACGTCGTCATCTCCCGGTGCGCCAACGGCGATGTAGTTTCCAGCCACCGAAACCGCATCACCGAACTCATCTCCGGCATCCAGCGCGGCGGGCACTAGTTTCGTAGTGAGCGACCAGGTTCCGCCCGATCGCGTGTACACGTAGGCAGCACCCGCTTCCGCACCTTCGGTGCTCTCTAAGATGGCGCCAACCACAGCGACGTCGCCATCCACGCAAACCGAGTTCCCGAATTCGTCTCCACCAGCCTCACCGGTGAAGCTCTCTGTCTGCACCCAGGTCGACGGTGCGATGCGATCGAAAAAGTAAACAATACCGGCATCGGTATCTTCGTCGTCGTTGAATGGTGTCCCTACGAGCGCTGTGGTGTCGTCGATCCAAACGGCGACACCGAACTCATCATCGGATTGCGGCGTGTCCGCACGCAGTTTAGCGTCCTCAGACCAGGTCCCGTCAGCGGGATTTCGTTCGTAGACGTAGGCTGCGCCCGCATTGTTGGGCGAATCATCGCCCGGAGCACCAGCGATGAAAAAGTTCCCATCGATGGCGACGTCGTATCCGAACAGGTCGCCCGCGGCATTATCGGCAGGCGAGTATTTCGACTCATGAACAAAGGTCTGGCCCACGGTGTACATGGTCACAGCGCCGGTCGCTGACGTGTGACCGGCCGCGCCCACGACTAGTGTCACACTGTCCTCGCTCGTGTCCCACGCGACCGTTCCGAAGTTGTCGTTTGCGCTTCCAGAGTCTTGGGTCACGGCGGTGTGCTCAGCCCACACATCACTAACCTCACTCAGGAAGATGACATGGACTCGGCCCTCGCCCGAGTTCCAACCGAGGTCGCCAACGGCTGCGAAGGGCTCATGGGACGTCACCGAGTCGCCAAAGGAAACACTTCCGGTAACCGTAATCTCCTCCACCGTAACGTCCTCTTGATCTTCGATGTTGAAGAAGTAGGCCGCACCACCACCGGCCGTGGTGGGTGCCCCGACCACGATGTAGTCCTCATCGTCGACATGGACAGAAGCCCCGAGATCTCCGGTACCGGGGTAGGTGAGTTTGGTTTCTTCCCAAGCCACCCCCTCCTCGTTGAAGAAATAGGCAGCACCTGCATTTGTGTTGTGAGCGGGCGCCCCAACCACCGCCCAGTCCCAGTAGATCGACACCGACTGTCCGAAGGCGTCGCCCGAGGCGGTGTCACTACCGACCAAGGTCTCTTCGTGTGCCCAAGACACACCCGTTCGCTCGTATACAAACGCCACGTCGGAGTCTGGGTCGCCGACGATCAGCCTGCCCTCGTCATCCATCGCGACGGCGCTACCAAACGACAGAGTACTCGGGAAGGTCAGCGTCGCCTCCAGGGCCGTGCCAAACTCGTTGACGGTGTAGACATAGACAGCGCCTTCGCCGGCTCGGCCTGGGGCACCTACCGCGATTCGATCGCTGGATGCGGCCCCCGCGGAGCCAAACAGGTCACCTCCAACGCCACCTACCAATGTGACCTTAAACGCCTCTTCCCAGTGGCTGTGCTCGCCCCGGTGATAGACATAGGCGGCTCCGGTATCGCTCTCGTCACCAGGGGCACCGACGACCGTGATGTGGTCAAATGTTGCCACTGCGTTCCCAAACAAGTCGTCGGTCGCCCCATCCGAGGCGGTCTCGCCCTCGTACTCCGACAGGATGTTGTGACAAAGCCCGATGACTTCCGAGCCATCCTCTTGGCAGAAGGTCGAGGCGCAGTCGTCGTGGTCGAAGCACTCGGTGAACAGTGGGAACATGTTACAGCTGTTGTCGATTACGCCATCGCAGTCTGTGTCGGTTCCGTTGCAGGGTTCCTGAACCTCAGCAACAACCTGGCCGGAGAAGCTAAAGGGAGTCGTGACCCCCAGCCGGAACACCCACTGGACAGTCAGGGCATCGTTGGGATTCATGTTGCCGTAGTAGAAGAGGCCTCCCCTTTCGTCGCTAGGGCTCTGCCGACCTTCCCAAGGGGGATCACCGGGGTTACCACCTTGCTCGAGGTCTTCGGTGTAGGCGTACTGAGAGACGTCTCCGTCGTGACTCGTGAGCTCGGCATACATCTCGACCGCCGGCGCAACCAGAAAGCTACGCAGGGTGACAAGCGTGCAGAACGTCTTGTAGGTAGCGTAACCATCCGTATCGACTTCTGGTTCCTGAGCCTCAGACTGAGTCGTGCATTCAGCAACGGTGGAAAAGGTCGTACCTAGCTCCGAATAGAGCTCGACGGTCCCGGCCTCGCCGGACCCAGCGTTGCCGTCGGCGTCGACGTTCACCTCGCACCATCCGAGTCCCTGTCCGGCTGTTCGATAACGATCTTGCTCGATCGTCTCGGGAAACTCAGCTGGCCATATCGCGAAAACGTTGTTCGTCGGGTCAGCGAACCCGTGAAACTCCATCAGCACCTGCGGAACGTCGCGCAACGCAGGCATTGGGTTGGCTGGGGACGGCAATTGGAGGACGACTGCCTGCTGCTCGGGCTCTGCTTCCGTGCAGGCTGGAACCAGGTACGGAACCAAGAGGGCTAATACAATTAGATGCTTAGACGTCATCCTTCCAATCTCCGCTGCGTGGGATTCGTGCATCGTTAGTAACGGCACTTTGGCCGAAAAAGCGGAGTTTTTGTTTGGGCCCTGCGCGGTCTGAAGGAGCGGTTTGGGTCATGCCATTGTTTGAGGCGCGAGAAAAGGCGACAACTTGAATGTCTAAGCTGCGAGGATGGGATATGAGCACACTTCGAGACAAGCAGAAGAGCCTTCGGGCGAGCTATGAGAGCGACCCCAAGAAGGCGTTCTATACCTACCATGTTCGGACGGCGGATAGTTGCCTTGACGACCCTCTTCGGGTCGAAGCCGAGAGCGTGGGTCATGCGGGATCGACCTACAGCGTCTCGGTGAACGAGCGCGTTGGGGGCGACGGCATCGAACAGACCCCTGGTGACCTCTTGCTGGCATCGCTGGCTGCATGCAAGGCCTTGAGCATCAAAATGGTCGCCTCGGGAATGCGAATTCAACTCACCCGTCTTCAAGTCGATGCCTGGGGCGACGTCGACCACCGTGGCGTCATGATGGTACCTGGAGCCTCCCGAATTGGGTTCACGTCCGTACGCACGAAGGTCAGCCTCGACGTCGCCGAGGGCACACCCGCTGAGAAGACCAAGATGTTGCTGCAGGTCTCAGAGATGGTCTGCGCTGCCACTGATGCGATCAAAAACAAGACACCGATCGAGAGCACATGCGAGGTGAACGGCATCGTTGTTCAGTAGGGTGAGTCGGCTGGCAGTCGTCTGAAAACTTGCTTACGTGGCAGCGAACCTCGACTTGCGCTCGGGGGACACTTGCTGCAGGATACGGACTACCCTTGGCGACAAGGCAGCAAACCCGTGCGTACGCATCGTAAGTTCTTGCCGACTGAATCGGCCAAAAACCAGAGGGAATCATGAATAAGACGCTTCTTCTGACCGCATTTTTGCTTTTGACCGCGCTCCCAGCCGCCGCCGACCAAACGGCCGCAGGCCAGGACTCGACAGGACCAGCTGACGCCGTTCGCGTTGCCGAAGACCGTGCGGAATACGAACTGGACGCCTTCCGTGAAATAGTCCGGAGCCAAATCCCAACCGTCGGTGAGTGTGAAGAGTGCGAGGAAATCTTCAGCGCGATCGACAGCAACGGCGACGGTGTGATCATCGACGAGGAGATCCAGGCCTACGGTGACATTCTCATCAATAACGAGCCCATCGACTACGACTGGGGTCCGGGCGGTGCCGCGTCGGGAGCGGGGAGCGGAATGGGCTCGGCGAGCGGAAACCTCGGTGGACGCCAATCGAACGAGAGCAACGAAGAAGAAACCGAGACAGAAGAGTCGGGAGACTGAGCAACGGGGTCAAACCAACTCAGTCCATAACCAGTGCCTCCCGGATGATGCGCCTCGTGTCGCCTGAGGTATGATAGACGAAGATTCGGCCATCGTACCTCACAAACGGGCTGGGCATGTCATTGCCGCAGCCGGTTCCCACCCTGTCGGACAATCCCATCGGGTTTCCAGCAAACCGTTCCCAGGTTTGGAGATCGGTGCTCCTGGCGATGCCCCAGCCGTATCGGTTGTGTGGCCCGCACGTAAAGTCGACCGCTGCGCCCTCGTAAAACAGGTAGTAGTAGTCGCCCTGCTGGATGACTCGAGGCATCGAGACCTGCCCTGAGTCCCAACCGCTCGACGCTCGCCTGAAGACGGGATTCCGGTCTGACTTAGACAACCGATCCATTGAGGTGCCAGAGACATATCCGATATCCATGTTTTCGCCGCCCAGCGGGAAGCTCGCATAGAAAACATAGAGGCGGCCCGCGAGTTCGGCGAGCCCCGGGGTCGCTCCCGCGCCCTGATCCCAAGCGCCCCCTCGGCCGTGCGCGATGAGCTGGCCGTTTCGCTGCCAGCTGAGACCGTCATCTGACTCTGCCCAGTAGACGGCGGCGATATTGGATTCTTCGTAGGCCATGTACCAGCGGCCGTTGTATTCGGTGACCGAACCTGCCACAGCAAAGATGTGGCCGTCCTCTGGGGCAATGACCTCCCCGTGGGCATGTGGAAACGTGGCACCCCCGTCGTTGGAAACCGACAAGCAAATCGACGGGTTGGCGCCGCCGCGAACGAAACAGCGGTGGTAGAGATAGACTGTGGACGGTGAGATATCAGTCCGGTTGACAGCGAAGGCCTCGCGGTGACCCGAGGTCGGATTCGCCACGGGTACTGGATTCTGGTCAACTCGGAAGTGGGCGCGGCCCGCCCAAAAATCTGCCATCGTTGCGACTGGGCCTACCGGGTCGATGGGATCGACCGGATCGGGCTGTTCCTCATCCTCGCTATCCTCGCCGTCACAGTCTTCGTCGCGATCGTTCCGGGCGACCTCAGTGGCATAGGGGTGAACGGCGGCGGCGCCATCGTCGCAGTCGGTGACACTCGGCCAACCGTCGCCGTCCTGGTCTAGGTAACGTTCGAACACCAGCCTTCCCCAACCAGACTGATCGTCGCCCCGCCCAACCCACATCAGCTGAGACCATCCGCCTCCGGCGTCGGTCACCAGGATCGTGAAGCCAACTTCGCGGGGGAACCGCAGGCGATTGTTTTCGGTGAGTACACTCAGCGGAATAGCCGCCTCGAGTGTGTAGCCCGTCGCGGTCAGTGCCGTCGCGGCGAACACTGTGGGTGGCGCCGAGTGCTCGACGGCGCCCGATTCGCTCCCTTTGCGCCACCAGTTGCTTCCAGCTCGCTCTGCGGGGTCAGCTATGAAGGCGAAAATGTTGTCCCCCGGGCGCCAGGAGCTTCCCTCCCGATTGTCGTCCAGGTCAAAGAATAGGGAGACGCTATCTGCCTCCCACCACTGTCCAGCTGGGGCCTCGTGATCGTGGTCGTCGTCGACAACTTGGGCGCCGAGGTAGAGATGATTTGCATCCCAGCGAACCGAAACTCTGGCGTCGAGGTCGGACCGATCGCCGACGTTCCAGTTGCGACCGCCATTGGCTTCGACGTTGTCGCCCCGCAGCTCAACCGCCGCGTCGGCCCCCCACTCCTCGAGAACGCCATCGACTTGCACCGGACCACCCCAACGTGCCTGTATCCTGGAGCCCGAAACAGTCTCGATGGATGGCTGGTCCTCCGGTTGGTCGCTCTCGCTCCCACCCATATCGGAGTCGGGGGCGAACGGCCTACTGCGGTCGACGGTTTGATCCCGGGTAGGCGACGCGTCCAGGGAAGACGATCCATCGCGGGCGACGGGTTCGATGTCGATGCGGAGCGAGTCGCCCCGTCCCGAATCGTCCCCGGTATAGCCGTCGAAGCCACCTTCATCGAGGTCAGCTTCGACTTGTGACAAACGTGATGAGGTGCACGCCGCGAGCGCCACAGAGACAGCGACGAACAACAACAGATGGATGTTCAAGGTGCGAAATGGGTGATCTGGCGTCATGAAACTCATCCTCACGTAGCTGCGGCGTCGGTCCGGTAGCCAGCGGTCTACACCGGCGATTTAGCGACTGCTAGGAGCCTGTCGCGCATAGCGCTCCAGGCTCCGCCATTGGCTTTTAGCGAT
>CAZDBH010000320.1:0-10096 GCA_964503485.1 uncultured Bradymonadales bacterium | reverse complement strand
CCTTCACTATCGGTTGATTGACGTCAGTACCGTGAAAGAACTCGCCCGTCGTTGGTATCCCGACGTGACGGCACCAAAGAAGGGCGAGTCTCACCGAGCCCTAGACGACATCCGCGAGTCAATCGCCGAACTCAGCTTCTACCGCGAGCGGGTCTTCACAGACTGACGCTCGAGGTCACCTATTCAGAGAGGCGGGTGGATGCTTCTTGGCCAGCCGCTTGAAGAATTTCTCCAACGACTTCGTACCCTTGAACCCGACCATGGCGTCCGCAACTTCGCTGCCTGCCAATGCGATCAGGGTGGGTACCCCACGAACATTAAAGGCCTGGGCCAGCTGCTGCTCCTGGTCGATGTTGACTTTGACCACGGTTACCCGCTCGTCGAACTCTTCCGAGAGCCGGTCGAGCGCCGGGCCCATCGCTCGGCAGGGTGCGCACCAGGGAGCCCAGAAATCGACAACAACTGGTGTATCGCTGTTTAAGACAAGGTTATCAAAACTCGAAACTGTCGCGTTGATGATGGCCATTCGGTCTCTCCATTCCTATCGCTGAGAAGCCCAAGTCGGCTTCACTTAGGAGAGGTTTTAGAGAGCGAATGTGTTACGCAGAAAGTCCGGCCGGCACGATGCGGCCGGGGTCAGGCGTGAGACAGTGACTTATGCGGCCGGGAAGCCGCGCGTGTGATCGCACTCGACTGCGTCAGGTGCCTCCCCCGGTTGCACCGGGGCTTCAAAGCGGTCGTTACCGCCCGAAAACCTCGAGCACGGCTTCCATCAACGTTCTACGGTCTCCGCGAGACTCGATCGCCTCGAACGGAAACCCGAGCATGATCACCTGACCACCATCGGCCCGATGGACTGCGGCGGTCCCGCCGGTTCCGGCCGCGTAGCTGAGGACAACATCCGAGCCACGAGCCGAGAGAACGTCCGGATACGAGGCAACCACTCCATCCGGTGTGTAGAAACTGCTCAGGTCGAGCGCGCTGAAGATGCCATGCCCCTCGACCAGATACGTCTCCGCGTCGTCTGCCACATAGTCGGCTCCCAGCTGGCTCGTGAAGAACGACGCCTCTCCCTCTTGTCCCTTCTCAACCAGGTCCCAACCAATCTCAGCGCCTGAGATGAAGAGAGCGCCTCCGCCGTCCAGATAATCTGCGATGCTGGCCTGCTCACTCGCGTTCAAACTATCGTGAGTCTGCGAGTCCTCCCCCACCGCCCACAGCACGGCGTCGAAGTCCGGCAATTCGACGTCCCCTGCGGCGACTGCTTCGTTTTGCGTGAGCGTGAACGGAACCGTGCTCGCCTCCCCGTGTATTGCCATGAAGTCGTTGCCCTCTCCCAGGGGATTGTCGCCGGTCGGTTGGGCGCGCCATCTGTCGATCCCGTCCACCAGAAGGAGCTCGGGTTCGGACCCGGCCCGCAGGAGGTAGGAGTTCGTCGGGTCGCTTTCCCCGAACTCGTTCACCGCAGTCAGGCGAAAGTAGAGGCTAGTGTCGAAATCAAGTTCGGCTTCCGTATCCTCGGTGTAGATCGCCTCGTCCCGACTCCACACTCGACCGTCCGAGCTGCTCCAGAGGATGTAGCCCTGGGCGTCGTCGACGGGACTCCACCGGACCAATCCACCGTCCTCCTTCGGAGTCGCCAGTTCGAGCTCCGGCCATGTGGGTCGCCCTTCGAGGCCGAGCAAGTTAACTGACAGGGCTTCGACTGCGCGATTCTCGACCGACCTGGCCGAGCTGTGTTCGTCGTGGTCATTGATGAAGAAGGAAAACCAGTAGCGTCGTCCATCATACTTGTTAAACAATGCCCCGCTGGTCGCGATTGCTACAGACAGCGTGCCGGTCTTTCCCCAAACTCGCCCGAGTGTATTGGCCCCGGTCATCCTGCCGGCGACCGTACCGCGCACCCCTGTGATCGACATACTACGCCGCCACAACTCGCCTTCGATCAGGGTCGCCATATGTTGGTGCAGGTTGATCACATGGCGGGCCGAGACGCGATTGTCGTGCGAGAGACCCGAACCGTCATTGAGTTCGAGACCTTCGACTGCAACCTCTTCACTGGCCAGCCAGTCGATCACCTCCCCCGTGCCGGCCGCATAACTGCTCTCATCGGAAAAAACGTAGCCGAGATGACGCACTAGCGTGTCCGCGAACTCGTTGTGACTCGGTGAGTTGATCGCGGAGCAGGCAACATAGAGCGGCACTGATCGCCAAGTCGCCTTTTCGATTGCGCCAGTCGGCGGCACGAAGGCGCGACTGGTCGAGGTGCTCGTCGCCGAGATTCCCGCGTCCTCCAGCGCTGCCGCGAACGCCGCCAAGCCAGCCTGGCGATGGGCCTCTGGATCGTAGTAGTTGAAGCGGTAGCCATCGTAGGTCAACTCGCCCGAGACAATCACCTCGCCACGAACTTCCCGCAGCCCTTGCTCATACAATCGCTCAGCGAGCCAATCCATCGGGAAGCGAGCGGAGGGGTAGAAGTAGTCAGAGAAACTAATGTCATGCTCGCTGAGCAAGATGAGGTCGCCCTCGAGCACCCCCTCCCCGCCCCAGTCCGCCGTCGCGAGCACCCGAGTTCGAAAGCGATAGTCCTCGCCCAGCCGCGCCAACGCCGCGGCCGTGGTGAAGAGTTTGGTGTTTGAGGCCGGGACCAGTGCAAGGTCTGGGTTGCTTTCGAACAACACGGCGCCTGACTCCGCGTCGACGACCATCGCTGTGTGGCGGCTTCCCGAAATCGACCGATCTGCCAGAATCGAGTCGAGTTGGCCCTGTAACTCGCTGAGCCGTTCGGCAGCGATCTCCGGTCTCTCGGGAGGAATCGGAGGCGGTTCGATGACCTCTTCGTCCTCGCGGCCTTGATCCAGCTCGGCGACATCCGGTTCATCGCTCGTGCTCTCGTCGAGTAATTCAGCATCGTGCACATCGTTGAGATCGGGAACGACCTCTGCGTCGAAACCAGCGTCGCTCACTTCCTCGGTTGTGTCATCGACACCAAAGAAAGACTGGGATTGCCCACAAGCGGAGAGCGTTGCGACTGTCAGAATCAGCCAAAGGGGAGCAAAGAGCGGGCTCTGTTGTCGTTGAATCTGAATGTATCACCTCGGCGTGCCCAAAACCGTGTCCACCGCCGAGGGGATACTAGCTGTTTGTCGTGTTGGCCGCCACATGGATTGGCGCCAATACTAGTGATTCCACTCTGTTTCGAGCCACCCAGCACGCAATTGGCCGACGCACCCGTTGATGCAGTCAGACTCGGACTCCGCCTCGTCGGCGCAGGCTCGTCCTTGGGTGTTGTTCCACTCGTCTGCCCTCGCCTGTCGCTCCTCTCCCTGGCGCAGGGAGCCGTTGAGTTCGTTCACCCAGCCGGCGAGCTGGGCGGTGGCATGACCCATCTGACGAGCGACATTGCAGCTAGCAATGCAATGCTGGAGTGCGTCAGCGTGGCCAGAGTTTCTGCCGGCATTGGCAGCGGCCGCATCGACTGCTCGCTCGAAAATGTTGGTCAACTCCTCGAACATTGCTGCTCCGGTCCCTGTGCCGAGACCAAGCACTGCTGCGGCTATTATGATGGGAGGTATCTCTCCGGTGGGATCGGTGAAGTTGACCGGGTCGCCGAGGGCATACAAATACAGGTTGGTATCGCCCCCACCGAATCGGAGGGGGTCCTTGGTCATCCAGCGTCCAGTCATGGGGTCATACTCTCGGGCTCCGAATCGGACCAATCCGGTATCGGAATCGTAGAGTCCTCCAGCAAAGCCGAAGGGTTGAAAACCGGGATTGGTATCGGAGAGCACCGCGCCGAATGGGTCGTATTCGATCGCTTGAGCCACCGTGCCGTCAGCGGTATCGATGACTAGCCGGGGGCTTCCAACGTGGTCCGAGACAATTCGGTAGGTCGTGCCCCCACGAATCATTAGGTCCGGGGTCGTGGAGCCGGTGGCGTGCACAAATTCGGATACGACTTGGTTGGAGCCGTCTAGTTCGGCAACGACACGAAGCTCGTCCCGGTACAGGAATCCGCTTACCAGCGCGCCATCGACTACCTTGCCGACTCGGCGCCCGCGGCCGTCGATAACGTAGTCGATGTCGGTTCCATCTGCCAGTTGGGCCCCCAGCAGATGACCGAATACGTCAAAGTCGTAGCTGACTGCCTGGCCACCAGCACGCGGGGTGCGGCGAGTTCGCTCGCCGTTTCGGCTGTGCTCGAAGTCGAATGGACCCCACGAGGTGAGGCGGTCTTGGTCGTCGTGTTGGCCGGCGGCAGCGCCAGTCGACGTGGTGTCGGTCCGGTTACCATTCGCGTCGTAGGCAAAGGAAAACAGCTGGCTTCCGCCACGTGTTGCGCCGGTCAGGCGCGATGCGGCATCGAAGGTGTAGGCGTCAGTTTGGGTACCCGATGCGGTGGTCTCGTCGATGTCGGTTATCCGGCCTTGGCCATTCCGGGTGTAGTCGAATCGCAGCACTTCCGTTCCATCCACCGAAACTGAGTGGGAAGATAGCTCCCCGTGGTTGTTGTAGGTGGCAGAATCCGCGACCAGGCCGGCGGTCATGCTCGTCACGAGTCCATGAGCTGGGTCTCGCACAATGACTAAATCACCAGCCCCGGTGGGTAGACCGTCGTTGTCGTATGCAAAAGCCTGGGTCCCTCCCCCATTCACAGCCTGGCTAGCGACTTCGAGATTGTTGTTGAATCCAAGAGTCACCGTTCCCGAAACAGCGCCAGACCAGACTCGCTGCGTCATGACTGGGCCGTCGTAGGTTTCGTCCAGAGTCGACGCCTGGGGTCCTGTGAGCGTGAGCTGCAACCCAGAGGCCAGGTAGGCCACAGCGACCGAGTAGTCGGGTGTGACGACACTGTCCAATCTGCCGCTTCCGTCGTACCCGAAGTCGATATCCCGTCCGTTGGCCTGTGAGACCAAATCGACCTGCTCGTCGAGGTTCAGTAACGACTTCGTTCCCCACTCACCCGAACCGAGCGAAGGCGGTCGGTACCAACTGGCTAGCGGGTCGCTGTCGGTCTCGAACCGGTGGGATGTCCGGCCGGGTGGGGTCAGTGAGGACTGATTCCCATTTTGATCGGTGGTGAACGTGGTCTGACGCGATCCTGGCAGAGTCGCTGAGGTCATCCGCCCCGATGCGTCATAACCGAATCGGTGAACCTGGCTCAGCGGGTCGGTCAGGGTTTCAACGTTGCCGTCGGCGTCATACGTGTATGTAACCATGCGATCGCCGCGGGTGAGAGTCTCGACTCGACCTCGACTGTCGTAGGTATAGGTTACTGGAAGGAGTCCGCCGAACTGGGAACTCAGCTCTCGACCCTGCCCGTCCAGCAAGACTACTCGCTCGCGACCTGTGGGACTGCGCTCGGTCAGTTGGCTGGCCACCCGATCGTATATCGAAGTGAAGTCTCTGCCGTTGACCGACCGGACCTCAGTCAGTCGATCGAAGTCGAGGGCGGAACGGCTTGTACTGCTTCCTACCAAAGTAATCGTCGACTGGACCAGGAAATCCAGGCCGCCTGGAGTGGTCAATTGAAACTCGCGAGTTCGGGGAACGGCGAGACCGAAACGCGGATCGGCCTGCTCTAACACTCGAATCACGGTCCCATCTTGGCCGGTGGTCCGAATTGATCCGTCCGCGAGCCGTGAGGTGGCGGACTGCTGCCCGCTCGGCGACTGGGTTGTGTGGCTTCCCACGCCGTTGACCGCACTTATCACTGAGAATGTTGTCTGTCGGTTCATGGCGGACTCGGCGACCACTGAAAATTGGCCGCTGCCCAACGATGTCCTGCGGAGTGTCGTGAAGCTCCCGTTGGGTGATTCATCGCGCTCGAGTCGGCCGAGGGAGCCGTAGCTAAAGACGTGCTCACCGCCCATCGGCTCCCGTAGGAGAGTCAGGAGGCCTTGGGCTCCATGGGTCAGTTCAGTCCGTTCGTTCGAGGGGTTGGTTACGGCATCCAAGTAGCCGTTCGAGTCGAATCCGAGACCGGTTGTATGCCCATCGGGTCCAGTGATCGAGGTGGGCCCACTTCCGTCCCGTGCGATTTGTGTGCGAGCCCCACTTCCATCCGTCACAGCGATGAGGTTTCCGTCAGCGTCGTACTCAAAAGCGTCCACGGTCGACCCGTTCAAACTGTCTACGGTGGTCAAGTGACGACCGGTCGCCGAGAAGACGAAAATCTCGGCGCCGTCACGCGACGGAACGACCAACTCCTGTCCCGTCAATCCCGGCAGAGCGGGTGAGATGGCTCGAATGCGGTGATTGTGCCCGCTGCCTGTCGGGCCGCCGCGGTCTGAGAAGAACACTGTACCATCTGGGCCGACAGCAACCGAGTTGGGTAGGTCGATTTCTGACTGGGTTGCGGTTACGAAGTCGGCCCCGTACCCGGGCGTTCCCGTCCCTGCAATCACAGTCACAGTGCCGTTCGGCTCAACCTGTTTGATGACGGCGTTGCCGTTATCTGCGACGAACAAAGTACCATCCGCTGCCACCGCCACGCTGAGTGGGTATGTAAACCCACTCGCGACGGTTCGAATCGTACCGCTCGGGTCTATGCGGCGCACACTGCCGCTATAAAAGTCCGATATGTAGATGCTGCCGTCCGGCCCAATATCAATATCGTTGGGTGACCTGAACGTGGCAAACGTCGCCAAGCCGCCGTCCCCGGTGATCGAGTCTTGGTCACTGCCCGCAAAAGTCGTGATGATGCCATCGGGACCGACGCGTCGTATCCAATGCCCAAAGGTCGAGCCACTGCAGAAGTAGATGCTGCCATCGGGACCGGCGGCCACCGCGTCGGGAGCTTGAATTGTTGCCTCGATGGCCAGGCCGCCGTCTCCCGTCCTGCCGAACTCGCCGGTGCCCGCGACTGTGGTGACAATACCGCTAGGATCAATCCGTCTCACTCGGTTTTGTTCCGCGACGTATATCGATCCGTCGGGGCCGAGAGCGACGTCATTCGGGTCCTTGAACACCGCATCGAGGGCGTCGCCGCCGTCGCCGATATCGGCGTCGATCGGCCCGACTCCCGAACCCGCTACCGTCGTGATGATTCCGTCGCGGCCTATCCTCCGAATTCGGCCGTTGGCTTCGTCTGCGAAGTAGATGCTGCCATCACCGGCGACCTCCATTCCCGAGGGAAAGTAGACCTGTGCGAGGTGAGAGGGGCCGCCATCGCCGCTGAAGCCGTTCTCGTTGTAGCCGGCGATGGTCGTCACGATTCTGCCGACTTCTGAGGCGTTTCGGCGTTGGCCGTCGCCGCGGTACAGCACGCGTGCTGTCGGGTCGTAGGTGTGCTGGTTGGTCGCAGTCCATCCTCCGAGCGCTTGCCCCAGGGAGTCGACGCGACCGACCGTTCCTCGCCAGCGTCGCACCAACTCGACGGACTGTTGGCTGCGGACGCTGCGAAGCTCGACCAAACTTCCCGATCCAACTGAAACCGAACCGGGTAAGCGAGCGAAGGAGCGCGCGAAGTCTGAGGGCGCCGCATAGTACTGAGCATCGTACTGGTAGATAATCCTGGCCACGACCGGCTGCGCACCCTGTGGCGGGCGTCCGTAGGCGTCCAATCCATCCCATTCGAAGTTCCAAACGAGGTCTGGGCCTGGAACGAAATTTCGCCGGTAGCTGTTTCCGGCCACCTCCACCAACACGGCGATGTTGCGAAGGCTCGCCGGCAGTGTGCCAGAACCCGTGACCGGGATATCGAGACGGTTTGCTGTGCGACGACCTGGCATCCGATCGCTGGAATAGTGGAGGTCGAACGGCGCTCCAACAACGTCGAGCGTCTCGTGAAGGGTTTGGCTTTCGACCTCGATTACCGATCCGTCCTGGCATTGGTTGTCTTCTTCCCGATCATCTCCCGTCTCGGGATCGCCTGGTGGGTTGGGCGGTTCAGCGTCGTTCGGTGGACCATAAGGCCAATTGCAGTCCCACGGGGTGAAGTGGGGTATTGGGACCCGCCAGAGTGTCGTCCCTGGAGAGTAGAGAGAGGCCAATTCGCGCAGCTCCTCGTCGGTGATGCCCAGCTCTGCGAGCTCCGCACTGTCCGCCGACACGCCCTCCGCGGTCACCGCCAGGTCTGCGATGCCCCCGTCGACAGCGAGTACCTCGATGATTCGCCCGTTGTCGCTAGCGGTCCACCTTCCCAGTTCCCTGTCGTAGTAGCCGGCGGGAACCGCCTCCCCAACCGGGAACTCCAAGAAATTCTCGAGATAGAACGATGCGGGCGGGTCGATGGTGACGCTTGTCGCTCCAGCTGCAACCGCCTCGTCTGCGCTCAACTCCACTGCATAGGTATAGCCGGAGGTGTTGGGCAACGCGGCGGGCATCGCAGTTGGGCCATCGTCTCCCACTGTGAATTCGGTCGCTCGGATGGCCAGACTACTCATCTCTCTGGATGTGCCGTCAGCTAGCTCGAGTTGGGCGGTAGTGCCCGCTGCGAAAGCGAGGGTGGCCCTGCGTCGACCATCGTCGTCGCTCACCTCCGAGGCCTGGGCGACCTGAATCGTCCCGGAGTCCATTGTTATGTCAGTCACAGCGCTGTCGTACGGGATGAGGCGTACGAGGGCCGCTTCGGAATAGTCCTGTACATAGACCCAGAGCGACCGTTGCGCAGGGATGTACCCGTCGGCCGAGTACACCAGGGTAATCTGTTGGCCGCCGGGTACTGCAACGTCGTAGGAACCATCATCTCGACTGACCGTCAGCCCCAACTCAGGGTGGTGCAATACCGTCACGACCACCCCCTCCAGCCCGCCGCTCGAGTCCTCGATCCTGCCCCGCACCACTGCCACCTGGGTTGCTGGAAGAGAACCGGGCTGCACCCCCCGCTGAATGGGGTCTTCGCCTCTGTAGATGAAGCTGACGGCATCAACAAACGCAGTCGGCTCCGTAGGGTCCAGTGGGGGCGCCACCTCGGCCGGATCCGGCACCGGAGCTGTGCAGGCATCGTGACCTAGGCACTCCGATGTGCTGCAGCAGTCCGGATCTGAGCAACCTGTGAGACCGTCTCCATCTGAGTCCGTCGATCCGTCGCACGCTTCCTCGAATGCCACACAACCAAAGGAGTCACTGCAAATCAGTTCGCCACAGCAGACCGCGTCATCGCAATCGGCCACGCCGTTCAGATCGTCATCAATGCCGTTGCCACAGTCTTCAGTTGATTCCTCACAGCCCGGCGATCCCGGACAAATCGGTCCGGCGTCGCCATCGGCGTCGGCGTCTGAACTGACATCCGGATCGGTCCGACCATCGGTCAGGTCGGCATCAGTCGTGCTATCAGCGTCAATCGTCCCGTCTGGGTCGTTTGCAGCATCTTCGGTGCCATCGTCGACCGCGACGTCCGTCGATGGCCTCTGCTCGTCGTCCCCGCAGCCGATCGAAAGACACAGTATTGCCAGGATGACTGCCGTCAGCAGGCTCCTCATTGCGATATCCCCTGGTTGTGAATGATCGGAATCCTAGGCGGGTTGAGGACGTCTGTAAACTGTAACTACGCCAGCGGCGCGTGTGCTTCTAGGAGAGACAATCACATGGGGCCGAAAGCACACCGAAATCCGTGCTCTTCAGAGCTGATCCCGGGTCCCAGCCGCCCCTCAGCAGAGTAGGCACCAATGCAGCAGAGCGCTTCATCGCAATCAGCGGCGAACTTCCATCCGCCGCCTTTGGCTTTGCCGTAGGTCTCGCGGGGCGCCGAGGTGCGGTCTTCTCTGAAGTCGATCCACTCCATCACATTGCCGGCTTGGTTGATGGTGCCATAGGGCGATGGGTAATCGGCGTAACTGTCTACAGGTTGGGCGAAGTTGTCTAGTCCACCGAAGTCCATGCATTGGGGGTAGGTGGATCCACGCTCGAAGTGGCCATTTTCACAGCCCCACTCCCAACCCCAGGGAAAGGGGCGGCCGTCTGTTCCCCGTGCCGCTTTCTCCCACTCCTCTTCTGTGGGCAACCAGCCCCCCGCCCATTCGCAGTATTGTTGGGCGCGGTACCAGTCAACGTAGTTCGCCGGATATTCCTCGAAACCCGGAACGCACTGAATCGGCGAACTCTCGTTGAGGTTCTGACACTGGTCCCATCCCTCGTAGCTTTCACACCCGCC
>CAZDBH010000319.1:9424-10112 GCA_964503485.1 uncultured Bradymonadales bacterium | reverse complement strand
CAGTACATTGCATCGCCGACCCACACGGACGGCGACGGCATCATTGACGCGCTCGACTTGGACAGCGACGATGACACCATAGCTGACGAAGACGAGGCAGGTGACGCAGACGTATCGACCGCAGCGGTCGATACGGACGGTGACGGATTCCAAGACTTCAGGGACTTGGATGCGGATGACGGCGGTGTGCTCGACGAGATCGAAGTGAGCCTCCACCGCAGCAACCCGCTCGACCCAGAAGACGACGGGCGCGGGTGGCTGGAGGACGGTGGTCGCATCGCCGGAGGCGGCTGCCGGGTTGCCATGACGGGAAGGCCAGGCCTCTTATTGTGGGGAATGGTGATTCTCGGAGTAATCACAGCGCGACGACGGCGTTGAAACTTGGTGCGGAGCAGCCAAATGCTCAGGGAGAGGCGAGAGTGGGAGTGAGTCGGCGAGTCTTGTTGCTGTGTGTTTTGTTGGCAGCGCCACAGGTGGCGTTGGCCGACGAGCACCCAGACGCGAGAAACACATCAATCGATGGCAATCCGTTTCATCTCGACCCAGCCGGTCAGACCGTGCTCTCGAGCGGTTCAGCCCAGGTGCTCGGACCCTTCGAGTACCATCTCGCTCTGGTCGGACACTACGTGAACCAACCGGTCGTCGGCCGCCGGGCGGGCCCGAACCTCCGACGCCCCCAAAAATAAAC
>CAZDBH010000319.1:0-9414 GCA_964503485.1 uncultured Bradymonadales bacterium | reverse complement strand
CGTCGTCCGCGGTGCGGACGATTCCGTCCTACGCCCACTAATTGACAGTCGAATTCAAACTGACTTGCAAGCTGCGATCGGCTTGTTCCACCATCTCGAACTGGCACTGACCGCGCCATTGATCGTGTCCCAAACCGGGGAGTTCCCCGGACAGGGGCTCGGTGCGGTTGATTCATTTGGCATCGGAAACATAACGCTGCAGGCAAAGGGTACGATTCTGTCGCAGTACGATTTCCCGCTGGCCGTTGCGGTGTCGGTTCCCCTAACCCTGCCAACAGGGAACTCAGAGGCCTATATGGGCTTTGACGGGTTCGGTGTGGAACCGCGAGTTCATCTAACTGTACCTGTCGACATCGTGGATATCATGTTGACGGTGGGGTACCTGATCCAGCCGAACACCAATATCTTCGCTTTTACCGACTCGGACAAACTGACCTACGCGCTCGGTGCTGAAGTCTCCCCGGCAGAAGCGCCCTGGACGGTCGCAGCGGAGCTCGTCGGTTCAACTGCATCGTTCGACATGTTCGGCAACGCCGATAGCACAAACGCTGAGGCAGCCGTAGGGTTCCGCTACAGTATCGCCGACCAATTCGATATCACGATCGGAGCTGGAAAAGGCCTGCTCACGGGTGTGACTACGCCCGCGTTCAGGGGCTTTCTCGGTTTGGCCTATCACCCCAATCGCAGGACGCCGACGGAAGACCCTGATGCCGATGGCATCGTGGGTTGGGACGATCAGTGTCGCTTCGAGGCAGAGGACGTCGACGAGTTCGAGGACGCTGACGGCTGTCCAGACCTAGACAACGACTCTGATGGCTTGGTGGATGCGGCCGATGACTGTCCCATGGAGCCAGAAGACCTTGACGGCTTCCAGGATATGAACGGCTGTCCCGACCCAGACAACGACGAGGATACAGTTCTAGACACGGTCGACCAATGCCCCGACGAAGCAGAAGACGTGGACGGCTACGAGGATGGGGACGGCTGTCCCGATGACGACAATGACGGTGATGGCATCCTCGACGATGATGACAAATGCCCACTGCAACCAGAGAACCTCGACGGTGTGGCCGACGAGGATGGTTGCCCTGAGATACTCGATGCGATCGCGGTCATGACACCCACCGAGATTGTCATCAACGAAGCGATCCACTTTGAGCTGGGGACCGCCAACCTGACAGTTGATAGCACGGCGGTGCTTGACGACGTTCTGCGAGTGCTGAGGGAACACCCAGACATTCGAGTCCGAATCGAAGGTCACACCGACAGTCTGGGGGGCAGAGCCTACAATCAGACACTGTCACAGGCGCGGGCCGAAGCTGTCAGGACGTATTTCCTGAGCCACAGCTACACCGGAGATAACCTAAGCGAACGGTTGGAGGCTCAGGGGTTCGGCGAGGATGATCCGATCGCGAACAACATGACCGAGCGAGGACGCGCCCGAAACCGCCGAGTCGAATTTCACATCATCGCCGAGGAAGGCGCAGCGCCGAAATAGCTCAGTTGCTGATTTTCGTGCCGCACTGCTTGCAGACAGGATTGTATTTACTGACGTCACCGGCCCACCCGCATTTTCCGCAGGATGCGACGACCATATACGCGCCCGTTTCCTGTTTTCTACCGAAGACTGCTTTCAGAATAATGACGAGTACGATTAACGCGACGACCGCCAGACCGACCTGAAGAACAGTGAAACCGCCGGCAACTTCCTTTTCTAGGAATCCCATCGTGATGCCTCCATGAAGCTGAGCACGGGCATCATACCCAGAAACTCCGGAGGCGCAATCACAGAGGGTGCAGGGCGGGAGAACAACTGGTAGGGGCTAGTTGCGCACCTCGAATACGAAGGGGAAGCTGACGATAACGAGGCCCCCATCGGGCTCGGGAAAGCGCATCCGATCAACCTCGCGCAGGAGGCAGCGGCCCAACTCTCGACTATCGGTGGAGTTGCTCTCGATAGTCCGTCTCGTGACTCGACCATCGAGTCCGACGGTCCACCCAACGACTACACGCCCCTCGAGGTCTTGGAAGTCCAGGAGCTGGCGTTCATAGCAGGCTCGGATGCCTCGCCGGTGGTTTCGAACCACACGCTGAATGGCGTCTGGAGAAAGGAACCCGTTTTCCACGAAACGTTCTGTCGGTGTGACATCTACGACCGGTCTCTGCGGTCTGCGCGCGATGTTCGTCGACGTGCTGCGCCCCGGTCCGGTGTCGATCTCTCCAACGCCGCCAACGCGTCCAAAGGAGTTTCCCCCGCCGCCCCGATCGCCGCCCTGCAGACCCATTCCTCTGCTGCCCGGCCCGAGAGCCAATACATCCCCCTCGCCTGACACCGCAAAATCATCGCCCTGGCCGTATTGGAGATTGTTGGGGGTAAAGACCCTCGATAAGGCCCCGTCTACGCCAATGGCCTGATCGATTGCCCGCCCGAGGTCGGACGTCTCGAGTGTAGGGCGGAGGGGACCCTCGTGATCGGGCAGAATCGTCTCCTGCTCCTCGGAATCGGGAGGTCCGACTGTCCCTTCTGGACCTTCGGCCCTCGCGCTCGTCGATTCGTCGTTGTTCACCTCGTCTTCCGGCGCCACCGGTACGTCTTCTGCCGGTGGAGCCGCTGCAGAGATTCTCAAGAGCTGACTGTTCAGCGACAGGTCAGACGGCTCTGGGAGGTCATCCCACAACAGGGTGGAGACAAACACGATGACGAACTGAGCGACAAAGGAAAACCAGAGGGCGGTCACCAAACGGCTGTCGAAGCCGGTGAAAAAGGCACGCCGGTCGGCGCGAATGTTGCGCGAAACCCAACTGAAGTGTAGCGCGACGCTGCCGATCTGAATTCGGCCTGTGTGGCCGGGTACGATGTATAGCGTCTTTCCGCCCCAATCGGCGGCGTCCTCACGCTTGTCGCCGAGTGCGAGCTCGCCCTCGACTCCAGGAAGCAGATTCAGGGCATACCCTTCCTGATGCTTCGTAAACAGCTCGAAACTCTCGGGGACGCTGTCCCCGCCGAGCACGAAGTCGTTTTTTCGGTCCTCACCAATAGTTACTCGTTTGGCCTCGCTTGGAAGCAGGAATGTCCGTTCCTGCATGACGGTACCGTTCCAAACAAGCGCCACCCGTAGCGCTTTGCCCGATCGCATGATGCACTCCTCCCATACCCGCTGTGCAGAGCGGGTGTTCGATTGTGGTGTCTCTCTTGTGCTTGGGGGACGCGCTGGCCGAGCGCGTCGCCCCCCGAGCGAGTGGTCCTCCACAGCGACGGAGGGGCTGATTCAAGTGAGGGTGCTCGAACCTGCTTTGATCATCGCTATGCCGTTCGCTCAGGTCGTTGGACAGAGTTGGGACGGGAAGGTTCCGAAAAAGTCCGGGTTTTCGCTGATAATCGCTCGAAACGCGGGTTAGCTAGCTCACGGCCCCATGGCAACCAGAGGCCGATAAAGAGTGGTAGCGTCGCACCCATTCGCTCAGGTCGTCGCAGGGCATCGGTCGGGCGAACCAGAATCCCTGGAAGCGGGTTCCGCCTTCCTCGACGAGCCACTTGAATTGAGATTCGGCCTCGACGCCTTCGACGACGCATTCGAGGCCCAGATCAGAAATCAGGTTGATCATACCCCTCAACAAGATCGGCCCACGAATCTCCTGTTCTTCGAGGTTCGCGACAAAAGAGCGGTCGATCTTAATCTCATCAAAGGGGAAGTTCTTGAGGTAGGACAGGGATGAATACCCGGTTCCAAAGTCATCCAACGACAGCTTCACTCCGAGTTCGGACAGGTATTCGAGGATCGCGAACGCCCTCGGGCCGTCGACGAGCGTTCGTTCGGTCAGCTCGAGACAGACCGTCCCAAGCGCGATCCCTGCCGACTGGCTAGTCGAGAGTAAGAGGGGGGCCAGCTCCGGATCGCGCAGCGTTCGGGGTGCACAATTGATGCTCAAGTGGACCCCAGTGCGCATCAGTGAGGCCAGCTCGCTGACGGCGCGCTGCAACACCCAGCAGTCAACTTCGGATATCAATCCTGACTCTTCGGCGACGGGGATGAACTCTGCGGGCGAAATGTTCCCGCGGGTGGGGTGATTCCACCGAACTAGGGCTTCGACCTTGGGTACAGTCCGAGACGCCGTATCGACAACCGGTTGATAGGCCACCGTGAACTCGTCGTTTCGCAGTGCGGTCCGCAGGGCCGCCTTGAGGAAGGCACGTTCGTGAATGGCCCCGTCAGCTTCGCGGTCGTGAAAGCGGTAGGTGTTTCGGACGGTCTTTGCCCGTCTCATGGCTTGATCGGCCAATTCCGGCAGCACCTCGTCACCTTTGGTGTGGTCGGGATGAACTGCGATTCCAATGCTGGCGGTGAGCTCGATCTGCTCGCCTTCTACGCTAATCGGTTCGCGCACGGCTTCGAGAATGCGATCGGCGATACGCCTTACGGCCTCGGTGTCGACGTTGTGAGCCAGAACCGCGAACTCATCCCCACCGAGACGGACGACCAGATCGTCGTCGCGTATCGCGCGTCGAAGCCGCTCAGAGATAATGATCAGGGTGCGATCGCCCGGGGATCGGCCGAGTCGCTGATTGATAGCGCCGAAACCATCGAGCTCGACAACGATCATTGCGAAGGGTCTGCTCCCCGCGTTTCCGTCATGTAGGTTCTTGAGGCGACGCTCGAAGACTCGTCGATTGGCCAAGCCGGTCAAGTGGTCATGATCGGCGAGATAACTCAGCTTATCTTCGAGCAGGCGTTCCCGGGTGATGTCTCGACCCGTGGAAACGAAGTGAGTGGTTTCACCGTCCTTATTCAGGATAGGGGAGATTGTCTGCTCCCAGAACAAGATTGACCCATCACGCCGATGGTTTCTGAACACCGTGTGGAATGGGCGCCCGTTGTCCAGCTCGTCCCACATTCGAGCGTAGAACTCAACATCGTGCTGGCCAGACGATAGAAGCTTCGGGTTCTCGCCGACGACTTCTTCGCTGCTGTAACCAGTTTGAGCCTCGAATGCGGGATTGACGTAGAGAATCCGAGCCTGCCGATTGGTGATCATCACAGAATGGCCGGCGTGTTCCACCGCCGCAGACAGGAGTCCTTCGATGAGTTCGCTGGTCAGAGCAAGTCCGCCAGATGAGATCCCCTCCCGCCGCGCGGCTTTGGAGTGCCCCCTCTTCTTGCCCGATTTGGCCATTCAGCTTCTTGATTACACGCTGTAACGTTCTGACAAACTATACATGCCCCCACCAGCTACGTCCAACTGCCGTCGAAACCGGGGCCGTCGGCCCCACTCGTTGCGAAAACGGCCTTTGTGATCCCTCCACTCCGAGCGGTTACCGGACAAGAGTGTTTCCAAAGGTGGAGAAATCTGACCTACTGCACTGCTCCACCGCGCTTGGTGGGTGAGACGGCAAGACGCAGTGACAAACAAACAACGAACGCGATCGATCCTCGCCCTAGCGATGCCGATCATCGGCGGCATGGCGAGCCAGAACGTTCTGAACCTGATCGACGTTGCGATGGTCGGCGAGTTGGGGTCGCCTGCGTTGGCCGCGACCACCCTTGGTGGAATGACGGTGTGGCTTGCCGGCGCCTTCTTTATGGCCTTTGGCAGCGGCGTTCAGGCAATTACGGCGCGCCGAGTAGGCGAGAAGGACCATCGGGGCGCGGTCATGGCGCTTCATGCGGCTCTGGTCGTAGCCCTGGTGATTGTCGTGCCCTGGGGAATCCTGCTCGCCACAAAATCCAATGAGATATTCAGTTACTTGTCGTCGGATCCAGAGGTAGTCGAGCAAGGTGCGCCGTATCTGCGGATTCGTCTCTTCGCTGTGGCACTGGTCTCTGCGAACTTCTCGTTTCGCGGGTATTGGAACGGTCTCGGCAAGTCGATGGTCTACCTTCGGACCATTCTGACAATCCACGTGTCAAATGTGATCCTCAATTGGCTATTGATCTATGGGAAACTCGGCTTTCCCCGAATGGAGGTTCGAGGTGCCGCTCTCGCCTCGGCGATCGCCGTCGGGGTGGGTACCCTGACCTATATTCTGCTGGCGCTCAAGCACTCCGGAAAACACGGATTTGGCAACCCATGGTGCAAGGCCCCGGGCGTCATGGCCAGTGTGCTGAAGCTGTCGGTGCCCTCAGGAATTCAAAACATCTTCTTCTCGGCAGGATTTGTCTCCTTTGTCCGAATCGCAGAGCTGATCGGAACGGCTGAGGTAGCGGCCACCGGGGCGTTGATAAACCTCGCGATGGTCTGCGTTCTGCCTGCGATTGGCTTTGGGCTGGCCGCGGCGACTCTCGTCGGAAACGCCTTGGGCGAGAAGGATCCGGAGGAGGCGTTTCGCTGGGCGCGGGCAACGCTCAGAATCGCATTCAAGGCCTTTGTCGTCATCGGTCTGGTGTTGGCTGTGGTGCCAAAAGTGTGGTTGGGCCTACTGATGAACGACCCCGCGGCTGAAGCTGCGGCGGTAATACCGCTCGTGGCTTTGGGGCTCAGCCAACCGATCGATTCGATCGGCGTGGTGCTCATGCAGACTCTGATCGGGGCGGGGGACGTGCGGCGTGTGACCGTCGTCGTTCTCGGCCTGCAGTGGGGACTCTTTCTTCCCGCTATCTTCGTGTACGTGAGGTACTACGATGGCGGCCTTTTGGGCATCTTCATCGCGATGGGAGTTTGGAGGGGAATCCAAGCGGCCGTCATGTGGAAGCTGTTCAATGGGGGCAAATGGACTCAGGTGAAGGTCTAGGCAGCATTCAATCCCAGTCGTCGATGCCCAGCTCGTCGATCAACTGGTCGGAAAACCCGGCCCATGACTCGAGCCACATTTCCTGCGCTTCCTCCGCTTCTTCGCGCAATTCGTCGGGTCCAGACTCGACTGCCTCGAGAATGATCTGATTGGCGCGTTCATCGGGGATGTCGCTGAGTTCGAGCAGGGCGACTTTGGCCTCCTCGCCACCGTTTGCGACGATCTTTGCGAGGCGGTCGAAGTCTTTGCCTTCATCCAAATCGGACAGGGCCCGAATCGCTTCGAGTCGCAGGTCGAGGACATCGGACTCCAGGGCGGCGTTGATGTGCCTCCGGCTCTGGGCTGGATCGACAAGGCGCAACACGAAGAGGCCAGTCACGCGCCACTGCGAGTCAGAGGCCTGAAAGGCGGCCAGTCCGGCGGCTTTGATTTGGTCGTCGTCCGAGACATTGGCAGCGGCTTCGAGTGCCCGGCGCCGCACCACTGCCGGGTAGTCGCTGTCGCGGTAGACGCGGAGTAGTTGAGCGATCTGATTGTCCAGTCCCTCATCGTCGAGTAACTCGACCGGGTCCATTGGATCTGGCTCGTCCAATTCGGTCCACGAAGCGACCAACAAACCGCCGATTCCTGCGAAAGCTGCTGCCCGAAGGTGCTCATCGAGCGACTTGTTCTCGACGATGCTCCACAGGGGCGTCAAATGCATCAAATGAGGATGAACGCAGATCGCTTCGCTAGCTAGGCGCAGGGTCTCCGCGTCTCGCAGGGCGATCGCGTCCGCAATGAACTTCTGTGCGTCGGCATCATCGGTGACTTCAGAAACGAGCAGGCGCTCGAGGAACAGTTGGGCTTGTTCGGTTTTGACGCTCATTGGCTCTCACGGCGACAGGGTCGGAACCTCGTTCAAGAGAGCGGTCCCGAAGAATTCCTGAATCTGACGCTGGGCGTCAGCATCTCGGAATGAGACGAAGTGTCCGTCCTCATCCTCTTCGGGCTCGTATTGAATCATTACTGCCGTGACGTCAATGCTTGTTGTCCGTCGGTTGCCTGTAGCAGGCAGCGTCACTTCGCGCAGGCCCGAGACCTGCTCGATGACGGGTTCGGCGACCTGAAGCCCCATGGCCGCCCCGAGAACCTGTTGGGTCCGGTTCGGGGTGTAGGTGTCGTTCAGACCATAGGGCTGAAACACGTGCCGGGGGCCGTGGCCCTCAAATGGCGATCGGAACACTGGGTTGGCGTAGTTGAGCGGATCGACAGGATCAATGAACTGTTGAAGTAGGTTGAGCACAGGATGATTGTCGGACAAGCTGCCGTCGTTGAGCACAAGCTCGACCGAAGAGGCGATGTCGATCGGGTTGGTCTTGCCCAGGAGAGAAAGCACCAGGCTACCCCCTGCACCAGAGAAGACAGCCGCGTTGATGAGTGGCTCGTTCGCAACGAATGGCACACCAACTGTGGCTCCTTGGGAGTGCCCGAAGAAATAGAACTGGGACTCGTCGAAGGCGAGTGCTTCGCCCGTGGGGGAGTCACCCGAAGTGATTTCGGCGACTTCCAAGAGCCACGATAGGTAGAAATAGTCCGCAGCGCCCTGCTGGACGTTACCGAGTGCGGCGTCGGGATTGGGGAAGTTGAAAAACAGCAACTCGGGGTCCAAAACCGAGTCGCCGCGCCGCGGGCCGTGTTGAACACCGTCGATGCCTACGACGACAAACCGGGCCCGTTCTTCTCCAACTGCGAACTCGGTCAGGTCAGAGGCGGGGCCATTGCGGATATGAGTGAGAAAGTCGCCACCCGTGCCATGGGCATAGAGAATGACCGGCCATCCCTCCTCGGGCATCTCGCCGTCGGGAATGGCCATCGAGAGGCACATCTCTTCTGCGCCCTGGGACTGCAGGACGCCACTTTCGTTAAACTCGAGCCCGCCACCGTCCTCCAACGTGAGATAAGGCCGAGTTCCCTCTTGATAGATCGGCGCGCGATAGGTTGCGTGCACCTCGAGGAATCCTGTGTTTCGGTTTATGCACGCTCGGCTGACGCCGTCGTCGCAGGGACTCGTCTCACCGTCAGCGCACAGGGTCAGGTCATTTAGCTCGGGTTCGACGGTTCTGGAGCGAATCGCCTCCCTGACTGCGGGCATTTCGGCGTCTGGATCCATGGTCGTGAACACGGTGGCGCCAGCGATGCTCGATGTCGAGATGTTCTCCGTCTCGAGGTAGGCCCTAAACGGTGCGTAAAGCTCCCAAGCCGACGCGATTCGCTCATCGTCCGGGGCAGACTCAGCCAACATGGCAGCGAAATCACTGTCCTGGACCGGGGCGACGCCGTCGCTGCTCGCACTGACGGCCGTGGTCAGGAACACGGCATAGGTGGTGTCGTGTTCGAGGGGAGAATTCCAGCTCGAGCGTATCGACAACCAGTTGTGGCAAATGAAGTTCTTTCGGCCGTTCGTCATGAACCACGACATTCCCTGGCCTCGCCCGAAGTTGTCTGAGTCGGGGTCGATGTTGACGCCGATGCCGGTGGAGCTGCCGTTCAGACACAGCGCGTCGTCGAACCCGACCCACGTCCACGTGTTGGGCGACGCTTCGATCGGCGCATCCGTCGCCACGGGCGTCGCGCTCGTGCAATCGAACGTGTCGTCCCGTGGCGGCGGCGGAACGATCTCTCCCGCGTCGTCGTCGGCCCCGCCC
>CAZDBH010000318.1:0-10157 GCA_964503485.1 uncultured Bradymonadales bacterium | reverse complement strand
GTCCTGTAGACCACCGATGTCCCCACAGTTGAAAATGCTGCCCTCTGCGTGGTCCCAAGCTAACGCGATTGTCTCGTCTGTCTCGCTCACAAGTGTCCAGCACCCGTAGATCAACGTACCTCCCTCGACTGCTCCGCTGGATTGGTGGTGCCGTGTAAGGACGCCGTTCGTGCCGAATCGGTAGATATCAGTCCCACCTGCCGCTTCACAGGAACGGTTGTTGCGGCTGTACGACCAGCCCTGAGACGCGAAGCGGGCGGCCGCGGCGGTCGACAGGTCGCCCGGCGCTGGGCATGAGAAGTCATCTGGAGGCGTTGCCGATTCCTCAGAAGCAACGCACGTCAGGCCTTGGAACTCGTAGCCTGCGTCGCAGTCGCAACTTGGGACGCCGCTTTCCAGGGTGCATTGACCGTTCCCATCGCAGTCCAAGGCGCACTCTGTGCGGATTTCGGCCTCTGCGCCCGCGTCGGTCGGGTCGGCGCTCTGACCATCGTCCCCGCATGCAACGGCCAGAAGAGACGTGAGACACAGTAACAGGCGATGTGTGTTCAATCGGATTCCCCAGCGATTCAATCGTTAGTGTTCATATGTGGAGCAAGAGTTGTCGGAGTATGGAGAGCATCCTGCCCGAAGGCAACTGGTCAGTGTCTCTTGAGCAACGACTTGGGGTCATTGCGGAACCGCTCCTCCCAATGGGCACTGTAACCATGGTGCACCCGTGCGAGTAGCCTGTTTCGACTCAGGTGTCCGAGCAACCGCTGCTGTTCCTTTCCCTTCTGCGCATTGAAGCGTAGCTTTGTGCCGTCGATCAGGCCCATCAGGATACCTTGAGAATGGGTTCGGCTATCACTCATTCGACGACTGACTCTTCCGTACAGCCAGACCACCTCGTCCGGCCTCGATTCGAGTGTTTTGACGAACTTCGGCACCGCTCCGAAACACAACCAGATCGCCAACCCCGAGAAAACCAACCCAAGCGCGAATACGAGGGTGTGTCCTGTGCTCCAGAGACTTGGACCCGTGAATGTGTTCATGCCGTGCAGAACGACACCGACGGTGCCCGCTAGCCCCAGCAGGGTGCACCACACAATCTCGGCGAAGTAGTGCGAGCGAATCAGACGGCGGTCAAACAGGTCGCGTAATCTTCCTGTCTGAGTTTGATTTGCCTTTCTGTTCATTTTGACTCCCTTGGTTCAGCTGCAACGCCGTTGAGCCACCGCTGACGAGGCGGTGAGTCTCTTTCGAGGGTGAGAAAAAACACGGCCGTAGCGGTCAGACCAACTTAGATTGACTTAGGTTTCTATTGGGGGCCGAGGAGGTATGGCGGCCGGGGAAGAGACCCGGTCAAAGTCGCGTAGATTGATCGATGGAGGTAGGCAGCTCGAACCAGAAGGTGGCACCTTCCCCGGGCGCGCTTTGAACACCTATTCGCCCTCCGTGCATTTCGACGAGTTGTTTCGAGATCGCGAGGCCAAGCCCGGTCCCGTTTTGGCTGCGGGTTGTGGACTGGTCCAGCTGCTGAAAGGGCTCGAATAGGAGGTGTTGCTCGTCCTTCGCGATGCCGGGTCCGTCGTCGCTGACGGCGAAACGGACCCACCCGTGGTCATCGGCGGGATACCAAGACACTTCGACGTATTCGGCGTTGGGCGAAAACTTGATCGCGTTCGACACGAGGTTGCATAGAATCTGCACCATCCTGTCGCGGTCGCCGCGAACAACTGTCTCGAAATCGCCCCGCTGCCGTACTGAGATACAAGCTTGAGCTGCCATGCCGCTCATGGTGTCTAAGGTTCGATTCACGACGTCAGATGGGACAACCTCGTCCAGCTTGAGTTCGAGTCGACCGGATTGGACCGTTTCCATATCGAGCAGGTCGTCCACCAGACGCTTGAGAGACTTTGAGTTGGAGAGGGCGAGGGAGACTAGCTCGCGGGCCTGTTTGGGAAGGTCTCCCACCACTCCGCCGTCCAATAGACCGAGCGAGCCGAGGATCGAGGTCAGCGGTGTCCGCAGCTCGTGGGATACCGTGGCGAGGAACTCGTCCTTGAGCCGATCGATCGCCTTCCGTTGACTGATATCTCGCGTCAGGGCCGTATAGGCTTGCGACTCGCCCAGCCTCATCGGGGTCAGGGAGATTTCGACGGGAACCTCTGACCCATCGCGGCGAACGACTGTCAGCTCGACCCGCCCGCTCACTTCGCACTCGACCAACAGCCACTCCCAGGTGATGTGTCCGCCGAGTAGCGCAACGAAGGGGTGCTCGAGCATTTCCTGGTCGGTGAATTGGAATGTGTCTTGTGCCGCCGGGTTCATCGATCGGATGCGGCCTCCGCTGTCGAGTGTCAGGATCCCCTCGGCCACCGTCTCGACAACGGTCCGCTCACGAGTCACCAGGTCGGCCAACTCTTCTGTGCGGCGTTCGACGAGCAGATCAACTCTGGCGGCGCGACCAGTCATGCCGAGGAGAAAGATAGTGAGCATGAGCGAGAAAGAGAGCTCGCCTGCAAGCAGACCCCATGGGCCCCAAGAGCGCTGGTCCTTTAGATAGGCTTCTGTTGGGACAAAGTGGAAGCGCCAGCGCCTGCCGGCGAAGACGTGATCTGCTGTCCAACCGATCCCCCTCGCCAAGCCGTCCTCGGGCATGTCGTCCTCGCCGTAGAGTAGACGCTCGCCAACGGGCGCGGACATGTCCGAGACCCAGAGGCGCACGCCGTTGTCGTTGGTCCGACTCAGCGCATCTGAAACCAACTCTCCCATCCGAAAGACCGTGACCACGAAACCGAGGAGATTGGGAGCAGGCGAGTCGATCCGGTCATAGGCGGGGGCGAACACAACGACACCATGTTGCTGCCCTTCTTCCTGGACAAGTCGAATGCGTCCGGTGGCGAGTGGTGTGGCGGTTCGGACGGCCTCCTCCAGGACCTCTCTTCGGTTGGGATTGGAGCCTAGATCGTAGCCAACCGCCTCTTCGTTCCCAGCCAGCGGCTCGAGGTAGTACACCGGGTAATACTCGGCACGAGTGGCTGCACGCCTCATAGTCCCGTCAGATAGCCGTTCGGTGAAATGGAAGTCCTGCATCCCATCCCGCCGGGCCAACTCCTCGAACCGGGCGCGCTGTGACTCGGGGACTCTCGGACACCATTCGATGGCCTGGATTCCTGTGTGGCGAGCTAGGGTGGGTTCGGCGAACGTCCGAAACCGTTCGCGATCGGTACTGGGTTGCGCTTCGAATAGACTGGCCCCGGTTTGCGTGGCTTCGATGTTCAACTCCAACCGAGTTTGAAGCACGTGGGCTACGCCTTCGCTGTCGCGTTGAAAATCTGTCTGTACTCGTGATTGCTCGGCGTTTCCGACCAGGTAAACGGTGGCCACGATGCTGGCCAGCAGCACCATCATGGGTACACCCACCGTAACGCGGCGCGAGCGCCAGGTTTCGCGCGGCTTGCCGACAACAATCAGGAGGAGCGGTGCCAGCGTTGCCACGCCGATTGTGTCGCCGATGTACCAAGTGAACCAAGTATAGCCGGCCTCTGCCGTCGGAATAATGCCCCAGAGCAGGAGGCTGCCGACACCCAGCGTTGGGCTCACGACGCAGCTCACTGGCCCGGACAGGAGAACAAATCGCAGTGCGGAGCGCTCGTCGTCCAGAGGGGCTGGGTAGGCAGAAGAACGTCGCAGCACGAATGCGCCAAAGGCTGCCTGAAGCGCCGCACCCGACGCCGGGCCTCCGGCTATCATGAGGGACTGGACGATCGTGGTGAGGCTGGATCCGTCGTAGGACACACCTAGGTTGACGAACAAGGAACCGAGGAACACGCCTGGGAGGGCCCATCGGCCGAGGACGAGCGTCGCGACCAAACCGATACCTGCGGCAGGCCATACGGCAGCCGCATAGCCTGGTGGTATCGCAAGTACGAGGGCCAAGCGCCCGAGTGCGTAGTACGTCGTCGCGACCGCGACTGTTGTCGCCATCGCGCGCCCGATGTGCTGTACTGTTCGGTCGTTGGAACCCTCGGTGCTCGGTGGCACAGAAGCGTTCACACGAATCCTCTGTCGCTGTTGTAAGATGACTATGCGTTTCATTCGTCGCGCTGTCAAACTGAAGCACTCATTCTGGGCACTCCTCAAATCTCCATCTGTGCAGGTGCCAATGTCGCTCCAGCTGATCTATAGTCGCGGCATGAAAGTCATGTTCCAGAGCGCACTCTTTCTCTCCCTTGCACTGGCTGGATGCAGCGATGATTCAGCAGCCGTTGATGTTTCGGGAGGCGATGCCGACACCGTTGTGGAGTTGGACGGTGCTGAGGACACCCGGCCGGAGATCGATCAGACCGAGTCGGATGCGACCGATCTCGTCCACGACGATGGTGTGTCGCCGCTGGTGATGATGACGCTGGATGAGGCCATGTCAGCGGTCGACCCGTTCATCGGCACCGGCGGGCTCGGCTTCGGATACGCCGCTCTGACACCTGCTGCGCAAGCCCCGTTTGGGTTGGTCAAACTCGGGCCCGACTCGACGCTGAGCGGTACGCACCTGCCATTTATGCATTTCAGTGGCTACCACTACGACGACGACGCAGTTCGCGGGTTCAGTCATACGCACTTCATCGGAACTGGCGTAGCGGACTACGGGAACGTCCGGGTGCTGCCTCTACGAGATTTGGATTCGGGTCAGCCGGGAAGTTGGTGGACGGCCTGGGACAAGGAGTCCGAGAGCGCCTCGCCAGGTTACTACTCGGTGGACTTGCCCGACGTGGACGTAATCGTCCAGCTGGCTGCAAGCACACGAGCCGGCATTCACAGCTACGAGTTCGTCGGGGACGACCCCGCACACCTCACAATCGATGTCACCGCAGCCGTGTCGGGCGGCACGGTTCACGCTTCCTGGTTGGAGATGACGAATGAAGGCGCGCAGGGCTGGGTAACCTACGGGGGAAGTTATACGGGGCGTAGCCAGCCCTTTACCGTCTACTTCTCTGCGACACTGGAACCGAATGCCGAATCGACTACAGTCTGGGACTCTGAAGGCCTGTACGAGTCGGCCAGCTCGGCCGGTGGCCTCGTCTCGGGCGGCGTGTTTTCATGGGAAACAGCGCCGAGCGAGCCTGTTCTTCTTCGGGTCGGCATCTCATTCGTCGACGTCGAGCAGGCCACCGCGAACCGGCTCGAAGAGATAGATGGGCGCACACTCGAGACTGTACGAGAAGACACGGAAGCGCTGTGGCGGGAGAAGATGGGACGAGTGCGGATCGGCGGAGCCGACGAATCCACGGCCCGGATGTTCTACACCGCACTGTATAATACCTACCGGATGCCAACTCAGCTCGACGGCGTGGATGGCCGCTATCGTGGGCTCGATGGAGCGGTCCACGAGGGGTCGGGCCACGCCTATTACACGGACTTGTCGCTGTGGGATACCTTCCGCACCCTTCACCCTTGGCTCACTCTTGTCGATCCAGAAGCCCAACGGGATTGTTTGCTGTCACTTGTCAGAATGTACGAGCAGGGTGGCAAATACCCACGTTGGCCGGCAGCGATCAGCTACACCGGCGGTATGATCGGCACCAGCGCTGATATGCTCTTTGCCGGGAGTGCCTTGAAGGGAATCGACGGCGTCGATTATGAGGCCGCGCTCGATGGTCTGCTGGCCTCTCAACCCCAGATGCGGGGCGGTTCGGAGGACTATCTCGAGTTGGGTTATGTCGCTGACGACCATCACGGCAATTCTGTGTCGCGAACCCTGGAGTACGCCTGGGCGGACTGGTCGCTGGCCAATCTAGCCGAGTTCCTCGAGCGGCCCGAAGAGGACGAGCTCAGGGAGCGCGGTCGCAGCTACCGAAACCTCTTTCACGAAGAATCTGGTTTTTTTCGTCCCCGGACTGCGGACGGTGAGTGGAATCTGAGCAGGCCGGTCACCGAAGTCGAGATGGGTTCTGGGAGCTACACCGAAGGCACGGCTTGGCACTGGCGATTCTATGCCTTTCACGAAGGTGCGGACTTTGCCAGTCTGTTGGGGGGTGAGTCCGGCCTCGAAGAAGCGCTGGAGATGTTCTTTGATCAGAGTGCGTTGGGAGGCTCCGGTCCTATCGACACCTTGCTTCCCGACGACTTCTACTGGCACGGCAACGAGCCCACCATTCACGCCGCCTACCTCTTCCACGAAGCCGGTCGCTACGACCGGCTCGCCTACTGGGTTCGGGAGATTCAAACTCGAATCTACGGTGATGGTCCCGATGGTCTACCGGGAAACGACGACGGGGGAACCATGTCGTCTTGGTACCTCTTCAGCGCGCTGGGCATCTTCCCGGTGGCGGGCAGTGATATCTACGCACTCGGTACCCCGCTTGTACAAATCGCAGAAGTCGATATGGGGGATGACTCGACCCTGACTATCGAGGCGCCAGGAGCGAGTGTGGAGAACCGCTACGTCAGGTCGGTCTTGCTAAACGGTGAACCCATCGAAAGTGGATATCTGCGACACAGCGACCTGCGGGACGCGACTTTGACCTTCGAGATGGCTGAGAGCGCGGAGTGAGAGGCGGCAGTCATTCGATCTAGAACGTCCGACTCGACGCGTATCTAACCGAAGTGGACTCGCGCCCCAAGTAAACGATGTGCACCTCCCCTGTGGAATCCAACTGGATTTCTGGCTGACTTCCCAATGTGTCGGGAAGCTCGACAACTTGCCATGCTCCACCCCTGTTGTGGGCGTATCCCAGACCACCACTGACAGTCTCGAAGACGGCGTGAACCGCGCCGTCAGAAGAGATGGCAAGATTGGGGTTTCTGCCCGTGCCGGTGCTGGCCACAACTTCAGGTTCGCTCCACTCGCCAGACCGCCCCGACACGTAGCGCAGTTTCTCGGCGTCGGAAGCGTAGTACAGGATGACCACGGCTTCAGACGCCTGGTCGCTCCGACTCACGCCCAGCGCGGTACCGCCCTCGGGTCGATCTGTGTCGTCGATCGCCTCGGTCGTCCACTCTCCGGTCGTGTTTGTTGCGTAGTGGAGCGCGTTGTCGCCGTAGTTGATTGCACCGTTGGCTTCGACGTGAGGTGTGGGTACTTCGCTGTAGCTGACGTGTAGGTTGCCTGCGGCGTCCGTTGCGACTGAGTTGTGATAGCCAATTAGGCTATGCCCGTCGATCAGTTCTTGCTCCCAACCGTCACTGGCGGACCCATCGGCCATCGGAGACAAGACGCCGAGATTGGCCAGGCGATAGACAACTCGCGGCGAATCCCCAACGTGCGCTATGGACCCGTAGAAGTCGTTGTTCCCAACCCACGAATAGGCTGTCTCCCAACTCCACTCGCCTTCGACTTGCTGGACAACACGAATGCCGCCAGCATTCACCGCAATCGTAGGCGATGCCTGGGAATCGACTCCAATCGCGGTACCGCCCGGTGTGCAACAGCGGGCGCCTCTTTCGGTATCTTCCACCATCCATTCCGAGCCCGCTCCACTTCCATAGAAGAGATGGCGACTGGAGCCACCAATGAAACTGACATGCAGGCGGTCGCGGTGGTCAATTGCTAGTGAGAGGCCGCCCAGAACCTCGTCGGTCTCTTCGAGAAGTCCATGGCTCCAAGTAATGGCCTCCGTGACTTCGAGGTCTAAATCGGAGTCCGGTTGCATGTCCACCGTCGACGTGTCCAACACCCCGAGCTCGCCCCCGAGGTCTGCGTCAGTCGCTTGGCGGTCCCGATCGGAGCCGACTGAAGCGTCTGACACGCTCACATTCCCGTCCAAATATAGGCTTGCTCCTCTCGGTGTGTCGGAACAGCCCAGGAATACGGTTAACAACGCAGCACTAATGTAACGGTCAATATGCATCATTTTGCTAGCTCCACGGCCGAAATACTTGGAAAGCTTAGCAATTCTTCGTGGTCGATCAGCATACTTTGTGTGTATACCTGCGATAGACGGCGTCTATGTTCGACGTTTCCGTGAATATCGCTCCTGCTCCCAAAGATAAAGTCGGGAAGTAGGGCGATCGACAATGGGAGGGCCATATGCGAATCAAAGTAACGGCATTTATAGTGCTCGCCCTTGGCTTCGGTGTCGGTGCGACGGTCTGGTTCATGACCCAGCCCGAGATGGACGTCTGGCAACTTGTTCCGCTCGGGTCAGAAACCGCTCTGGTTCTTCAGGTTCGTGAAGGCGATTGGGGTCCCGAACTCGAATTGGAGGGTTCCCTGAGCCTCGTCTCTCGAGATGGCGAACCACTTTGGGAACAGGACTTGGTCGTGGGATACGACTCGGTGCTGTGGGGGCAAAATGAGGTTGTGCTTTATCATGACGATGACGGAACCCTGACCAGATTCTCGGCTGACACGGGAGAGGTCTTGTGGCGTGTCGATTCAACGCCCATGGGCCGTATTGCCCACGTTGAAAGTGGCGAGGCAGGTTTCGTTTTGGTCTGGGGGCGGGTTGGGCAGCTCATCCGGGTGGACCTTTCGACGGGAGACCAACACTGGTCCATTGCCTTCCCACCTCAAGATGATCTGTTGCAACTTCGTGTGGTCGGACCGCCCTTGCTCATCGCCGCGGTCGGCAGTCAGGGCATGTACCATGTTGATATCGCTACGGGCGAAGCGAGAGTAGTCCCTGAACTCCATCAGGCGTGTTTCACCGATCAGGATTTGCTCTGGACTAACGACAGCGGAGTGAGCACGATTACGGAAACTCGTGATGGCGAGTACTTTTTGGTCGAGGTCCCCGAGCTGAAGTTGGCCCAGGGCGCCGACTGTGCCAGGTACGGTCAGTCGATTCACATCACCAACTGCGATACCGGTATCGAACAATCGACCAATGCCGGGATGGACGGAGAACGGGGCCAGTGGTGCCGCCTCGATCTCGAGACGATGGCCGTTGACTACCCATTTGAACTCGAAACCATTGGCTGGGCAAACAACCGCGAGCGACTCATGCCTGCGGTATTGGGTCCGCTTCGGGCGCCTCGACAGGAGCTTCCCAGCCAGTTCCCGCACCTCGTCTGGGATGAGCAGGCGTCAACTCTGGTAGTTCGGATCGCCTGGATTGATCTCGATGCTGAAGAGGTCTCGTGGGTGAGTGAGTTTGACGTCGTGGGGGGGATAAACCGCATTTACGGCCTGGAGCATCACGTGGTCATGAACGACGAGTGGGGCTGCCCCGATTTTAGCCACACGCGACTCACCGTTTTGTCGAGTTCGGGTGGAGCGGTCGAACGGGCCGTTTGTGCCTCGGGCACTGTGGTCGAGAGGATGCCAATTGTGGATGACCAAGTTATGCTCGTATCTGCCGCCGGCTGGGTCCAACTGGACCTTCCGACCCTGGAACCAGTTGGTCCCGTGCCAGACGGATTCCAGATCGAGGACGTCACCAACAGCGAACGGACTCAGCTATTGGGGCCCTAAGAGTGGTCAGAGGTAGCGTGCCACGGGTCGCCTATCGTCAGGAGTAAGCGGTCACCTCGTCTGCCGCAGGCCTGAATCAACTTGGGTACCGGCTTTTTTTGGATCGTCCGGCTGAATTCACATCCATTACTTGATTGTGTTTTGCGACCAGATTACGGGCCCACTCCGCGGCTTGCCGCTCCGGCCAGGACAATCGCCGCTGGTATCACTGTGCTAGAGACCGAGGTACCGTCAGAGATCACCCCATAGCCGAGGAAGAGGAGTGCAATGACTGCCGCTGCTCCGACCGCCAGTTTGTGGGTCGATGAGACCGAATGGAAGGGACGGGCGGTCATGCCGGCCGCAGTTAACATGGCGGAGAGGACCAGCAATCGGTCACCGACGGCGTGCCAGCGCTCGGTTTCACCGAAATACCCGAAAGCGAGCAGACAACTGATACCCGCCAAGACGAAAAGGGCCACCTTGGCGTACCCCACCCATTTGAAGCCGTCGCTGAGTAAGGAGAGTGCGACCGCCCACACAACAACACCGGCGATCGCCAGTTGAAGGCCTTCGAGCATAATGATCGGTCGATCGATTGAATCGTCTTTCGTTACCAGCCGAAAAAAGACCGCGAGGCCGACGGCGAAAAGCAGCGTACCGCTCGCCAAGGCGGCTGTGCGCAATGAACCCTGGTCAGTCACTGGAGGCCCTCCTTTTGATCATTGGCCACAGCGCGGGGACCGTCGCCCGAAGGGGCCTCTCTGAGCCTACTCCAGAC
>CAZDBH010000317.1:0-10160 GCA_964503485.1 uncultured Bradymonadales bacterium | reverse complement strand
TGGTGTGGAACGAGACACCACCCGCTCCGCAGCCCTGTACGGCCAAGCCTGTGAGGTGGGCTCCCAGAGCGCGTGTGTCAACCTGGGTCTTCTCCTGTTGCGCGGCGACGGTGCTGACCAGAACCAGAACCGGGCGATTACACTTTTTCGCGAAGCCTGCGACTCGGGCGATAGTGCCGGCTGTCTGAATCTCGCCGCAGTGTACCAACACGGGGAAGGCGCCGACGCCGATCTCGCATTGGCGCACGAGCTGTATACCCGGTCCTGCAATGCGGGCAGTATGCAGGCTTGTGCTGATCTCGGCTCCCTCTACGAGAGGGGAACCGGCGTGACCCAGAACATCGGCCGAGCGATAACCCTCTACCAACAAGCTTGTTCGGGGGGCTTTTGGGAAGCATGTGCTTGGATGGGAGCGCTCTATCACACGGGCGAGGGAGTAACTGCCGACCCGCCTCGAGCCGCCGTATTGTACACGCAAGCCTGCGACGGCGGCTCGGCTCTCGGATGTGTCAATCTGGGCAGCCTATTTGCCGCCGGTGAGGCCGATCTCCCTCAGGATCAGACCCGCGCCGGTGAATTGTTCGAGCAAAGCTGTGCAGCGGGGAATGAGTTGGGGTGTTTCAATTGGTACCAACTATTGTTGCTGTTGGAACAAGGTGGTCCCGCGTCGCGAGCTGCGGTTCTCTTCGAAGCGCAGTGCGCCGAGGGCTACGGGTACGCCTGCGTCTATCTGGGTGAACTCTACACCCGTGGACTCGGCGTTGAGCAGGACGCCAACGCAGCCGTGCGCGTCTTTCACCGAGCATGTCAACTCGGGGTCGAAACGGTGTGTGAGATGATGGAAAGCCCCTAGCCACTCGGTCGGACAGATTTTGTCGCCGAGTTCTCAATCAGAAACAAAGTAGAACCCTGGAATATCGCCCAAGGGTGGCTCATCCTCGGATTGCTCCATCTCCGGTGTCATGTACTGAAGCAGTAACACCACAGCGAGTACCATCACCGCGACCACCGCCAAGATCGAGTAGATTCGTTTCTTCCCAGCCGGCCCGCCAAACTTCGATGCGGGCTTGCCCATTTCCTCGACCGCATCGGTGATGGCGGTCTTTGCTCTCCGCTCCGTGAGCGCCTTGGTTGAGGCCAACAGGGCGTCCTCGGCCCGAGCCTCGACTTCAGTCGACTTGGCCTCAATCACATCCGCCAGCGCCTGTGCCAAGTCCGGATCAATCGCCCCGTGAGAGTCTGTTTCGCGCTCCGGCCGAAAGACAACGACTTCTTCCTCGGAGATTGATGCAAGTGAGGGAGCCTTGGGATCTTCACTGCGGTGTGCGTGAGACCGGTCGCCATTTGGCTCTTCTGGAACAACTTCTGTCGATTCCTCGTCGACTGTCTCTGGATCCTCCCCTTCGGGTGCATCGACCGCTTTTGCCAGCTCCTCTTCGAAAACTGCCTCGGGTTCGCTGCCCGTGAAGACCACGTCTTCGAGGTCGTCTTTGGGGATGATGGCCTGGTACTTGTCGGAGTAGGCCTCGCCCGGGAGTGTGTTGTACCTGCGTGTGCTCTCGAGGATATCAGTTGCTCGATAGGAGTCCGTCTGATCGAGGCCCGCGAGCACAAAGTCCTCGTTGCAACGAAGGCAACGCTCCACCGCAGGAGTTTGCTCCCCGCAGTGAGGACACTTGATATATGTGACCTTGTCGGGCTTCACACGTCCCCCCGCACGTCCAACTGCCACATCATAACAGTCTGGAACGGGACACATAATAGAAGGAAATTTCGCACTTGCCCACAACCCAACGGTCAACATACATTGCGGGCCGTTTCAGGAGGCGGGAGAAAAAGTGAAAATTTCAACAGTTGTAGTCGCCCTCGCCACAGTTGCGAGCGCGGCGTTGTCTGCCTGTTCCGAAGACTCGGGCCAGGAATCGAACCCAACCGATACGAGTCCGACGCTCGACGCCGAGCTAGACGAGGCTGATTCTTCAGATAGTGCGAGCGATCAAGCGCAGGCCGACGCGGTCGAGGAAACTGTCCAGACGGAGGACGTAAGCGTCCCCACGTGTGACTTACCCGGCGACTACGAGGAGGTCCTATTGGCGGACGGGGAGGGGGTGTTCACCATCAACGACGCCGGGTGGACGATCGCCGACACGGTAGTCGCCGATACACCGTTGTGGGAGGCGATCGGCTTCAATCTGCCAACATCGGGCACGGTCCACGGGTTTTCGGTGGAATGGGCCGACACGGAAGAGGACAAACTCACAATTCCTGCTGGTCTGTTTCCCGACTTTGGCCACAACGGGTTCGATTTTTGGCAGTACGAGGCTTACTGGGAAGGGGCCGCCTGCGAGCACTCCGACACGGAGGGTTGGACCACTTACCAGCTCTCGGAGCCGCACCGAGTCGAACAACCCGGTCTGGTGTATGTGGCCCACTGGCGCGAGACGATTGGCTCGCCTGTTTGGATGTTGGATCAAACCGTTGAGGGAGAGGGCGACTGCGCAATATTCGGCGACTGTCACTCTGCCATCAATATGCCCAGCGTGCAGGCCGCTGCCCAGTTCAACGGGACGTCCTTTTCGATTCCCTACGATTTTCGGGTCAGGCTCCTCTGGACTCCAGACGACCCGATCGAACACACGGTGTTCTCCGCGCAGGACGGAGTTGTGCCCCGCAATCGTTCGAGTTGGGGCGACTACGACAACGACGGGGATGACGACCTCTTTTCGGCCGGCCAGCTCTGGCAGAACCAGGGCGACGGGTCCTTCATTGATGTCAGTGCCGCAGCCGGCCTGGCCTACGGCAGCGGCGGCGTGTGGGGAGACTATGACAACGACGGTTGCTTAGACATGCTGACTTTCAGTGAATCCCACCGCGCTAGCGAGAGACTGTTTCACAGTTTGTGCGACGGCACATTCGAGGATGTGACGGAGACGGCAGGCCTCACCGATACCCAAACCTATAACAACTGCGAGGACGTGGAGAACACGAGGACGCCAACCCCTGCCGCGGCTTGGTGGGACATCGACAACGACGGCCTGCTCGATATCTATCTCGCAAACATGATCTGTTGGGCCAACTACACCTATTACGTCGACGCCGTGTGGCACAACGAGGGAGATGGCGTGTTCAGCGACTGGAGCGTCGACCGCGGTTTCGCCAGCTATGGAAATGCCTCCAGAGGGGTGACTCCCATTGATTACGATCAGGACGGCGACGTCGACGTGTTCGTGAACACCTACGTCCTTCAGGCCAACGCGCTCTTCGTTAATCAGGGTGACGGGACCGTCCGCGAGAAAGCTGAAGACGAGAATCTACAGGGACAGCCGGCCCGCTACGGCGGACGAACCTACTTTGGACACACGATCGCAGCGGCCTGGGGTGACCTCGACGGAGACGGAGATTTCGACCAAATTCAAGCCAACTTGGCCCATCCCCGTTTCTTCCGTTTTTCGGATAAGACGAGGGTCCTACTCCAGCGACATCGCGGTGGGTTCGAGGATATTCAAGGCGACTGGACCTACCCGGCTGGTGCCGCGGGGCTGCGATATCAAGAGACGCACTCCGTACCCGTGCTGGCCGACTTCGACAGCGATGGAGCGCTCGATCTCGTACTCAGCGCTGTATACGACGGAAGGCCGACGGATTTCTATTGGGGTAACGGTGACGGGACCTTCGAACTGGATGTCCTCCATGCTGGCATCGAGGCGACAAACGGCTGGGGTATGGCGAGCGCCGACTACGACAACGACGGTGACGTAGATTTCTCAACCCGTGATGCGCTGTACACCAACCAATGGGAACCCGAAGACGAGGCGCACTGGCTGCAAGTTCGGGCCATCGGCAACGTCGACAGCAATCGGTGGGCGATTGGAGCGACGGTTCGTGTTCAATCAGGTGATGACCTCTTCATTCGTCACGTATCTGGTGGTTCGGGCCAGGGCGATCAAGATTCCGCAACGCTCCACTTCGGTCTCGGTGCAATCACCGAGGTTGACTCAATCGAGGTCGATTTCCCGGGTGGAGGCACAGTCCATTTCGAGGGTCCATTCGATGCTGACCAGCGGCTCTGGCTGTTCGAGGACGAATCCACGGACACAGGCTGGACGCCCCCCGAGTAGTCGCTACAGACCACTTCTCTAATGAGTTGAGCTAGACGCGAGTTGGGCATATTGTCCTCCCATGGACAAGAAAGGCATGACAGCGCTCGTAACGGGGGCCAGTAGCGGTATCGGAAAGGATATCGCAAGCCAACTGGCGGCCCAGGGAATGAACCTGGTCATCACAGCACGCAGGGAGGCTCGTCTCGAGGAGTTGGCCACCGCTTTGATCGACAAGTTCTCGGTTGAAGTGCAGGTGGTCGCGGCCGACCTCAGCGCCCAGGGTGCCAGCGCAACGCTTTTCGAGAAGACCGAGGGTGCAGGTCAAATCATCGACGTCCTGATCAACAATGCCGGGTTCGGTACCCAGGACAACTTCGTCGAGACACCATGGGATACGCTCGGTGATCAGCTCCACCTGAACATCGTCGCGCTGACTCATCTGAGCCACCTCTTCGGACAAGCCATGAAAGAGCGGGGGCGGGGGTGGATTATGAACGTCGCCTCGATCGGAGCCTACCTGCCGACGCCGAAGTACGCGACCTATGCCGCTGGCAAGGCCTACGTGAGGAACTTCACAGAGGCCTTGGCCTACGAAATGGCGCCAACCGGAGTTCGGGTGTGTTGCCTCTGCCCCGGCGCCACGAAGACCGAGTTCATGGAGGTGGCTGGGCACAGTTTGCCGATCTGGCAAAAACCAGCCCTGATGAGCTCGGAGCGCTGTGCTCGGATTGGAATCAGAGCTCTCTTCGGCTGGCGGCGCAACACGGTGTCGGGATTCGGCAACCGCGTCGCTATGTTCATGCTGCGATTCGTTCCAAGGCGATTGATGGTCTGGGTTTCCGCCAAAATCATGGGTTGACTAGGGGCGTCCAGCCAACCGCTCGAGATCCGAGACCACTTCACTTATCTCTTCCACCAACCAGGCCCGTCCCCCCGCTGGGTTCGTTTTCACATAGGCATCGACGAGCGCTCGATAGTACCAAAGCGTCTCACGACCGCCGCTGAAACGATTCCACAGTGCTTCCCCTATCCGTTTGTAGGTCGAAAGGAGAGAACGGGAGTTATGGAGTTTATCGGCTGCCGATACCAGCAACACAGACTCTGTGGAGTTGGCCAGCCGAGCGATATAGGCCTCTTTCCGCGGCCGCCAGGCCGGCTTGGGCAACCGGTGCGAATCACTGCACCCGCTCACAATCTCGGCGACACGCTCGCCATACCTCCGGGCAATCTCAGCGCGGGTTTCGAGCCCCCCTTGGTCCTCAATCGCGTCATGCAACAGTCCAGCAATGGCCTCGTCTTCGTCTCCACCTGCTTCTATGACCAGGGCAGCGACTGAGAGGAGGTGGCAAACGTACGGGACGTTGGCCCCTTTGCGAACCTGATTCGCATGGAGTTGATGAGTCCAAACTAGAGCGGTCTCAAATCGTGAAGTGAGCATAACATCGATTCTTACGGAAGCTGGGGCCGTTCGCCAACTTTGCGAAGGTCTTCGGGTCAGCCCGACCGCCGACTAGAAGTAGACCTCGATCAGAATCGCGACGACTATTGTCGCTGCCAAAGCGAAGAGCAGAAGCCAGATATTGGTCGATTGCGGCTTTGTGGCCGGCAGCGATCCTGCCGGTGTAGCGGCCCGAACCGTCGGGTGGGCTCCACTGCCGATCGGGGTGTAGGGCCGGAATTTGGCGTAGACAACACCGCACTGGGCGCAGCTATCTGCGTCGTTCCGCTCCGCACCACACTTTGGACAACCGATGTGCGATGTCATACCGATCCTCTCTTTCGAAACCACCGGGACTGGTTTAGTAGATGATTGACGCAAAATTACCGAAACTGTCGGGCGGCGTCGAGATAATTACGAAACCGAGGACTAGTTCGTACTTGGAAAACTCGGCCGGGATGAGGTGAACGGAGGCGGATGAGGGGGTGAGACTACTCTGTCTCCATGCTCTCGAGGCGTTCCAGCACCTCGGCTTCCCCATAGCTGGAGCTTCCCGTCTCAGCTTGAACTCTGCGCACGGCTTCCTGCAGCTCATCGTCGCTCATTGGGGCGCTAGCCTCTGCCTCGCTCAGGACTCGGCCGTCACGGGCCGCCGCCTCGGCACGTTGTTGTCGGATGTCCATGACCACCGCAAGGAGCGCCTCGTCGACTTGGAAGAGGCCCGCTGAGGGCGAATACTCCGCGCCGCAAGCCATGGCGCCACCCTGCACAGATATCCCGCGGGTGCTGGTCACGTGAAAGAAGCCGTGGCCGGGATTGAGTCCTTGAACGTTGCCCGCAGCTAGCACACCGCTGAAGACCTCTTCACCCGTATCGATGTTGGTTACGTTTACCTGGGTGCCATCGAAGTATGAGAACAACCAGAGTTCTCCCGGCGTGGGAATGAGGAAGTTGGTTTCAATACCGGTGCCCTCGGCTCCCAAACTGAAGTGATGCTCTGCATAGCCGGCCCCATAGTGAGCATATGGTGCGACGTAAGCCGCTATTTCGATATCCGACGTGATTCGGACATGCCGTGAGGTCAGTGTCAGCGCGTGAACTTGCTCGCGTCCGACTTCGCCTTCGAAGATGACTTCGTCACTGTTGAGGTCCTCGACTCTGACCTGGGCCGGACCGAAATATGAGACGAGTAACAAGTCGTTGACGCCCTCGGTCGTTCTGCCGACGTATGTCATGAACTCGCGGCCCGAGGCTCTTCCATCGCGACCGGGGACCGCAAAGCCCTCATCATAATAGACCTGGACCTCAATGTTCGGCGCCGACGCGGTGAACTCCAGCACGTGATTGTTCATCGCGCTGAGCCTGGAGTGGTCGAGTTCGAAGCGCTCACCAGCCTGGAGGCTCACCCGAGCCACCTCTGTGTCGGTCGTAATGTCGGTTATAACAACATCCGCAGGATCCCAGGCCCAGACGATGACGCGGTCATCGTCAAAACCCGTTGACGAGGGGAGCTGTCCAAAAAAGTGGTCCGATCGATAGTGGCCGTCTTGGTCGCGCAGCCAGTAACCAACCACGGTGCAACTCGAGGGCGTACCCACCAGGATCGAGGCCTTTTTGTTCGACAAGAAGGCAAAGACACCCTGCCCGGTGGGGACGAGTTCGGTCTCGCCGCGTCCAACCGTACCGGTCCACACGGTGCCCCCCTGCTCGACGCTCACGATCCGCACTTCAGTGTTGGCTTCGTAGCCGTGAATAACCGCCTCTCCGGCGGTGTAGAAGTACGTGGTGTAAAGGAGATTCGTCCCCTGGGTTAGCGCAGTTCCTTCAGTGCCCAGGGGTTCATCGCTGGGTGGCCGAAGGCCGTCGTCAATGGGAACTTGAGGACCGTCATCCTGAGCATGAACCTGAATGAAAGGAAGCGTGAAGAGGGCAAGGCCCAGAAGTAACAGTCCCAGTTTTCGCATCGCGTTGATCCTCCGCCGAAGTTCTTGGTATGGCGCTGTGGTTGAGACGCCGTGAGACTCAAAAAAGTTCTAACTTTCTTTATTCCCTGGGCCGTCAAGAGTGAGAACCGAACGGTCGTCGGGCGGATCGTGGGACGAGTGCTTCACTTCCTGGCGAGGGCCTGCTAACACGACCTCCACACGTTTCTGAGGAGTGGAAGAATGGGTGCTGTAGACACGCTCTATCGTCCGTCACTGGCTTTGCTGACCGATCTCTACCAGTTGACCATGGCTTACGGCTATTGGAAGAACGGGATGGCCGAGCAGGAAGCTGTCTTCAACCTCTTCTACAGAAAGAACCCCTTCAAAGGGGGGTACGCGGTCGCTTGCGGCCTCGCTCACGCGATCGACTTTCTCGACGATCTCCGTTTTACCGATGAGGACGTGGACTATTTGGGTGGTCTTGCTGGGAACGATGGTCAACCGCTCTTCGAGCCCGATTTCCTGAGATACCTAGCCGAGACGCGCTTCGAGTGCACCGTGGACGCAGTGCCGGAGGGCACGGTTGTGTTCCCTCATGAGCCGCTCTTGCGGATAAAAGGGCCACTCTATCAATGCCAGCTGATCGAGACCCCTCTCTTGAATATGGTGAATTTTCAGACGTTGATCGCTACCAAGGCGGCTCGCATCTGCCAAGCGGCCCAGGGGGAACCCGTCCTGGAGTTCGGCTTGCGCCGAGCGCAGGGAACCGACGGAGCTCTAGCCGCCAGTCGGGCTGCCTATGTAGGCGGTTGCTCTGCCACCTCGAATGTGCTCGCAGGCAGACTCTTCGGTATTCCGGTCAAGGGAACCCATGCCCACAGCTGGGTCATGTCGTTCGATACCGAGTTGGGCTCCTTCGAAGCGTATGCTGACGCCATGCCCAACAACTGCATCTTCTTGGTGGACACATACGACACGGTCCAGGGCGTTCGCAACGCCGTCAAGGTCGGCAAAGCGCTCAGAGAACGTGGACATGAGATGGTCGGAATTCGCCTTGACTCCGGTGACCTCACTGCCCTCAGTATCGCGGCCCGGGAGATACTCGACGAGGGCGGGTTTCCAGATGCGCGCGTGGTTGCAAGCAACGACCTCGACGAACATGTCATCGAGAGCCTGAAGCAACAGGGCGCCACGATTTCTCTATGGGGAGTGGGGACTCGCCTGGCAACTGCCTACGACCAACCCGCCCTCGGCGGCGTGTACAAGCTCGCGGCGATCAGGGAGCCCGGCCAGGAGTGGGACTACAAGATCAAACTGTCTGAGCAGCCGATCAAAGTCTCGATTCCCGGCGTCCAGCAGGTGCGACGCTTCTCGATCGCCGGCGAGCCCGTTGGCGATGCGATCTACGAAACCCACCTCGGGCCCGGCGATGGGTCTGGGGTGGACATTGCAGACATCACTCATCCCCGTCCCGCGCCCCAGGGGGCCGACTACGTGGACCTGCTCGAACCTGTTTTCGAGTCGGGCAAGCTGGTCTACGAATCGCCCACGATTCACGAGGTAAGAGCCCACGCTGCTAGCCAGCTCGCGAGTTTCGCCGTTGGAACCAAGCGGTTCATGAACCCGCACACATACCCCGTTTGGCTTCAGACCAAACTCCACCAACTAAAGATGGACCTCATCGCTGCCGCTCGCAGTGCCGAGCAAGGGGAGTAACCTATGCGCTCAGTTAAGGTCGCCGCAGCGATTCTGAACCAAATCCCACTCGACTGGCCGGGAAACACCCAGCGAATTGTTGCCGCTCTCGAGCAGGCGCGCTCCCAGGGGGTTACCGTTCTTTGCCTGCCTGAGATGTGCATCCCCGGATACGGTTGCGAGGACGCATTTCATAGCCCAGGACTCCAACAGACGGCCCTCGATGTACTGAAGTCGCTGGTCCCTCTGACCAAAGGCATGTTTGTCTGCTTTGGTTTGCCTCTCCTATATCGAAACGGTCTCTTCAACACGGTCTGTGTCGTCGCCGATGGACAGATCGAGGGATTCGTGGCGAAGCGGTTCCTGGCCGGCGACGGGCTCCACTATGAGCCGCGATGGTTCAATCCGTGGCCTCCCGGAAAGGCGGACGAGATCACGATCGATGGAGAAACCTACCCAATCGGAGACATCTTTTTTGACTGCAGCGGTGTCAAAATTGGCTTCGAAATTTGCGAAGACGCCTGGGTAGCACAACGTCCCGGGGCGGCACTCGCCTACCGCGGCGTCGATCTGATTCTCAACCCGAGCGCGAGCCACTTCGCTTTCGGCAAACTCGAAATCCGAAAACGATTTGTGCTCGAAGGTTCTCGCGCATTCGGAGTGAGCTACCTCTACTCGAATCTCATCGGCAACGAGGCGGGGCGCGCCATTTACGATGGCGGGGTTATCATCGCCTCCGGAGGAAATCAGCTGGCCTGCGGCCCTCGGTTTTCCTTCTCCGGCTATCACGTTACCTCGGCCGTGGTCGACATCGACCTGACCCGCATGGTCCAATCACGGACCCACAGCTTCCGCCCAAACTTCGAGGACGACGAAGCCTTTTGCGTGGAAATCGAGTTCGAGGTGCCGCGCGCCGAAATGACAGCACGAGATACGACTCAGGCTGACTGGGAACACAGCGCCACTCTCAAGGAAGAGGAGTTCACGCGAGCCATCGCTCTG
>CAZDBH010000316.1:5881-10176 GCA_964503485.1 uncultured Bradymonadales bacterium | reverse complement strand
GGAAAGGAGAAAGGGGAAAGGGCGGAGGGGAAAGGCAGAAGGGAATGCCATACCTTTCCTGCGATGGACTGGTGCCTGGTCGCGTGCGATGCTATCAATCCGCTTTCACACGCACGAGATTCAAACCCGTGAACAGAATAACCAGCTACATCAATGGCAAACCGTTGGCCAACTTGGCCGCCGAGACCTTCGACAACCTCAATCCCGCCACCTCCGAAGTCATTTCCCAGGCCGAGATCGCGGACGGCGAAACCGTCGACGCGGCGATTGCGAACGCCTCGGCAGGATTCGAAGTCTGGCGCAACAAGACAGGCACAGAACGAGGCCGCGTGCTGAAAGCGGCGGCGCAGTTGCTCCGGGCTCGGGTGGAAGAGCTGGCTCGAGTTGAAGTGCTCGATACGGGCAAACCCATCGCTGAAGCACTGGAGGTCGATGTGTCCTCCGCCGCGGACTGCCTCGAGTACTTCGGTGGAATAGCGGCCGCACTGCACGGCCGCCACTTCGATCTGGGTCCATCCGCTTTCGGCTACACTCGGCGCGAACCACTCGGCGTGTGCGTCGGCATCGGCGCCTGGAACTATCCGCTGCAAATCGCTGCCTGGAAGGCTGCTCCCGCTCTCGCGGCCGGGAACACCATGGTGTTCAAACCGTCTGAGCTAACCCCGACAAACGCCGTCAACCTCGCCGCAATCTTCACCGAGGCCGGGCTCCCAAACGGCGTCTTCAACGTCGTTCAAGGGGCTGCTGAAACCGGCAAGGCATTGGTGGCAGATCAGCGCGTGGCCAAGGTCTCGCTGACGGGCGAGGTAGGCACCGGGAAGAGAGTCATGGCCAGCGCCGCCGAAACACTCAAACAAGTCACCTTCGAGCTCGGGGGCAAATCCCCCCTGATCGTATTCGGCGACGCGGATGTCGAAAATGCCGTCTCTGCCGCAATGCTCGGTAACTTCTATACCCAAGGGGAAGTGTGCTCGAACGCGACCCGTGTGTTCGTGCACTCTGAAATCTACGACACGTTCCTCGATCGGTTGCGCGAACGCACCGCCAAAATGACCATCGGCGATCCGCTCGACCCAACGACCGATGTGGGTGCCCTTATCAGCCTCGATCACATGAAGAGCGTCTTAGGATACATCGCCAAAGGACTGGAAGAGGGTGCTCGAGTGGTTGTCGGTGGAGAACGGGCGATCGACGGCGACCTCGCCAAGGGCGCATTCGTGCAGCCCACCGTGTTCGCCGACTGCAGCGATGACATGACCATCGTCAGAGAAGAGATCTTCGGACCCGTCATGAGCGTGCTGCGCTTCGACGACGAGTCCGAAGTAGTCGACCGAGCCAACGACACCCCATTCGGCCTGGCCGCCGGAGTGTTTACCCAAAACCTCCAGCGTGCACACCGCGTCATCGCCGCCCTCGACGCTGGCACCTGCTGGATTAATACCTACAACATCACACCGATTGAGATGCCCTTCGGAGGCTATAAACAGTCTGGAATCGGGCGCGAGAACAGCCTCGAGGCGCTCAACGGCTACACCCAAGTCAAGTCGGTGTACGTCGAATTGGGGGATGTCGAGTCGCCTTACTGAACCCCACGGGCAGTAAATCCCTCGTAGAAAGGGCTGGGGGTTTACCCGGTGGAGGTGCTAAATGACCGCCTATGAAGAGGCTCTCACAAAGTTTCGATACGGTGATTGTTGGTGGCGGTTCGGCTGGTTGTGTTTTGGCCAACCGGCTGAGCGCTGATCCCTCTCATCGCGTGCTTGTTTTGGAAGCGGGCCGTCCCGACTACCGCTGGGACATCTTTATCCACATGCCGGCTGGCCTCAGTGTGCCGATCGGGAATCGGTTCTACGACTGGAAGTATGAGTCGGAGCCCGAGCCCCACATGAACGGTCGTCGAATCTACCACGCCCGGGGCAAGCTTCTGGGTGGTTCCAGCAGCATCAACGGCATGATTTTCATACGGGGTAACCCGCTCGACTTCGCCAAATGGGCCAAAGAGCCCGGTATGAAGACGTGGGACTACGCTCACTGCCTTCCCTACTTCAAGCGAATGGAGAATTGCCTCGCTGGCGGTGACGAATACCGTGGCGATGAGGGTCCACTGAAGCTCGAGCGCGGTCCGTGCACCAATCCCCTCTTCAAGGCCTTCTTCGAGGCGGTACAACAGGCGGGCCACCCTCTGACAGACGACATCAACGGCTTCCAGCAGGAGGGTTTTGCGGCCTTCGATCGCAATATCTTCCGCGGTCGGCGTCTCAGTTCAGCTCGTGCCTATCTGCACCCAGCCATGAAACGGCCCAATCTGCACGTGATCACGGGAGCGCTGACCAGCCGAGTTGTCTTTGAGGGCAAGAAGGCGGTGGCTGTCGAGTATCTCAAGGGGGGCCAGCTGCACCGAGTGAGCACGGGAGAGGTCGTGTCGTGTGGTGGCGCCATCAACTCACCTCAACTGCTTCAGCTCTCGGGCGTTGGCAACGCTGAGGAGTTGAGCGCTTTGGGCATTGAGGTCGTCCACGACCTCCCCGGCGTCGGCGAGAACTTGCAGGACCACCTGGAGGTGTACATCCAGCACGCCTGCACCAAACCGGTCTCGGTCTATCCGGCCACACGGTGGTGGAACAAGCCGTTTGTTGGGCTGAAGTGGCTTTTCCGAAAAGGCGCGGCGGCGTCCAACCATTTCGAAGCGGGTGGTTTCATCCGGACCAACGACCAGGTCGACTATCCCAACGTCCAGTTTCACTTCCTGCCGATCGCGATTCGCTATGACGGGTCCTCGCCACAGGGTGGCCACGGCTACCAGATTCATGTGGGTCCGAACACGGCTGAAGCACGCGGTACGGTCAAGATCCGCTCGACCGATCCGACCGAGCACCCGCAGCTTGTGTTCAATTACTTGTCGACCGATCAGGACCGCCGTGAGTGGCTCGAGTTGGTGCGAGCTGCCAGGGAGATTATGGGCCAGCCGGCCTTCGCCGAGTTTGACGGCGGCGAGATATCGCCGGGTCCCGAGGTGCAGACCGACCAGGAAATCCTGGACTGGGTGGGACGTGACGCGGAGACCGCTCTACACCCGTCCTGTAGCTGTAAGATGGGGACTGATGAAATGGCGGTGGTCGATCCGAATACCTTCGGGGTGCACGGCGTCGAGGGCCTTAGAGTAGTTGATGCGTCGGTGATGCCCTTCGTTACCAACGCCAATATCTACGCGCCCACGATGATGATCGCCGAGCGGGCTGCGGACGCGATCGCGGGAAACACGATGTTGTCGCCTTCTACCGCACCAGTCTATCGGGCGGAGGACGGTTGATCACCTACGAGGGATTGGCTGTCGCCCGCGTTCGGAGCACCCCAGACCATCGCCTGCGCCCCTGCAGGGCTACGAACACCTCGCCCCCGACCCTGCAAACGACAGCGGGGTAGCGTGGACGTGATTCATTAAACTCTGAGACCACATTTTAAGGTTTCTTAAGGCGGTGTGTGCGCAGCCGATTCCCTAAACTTCGGGAGGCACTGCGTGGGGGCAGGTCGCTGTACTGGCTTCATTTACAAAGAGAGAGGTAGCGATGACTGGAGGTTCGTTGAGAATCGGTGTTTCAGGTTTCACAGGGAGACTCCCGCTTGCAGGGCTGGCTTTCTGCTTGGTGGCGTTCACTGCTGGCCAAGCCAGCTCCCTGGCGATTGGAGACTGCGAGAGCGGTGATGCACCGAGCGATTATGTGGCGGAGTGCGCGAGCGTGTGTGAGATCATTATCAACGACGATATCGACTGCACCATCCCTTCAGTTTCGTCTCAGTCAGCGCCTAGTCTGCTCTGGGCTGTCAGAAGCTACACGGCCGATCACGACTACTCGGTTTGGGGTCAGGACGGAGGTGGCACTGCATTCTGCTGCACCATCGACGCGACTGGTGATTCGCCAGATAATCTCAACCTGTACGGGAGCGATCTCGGAGACGAAATCTACCTGACACACCCATTGTCTGGGACCCAGCTCTCGAGTCACTTCACGAGCGCCATGACTGGTACTGTTTATGGGGAAGGGGGCGATGACTACATCATCGGATCGGATGAGTGGTTCCTCTATGAGCGGCTCTATGGCGGGCAAGGCAGCGACCGCATATTCGGGGGCGATGGGCACGACGATCTCGATGGAGGGGGCGATGGGATCACCGATACGGGCACGAATAGGCTGCACGGAGGCGACGGTGATGACGATCTCTACGGTGGCGAAGCCGTCGACCGACTGTTCGGGGATACGGGCGAAGACACCATTAGAGGCCGAGCCGGCGACGAC
>CAZDBH010000316.1:0-5781 GCA_964503485.1 uncultured Bradymonadales bacterium | reverse complement strand
CGGCGACGACGGCGAAGACACCATCTTTGGCGGACCGATGACCGACTATATCGAAGGCGGCGAAGACAACGACACGATCTACGGTGGTGTCGGGATCGATTACGTCTACGGTGACGGCGGGATTGACGACATCTTCGGCGGAGACGATGGCGACTTTCTCTACGGCGGCGATGATGACGACACAATCTATGGTCAGGCCGGCGACGACTACATCGAAGGCGGCGTTGGTGACGACACGATTGGTGGCGACTACCTGGCTTGCGACTCCAGTATCGATGGCGACGACATACTCCACGGCGGGACCGATGACGATACCATCTCGGGTTGTTACGGAGACGACGAGCTCTACGGAAACGGAGGTAGGGATGTCCTGTACGGAAACGGCGGTACGGACCTTCTCGAGGGCGGCTACGGAAACGACGAGCTGTACGACAACCAGAGTAGCGACGTATTCGACGGAGGAAACAACTACGACTTCTGCGCACACCATTACGCCGCGTCAGTTACAAGCTGCGAAACAGGGCAGGTAGGCGGCTTTCCGTTCACGCCCTAGATCGCGTCCACACAAAAACGCGTTTTTCCGCGCAACATAATCGAGCTTTTCCCGATAACCAATCGGGTGGCAGAACCAGCCAACGAAAGGAGCTCGATTATGGACCTGAAAACCGACCCCATCAAAGCGATCGATTCCGATGAGCAACTCGATGAGCTGCTCGTCAGCCTGCAGGCCACCCTCCTGCCAGTCTGGAGCCAGATTCACGACCTGGCCGAAGCACCACTGAGCTCGGATATCGTTGCCCAGCTCAAACGCATGGAACATCACACCAGCTCTCTGCTGGTCGGAATTCTCGAAATCACAGCGATTCGCCTGGTCGAAGAGAAACGAGCTGAGAAGACAACCAATGGGCAGGAGCCAACTCAGGCTCCGTCGTAACCTCCCCCGCGCTGCGGGCCTTCCAGGGCTGCCGCTAGGCGAAACTGGCGTCCACTCAGTCGGGCCTGGTGGCGGCCCTTTTGCTCTCTACAGCGTACACTGTGACGTTGCGAGACGTGCAAAGTACGTGAACTTTGCACGTCTGGGCGTGCAGAGTTACAATCGTCGTTCAAAGTCGTTTCCACCGAGATTGGAGGGGGGAGAGGGGAACCAAATGGGCGTCTATTGTCCCAGCTGCGGACGCAAAGTCGAAGATGAGGAGCACTGCTCGTTTTGCAACGCGCGTCTCACGGGTGAGCTCGAACCGTTTGAGTCAGAAGAACCGATCAAAGAGGGTGTCGACTCCGGTATCTACCTTCCAACCGGCGATAAGGCGACTGTACGACCCATCGCATTGGTTGCACTGGTCGTAGTGATTATTGGAAGCTTTGCCGCCTTGAGTTTGGGCGGACAAGCCAGTGACCGATCTCCAATTCTGCTAAACGACGTCGGTCGACGAAAATCGGTCGGCTCGCTAGCACTCGAGATCAACACCAACCGTTTCTCCAATTCTCATTCGGGAACCCACTCCGCTTGGGCACTCGAACAGTTCAACTCGGGCGGCGAGAACTTCACTGAGGCGGACTTCGCGGAGCGATTCGCCGTTGAGGTCACCTCAGAAGCGAGTTTCGAAGACATCCAGGCTCTGTTCGCTGAACAGCACAGCCTCTACGGCCCCTTCAATCTGGTCGGATTTTCAACGGCCCCGTCGGATACCGAGTCCTTCGCAGTAGTGGCGACGAGGGGACCCGCCTACCTTGGCATGTACCTGCTCACCGAAGATGTCCCGCCGTTCAAGATCAAGATGCTGTGGTTTCAAACCGAGCAGTAAACCCTAGGCTTTAGAACGCCCCTTTGCTTCCACTGTGTGTTCCTGCTACCGATACATTGGTCCGCGCTGCGCCCTACAACTGGACGAGGATTCTGATGAAACGCTTGCTCGCTGTCTGCTCACTGGTGACACTCGTGATCTCCACCCACTCAGTGCAAGCTGGACCCTATGTCGGTATCGAGGCCGGGGGTGCCGTCCCCATGGGAGACTCGGCGGAAGATCTTGAACTGGGGCCGACCTTCGGCGGACGAGTTGGGTACGCAATCGCACTGCCTCTGATACGGGTGATCCCCGAAATCGCGTTCACATATACAATCAGCAACTACGACCCCCTCGTTAATGAGAGCGACGGGGAGACGACCTGGACCGTCGCCGCAGGCGGGCGAATCGGCATCGGAACCGGTATTGTGCCCTACCTCTTTGCCCATATCGGGTGGGGTAGTCTTAGCGCCGAGGGCAGCGATTGGGTGAAAGACGACAGCGGAGCTACATATGACGTGGGGGCTGCGCTCAACCTCGAGATGTTGCCACTCGCCAATATCGGCATCTTTGTCAGCTACCAACATATGAGCCATTCCGAGATCAACAACACCGCCTTGCCCACCTCGAATCAATGGTTCCGGTTCGGAGCGCAGATTGAGATGGGGTTTTAGAGTTCGGAGTTGGGAGTTTCGGGTTGCCCTCACCCCTCACCCCTCACCTCGATCACGAACTCGAAGGGGCCGTGAAGTCGGGGGGCATCCTTGTAGTTCTCGCAGGCCAAGACCGCTTCGTGATAGGCATCCGCACTGCGGTCAGCCAGGTACTCGTCACGCAGTGTCGTGACCAGCTGAACTGATTCCTCTTCGGGCAGCGCATCTGCGACGCAGGACTCATATCCGTCGCTCACTCCGTTTGTGAACAAGCAGTTGAAGAGCGGCATGCAGGCGCGTCCCTGCTCGACCTGCACGTGATAGGTGCCGGGGGCTAGCCGAACGCTTTCGATCGACGAGAAGGGCGCCCTGTCGCCGTCGTCACTGACATACAACGGCACCATCGAGTCGTCGAAAAGGCGCAGGCCGGTATCCACAGCCAAGCCGTCCACCCGAAATGGGCGAGTCGACAGGGTCACGACGCGCTCCGTCTCAACCGAGAAGGTAAACCAGGAGGCGTATGTCGGCGCAGCCAGATCGACCTCGAACACCTGTCTCTCGATGGGAAGCTCGCCCAGGTTCTGGGCTTGATCGATGGCTGCGTTTTCCTCCTGCTCGGGCTCCGCGCGACACAGATCGACCCCGTTTCGCTCGGCGCAGGCCGTCGCGCAGACGACCGTGCGCGTGTTGGTCCCGTCGGCGTTGCAAACTGAAGCCGTGTTTAGACCAGTGCAGGAGGCCGAATCGGGGACACAGAGGGGCCATGTCTGGCGGCTTGCGATCGACAAGAGATACTCCCCCCATTGGTTCCCGACCCGATTGACTTCGAGCGAGTACTCGCCGGCTGCGAGACGATGATCGACAGCTGGGTAGCGGCCCTGAGCGAGCTGCATGCCGTTGAGTATCGCGTTGCCCTCGCTGTCCTTGAGGGTCAACACAATGTTCAGTGGGATGGCTCCAGGAGAGGTGGAAAACACCACCTGAGAAGGCGCTTCCAGTGTAAACGCGTAGGTGTCCTGTACTCGGTTGTAGGGCCCACCATGAAACCAGCCTGTGACCTGACGCTCTAGACCGTCACCGAGGTCGCCGAGCTCGTGACCTTGCCAGAGCTGGTCGTTTGGCTCGAGCTCTGGTTGCTGGGCGTGGTCGACGAATGAGGCCGTCGCAGTCAGCCGGATCTCGGCTCCGCGAGGTGCGCTGTAGGGCTGGATCCGGAACAGCACATCCTCGGCGGTGGGGATAGACAAGTACTCGCGATGCCCCCAGCCGTGTGTACGAGAGTCAAGCGCCGTCCACCAGTAGCCGGAGTAGTTGAGAACCGAATGCGCGTGTGATGACAGGACTGTAGCGTAGCTGCCTCCGGCTACCTCGAAGAAGAGAGAGCCCGGTTGGTCGAGTGAGACTCGGCAGAAAACCGCCTCGACTCCCTGTTCGACCGGATCGGTCTCCGCTGTGAGTTGATTTTGCTCGGGCGACAGACCACCGAGGTCAATCAGCCGGTAGCGCTCGAATTCGAGCGTGTATCCGAGGTCATCCCATAAGTCCGTGGCCGATGCGCCGTCACTCACCTCCAACCAGAAAACGCCGGGCTCGTCGAAGTAGAGGACCGACTCGGTCACGCCCGACAACCACTCGTCCAGCTCGGGCGAACGAACGCTCAAACGCGGCTCAAATGCGCTGAACCGGTCGTTTTTGCGGACCGTCACACCAACGACCGACGGCTCGGTGATGTTCATGGCGTGCATCGTCCTCGTGGCGGGATCGTCAAGGGCGAATGATCTGCTCACAACATGCCCGCTCGGCTCATCGCCGTGTGGCGCGTCGGGCATAGCGATGAAGTCGACCACCGTCGTCTGGTTGACAGTGAGCTGATAGTCCATGTCGACGGTACGCCCCACCCCGTGATCGAGGGTGATGACGGGGCCGTCCTCGTCTACGAAGAACCAGCCACTGGTCACTTGCTGGAAGGTCTCGCGGACCGGGTCGTTGGCCCAGAAGTAGATGCCACTGTTGGGGGCCGACTCAACGTCGAGATGAACCAAGTTGCCGGCTTCTGGATCAAAACGGAACTGGGGCAGGAGGTCGGCAGGCCTGTTGTCCAAATCACCCGTGAAGAGTGCGGGTTCCGTAGAGGTCATATGGGTAATCTGGACGTGCCAGCGTGCCTGCGCCTCACCGACCGAAGCCCCCTGCGGTACTGCAACCGAAAGAAAGGCCTCCACCTCATGCCGTCCGCCGATTCGGAGCTCATAAGACCCATCCTCGGGCAGCACGATCTGCCGAGATGCGTTTCCGCCGCCCAGAGAAGTACCGATCCTCGCGTAGCGAACGGCTTCGGTGTTGTGAACCACTCCGAAGGCGACTTCCTGTGCGCCAACGCCTGTGAGTTCGATTCGCAGCCGCGTGTTTGCGGCGCCAGCAAAGCGATAGACGTCGAACTCGGGATCGAGCTCGCCATCACCGGTCAGATCTTGGGGCGTCTCGAGAACGCCAGCAAAAGTGAGTTGCTCACCGAGCTCGGGCAGTTCGAGCTCCTGGGCCGTGCCCGAGAAGTAGGGGTCGTTGTTCTCGTCGTCAATGACAGATACGTCGGCAATTTCGTCGACGGGGAGGCACTGGTTGTCAGTCCAGAGGGTCCCAGCCCCACACATGTCCTCGAGGGCCACGCACTCACCCCCCAACCACACCAAGCCAACGTTGCACAGGTCGTCGAGGGGTTGGCAGACGCCATCGACATCGACGGTGCCGCCGCCGCAGGTAAGCGCGTCGTCGGTGGGGACGCAGTCGTCGCCGATGCGCTCGGTTCCTTCACCACAGGCCAACAGGTCGTCTGACAGGCATGTTCCGTCAACGGCGCTCGTTCCCTGGCCGCACACGAAGTTGTCTACGGCCTCGCAGTCGCCATCGACCATCTCGGTACCTGGACCGCATTCAACCACGACTGCCTCACATAAGCCGTCCACCAGTTCGGTTCCGGCCCCGCAATCGATCATCTCATCGGGGACGCAGGCTCCGTTGTCGTAGTGCGTCGCGCCCGGGCAGAGCGACTGGTCGGGAACCTCAGAACCTTCGTCGCCGGCTCCGCAGCCAACCGAAACGGCGAGTCCCAAGAACAAGATGTATCGGAGATGGCCCATCGACGGCCTAGGATTTCGACTGAAGTTCATTTTTGAGCTGTTCACTGTCAACCTCTGGTTTGCCACTGCAATTCGAGGAGAGATTAACGGCGTTTGTGGGGGCGTGGGAGCCCACGAAAGTGGAAGAAAAGGGGAAACAAACAGGGAGCAGGGGAGCAGGGAGCAGGGAGAATTGGACGGTGAGCTGGGGCCGTGAGGTCGCTGCCA
>CAZDBH010000315.1:0-10177 GCA_964503485.1 uncultured Bradymonadales bacterium | reverse complement strand
TGATATACACAAACGCCGAGAAGTTCGAAAAGGTAATTATCGCACGGTTCTCCAACGGCACATCCGTTCGCACGAAACCGTCTACCACGAATCTATTCAGATCATATCTGGCTTTGCGCGCCAAATGCTTGGCCCCTTGCGGACGTTTGATTATAGTATGCTCAAGGATTGTCAAAACACGTTCGCCCGGGAGCCACCGCGATGAGCCTCAAGTACTTCTCTCAATACCTGCTTTTAGAGGGATACATTACATCCGAGCAGCTAGGCGCTGCGATTGCTAAGGCGGGTGTCACCAAAGACTTGATCGGCGATCTTGCTGTCGAGGCCGGCTATATGAGCCAAGAGCAAGCCGACGATCTCAATAAGAAGCAAGTGCAGCGCGATATGCGGATTGGCGATCTTGCGATCGAAGAAGGCTATCTTACGGAGGAGCAACTTGAGTCGATTTTGCGACGTCAAGGCGCTGAGCACCAACGGCTTGGCGATGCGTTGGTGGACCTCGACTTTATCACAGGCGATTTGCGCGACCATCTTCTGCGTGACTTTCAGCGCACGAGAGGGCAAAGCGCGGTGGATGTGGACGCACTGGTTAAGCCATTTGAATGTATTGAATCGAGCAAAGCAGTTCGTCAGCTACTAACCACATTCCCTAAAATGACCATGAGGTTGTCGCAGGTGCATGTGCGTCCGTGCGAGGGTGCGGTCACCAGCGCCGATACTTGGATGGAGTATTCGGCGGCGATTGAATTGTCTGCTGATAACGAGAAGGTCCGGTTTGCAATTACCGCAGATCGGCCATTCTCGGACAAATTGCTTCATGGAATCGTCAAGATCATGTCCGGTGATGATGACATCGCCTTTGGTACCGACAAGAGTGACTACGAGGATCTGCTCGGCGGCTTCCTTGATATTATCACTGGCAACATTGTCGGCGCACTCGACTCAGCCGGCGAACGAATCTGGGCCCAGGAGCTGGAGGGCCAGATCTGGGGTAGGCCCTTGGTGGATGCAGATAATGGCGCTATCTACGCCAGCTCAACAGCTCGGAATGTTCACCGCCTAGACATCGAGACCGGTGAAAGTCTGTGGCGAACTCGTACCAGCGGCCTGACGCGATCGTCGCCCCAGATGACCGAAGACGGGGCCATCGTGATCGGTACGACCCAAGGCGAAGTCCTAGCCATGGATCCCGACTCAGGAGCCGTCACCTGGCAGTACCAACTCGGTGACACCATCCAAGGCAGTATCCTGGTCGTGCCAAATCGTCTGTTTGTTGGTAGTACAGACCGCAATTTCTATAGTCTCTGGACGTCCACTCCAGAGAGCGAATAGCCGGCACACAGCGACCCGATGAAGTCTCGATCACCAGCAGAAACAGAAGAGCTCGTCGCGCGCGCCGCCCGCTATAACGGTGTGTTCGCGCTCGTGTTCGTCGGCTGCTCGCTGATCGTCTATGCGGCGGGCGATAGCAGATCCGGCTTCTGGCATGGCTGTAGAACCGTGATCATGTGGACTATGCCGCTCTATCTGTTTCTCGTGGTTTCGGGCGTTCTGGTGGGTATGTTCACCATCTGGGGGGCCCGTACTGATGCAATCCGAAAGACGGGATATTGGGCGGTTGGTATGGCGATCGGGTCGATGGCTCTTCTTTTGACCGGTAAGACGCTACTGGGCAGCTAGCCGAGATCGAGACGCTGCCCCGCAACCCATGACGCCCGAATCGCCCGGGTTGTCCCGCTGAACAGAAACACGTCCGGAACGAACTCAGGCTGTGTGCCGGCAAAGTCGGGATCGCTTAGGTCGATCTCGATCATGTCGGCCGGCATTCCCACATCGAGCGAGCCTGTTTCGAGTGCCAATGATCTCGCACCGCCAGCACTTCCGATGTCGAGCAGGCGTTGTGCAACAGTCGGGTATTCGCCGGCGGAGATCAGGTTGCGAGTGCCTCTCCGCAACCGTTCATGGCCTTCGAGCAGCCGACATTCGACCATCGGATCCATATTGGCTTGACTGTCGCTGCCGATGCACAACGGGATCTGACGTTCGAGGGCCTCGAAGGACGGCCCGATGCCGTCACCAAGATCGCGTTCGGTGGTGGGGCAGAAACAGATAGTTGCGCCCCGTTTCGCTGTGAGTGCGAGCTCCTCATCCGTCACGTGGGTCATATGGACGAGGGTCGTTCGGTCACTGAGAGCGCCCGCCTTGTCGATCACGTCCAGAGGTCGAAGACCGTACTCTTGCAGGGCCTCTTCGATCTCACGTGGCTGCTCGTTGATGTGAATGTGGAGCGGTCCCTCGCACCGCTTGGCGATGGCCTCGAGATGGGCCGCCGGCACCGTGCGGGTGCTGTGAAGGGCGGCGCCCACCTCGATGGTGTTGTCGGCCAACCCTCGAACATGCTCGGCCAAACAATCGTGGCGCCTTAGGTACTCATCGACACTCGGATCGCACAGTCTGGCCTGACCAGATGCTCGGGTGTCGTCGATCCCAGAGTTGCGGAAATAGGCCGTGTGCAGCAGACAGATCCGAATTCCAGCCTTTCGTGCCGCAGAGATCACCGTTTGCGCAAGGGCGCTCTCATCCTTGTAGGGCGTTCCGTCGGCCTTTCGGTGAACGTAATGGAACTCACCGACCGACGTGTATCCCGCCGCCCGCATCGCTCTGAAAGCGTTGAACGAGAGATCGAACAGGCTTTGCTCGTCCAATAACTCGACTAGAGAGAACATCTGCTCACGCCACGAGAAGAAGTGGCCATCCTCCCTGGCTCTCTGTACTAGCCCGCGCAGACCCCACTGAAATGCATGGGAATGCGCGTTAACAAACCCAGGAAACAGTGCGATGTCGCGAAAATCGGTTTGTGGGGTTTCGCCGGTCTCTGATATCGACGTGATTCGGCCCGTTCCGTCGATCGACAGGGCCATCCCAGCGCGCAGTCGACCTCCAGTGTAGAGCCACTGGGGTCGGATCTCAGTCATCTGACTCGGCGTCACCCTCGCCGCCAGCTCGCCAGACCTCCGCCGCCGTCGAGATATCCAGGCCAGCGTCCCAGAGCTTCAGATGACCGTCCCCAATCTCGCGGATGACGGTCGAGTAGACGCGCCCGCCGCCGTGGACATAGATGATCCAGTCCCCCTGCTCGACGCGGGAAATCTCCCACTCGTTCCAGTGGCGCTCGGTTTCGGAGCCGGGCTGGCCCACAATGACGTCGAGGCTGTCTTCGGTGAACACGTATTTAATTGGTACCTCCTCACCGGTCGCAGGAAGCGGTATGAAGCCCTCCCAGACTCCCAAAAGCTTCTGCTCCTCAGCGGCGTGATTGCACGCTACCAGGAAGAGGACTGACGTCACGAACGTTAGAATGGCGAGATTGAAATACTTCATCCTATATGCCGAGCTATCACAATCAGGGTGCTTGGCCAAGGGCCTGTTGTGATAAGGAGCATCGCCTGACAAAAGAACCCAATAAGACGCAGCGGCGCAGCCCGTCCTGCAGGGCCGCCAAACTCCCGAGAAAGGCCAGTTTGAGAATCCTCCGAGAGGTGGCACTGTTTGACACCGATCACTGCCGCGAAGTAAGGTCGCAACAACTGCAGCAGGCAAGAACCCATGACGGGTTTTGCTTCACTGTCTGGAGACCGACTTAGGCTAACCACACCCGCATGGCACCACCCGCAAAAAAGGACATCCACGGGCTTGTCGGCAAGACAGTCAGCGGCAGGTATCACGTCAACGAAGTGATCGGGGTCGGCGGCATGGGTGTCGTATACAGGGCACACCAAGCTGCGGTGGATCGCGATGTGGCGATCAAAGTGCTCATGCCCGAGATGATCTCGGACGAGACCCTCATCAAGCGTTTCGAGCTCGAAGCACGAGCGGCCAGTCGCCTCAGCCATCCCAATACAATCACGGTCTACGACTTCGGTCGAGAGGGCGACCTGCTCTACATCGCGATGGAGTTCCTCGACGGCGAGAGCATCGAGCAGAAGCTACGCCGTGACGGAGCGATGAAGTCCGAGCGGGTAGCCAAAGTCATTGTTCAGGTGTTGAGTTCGCTGGCCGAAGCCCACAAAAAGGGAATCGTCCACAGAGATATCAAGCCAGACAATATCTTCATGCAGTCGATCGAGCACCAGAAAGACTTCGTGAAGGTGCTCGACTTCGGTGTGGCCAAACTGAAAGATCCCAGCGTCCAGGACGTTACCCTGACGCAAGCAGGGATCATTTTCGGGACACCCAAGTATATGTCTCCCGAGCAGGCCAAGGCCAAGAAACTGGACGGCCGTTCCGACCAATACTCCCTTGGCGTTGTCATGTGGGAGATGTTGATGGGTGACGTCCCCTTCAAGGCCGAAGACCCAGTCAGTATCCTCATCCAGCATGTACACGATCCTCCCGCCTACTTCAGGGATGTTCGGCCCGACCTCCAAGTCCCAGAGGAAGTGGAGGTCATTTGTCGCAAGGCAATGGAGAAGGACCGAGAAAACCGCTACGAAACCGCTGAAGAGATGCGAACCGCGCTCGAGGATTACATCGCACGGGCGAAGGCTGGCGAGTACGGGACATCCGCGCAACGCGCGGTCCAGAGCAGTCAACAGGTCCCAGAAGTAGGCGTGGGCACAGGTCACGCCGCTCCCGTCCACAGTGGACAGTATGCACCCAACGCGACCCCGCCTGGTGTGCCCGACTCGGTATCGTCTTCCCCTCGCGCGGAACAGCAAGCACCCGGTGGAATCCACGACACCTGGGGGGTAGACGGCAACCAGTTCGACCTCGCCGAACACCCGCCAACTCGTATGGTACGGGTCGGCCAATCCGGCAACCAGAGCTCCCTGCTGGCCGCAGTCTTCATTCTCGGTCTCCTCTTGCTGTGCGGTGTGGGCTTTTTGATCTGGAAGATGTCCGAGGAACCTGTGAATGATCCCGACATCGTTGCAGAAGGCGATGTCGAGCAGGACGGCGCGACCCCGCCCCCAGACACAGCGGGCAACCCAGATAGTGCACCAGACACGCCCCCTATCGAGGTGGCAGAAGGCGATAGGGCGCCAGATGAGTCGAGCGAAAACGACACCGCACCCGCGGAGGTCGCCGAGCCGGGCGACACCGCTCAACCTGATTCACCGGAAGAAGTCGTCGCCGCAACGACTTGGGTTCAGGTGCGCCTCGTCTCAGAACGACCGGAAAGCGGTGTCCGTTATGACTTCGACGGTCGCGAGTTTGAAGAAGTTCCAGATCAGAGTAACCTGTATCGAGTGAATCTTGCCGACGGGGAAACCCTCGAGGTGCGAGCTCGGGCTTCGGGATATCGGAGCAAAAGCCTCAGAATCGACCTGTCCGAAGCGGGTGCTGACGGAATTGTCACCGAGACCTTTCGGTTAAGAGAACGGAGCGGCGGCGGCGACACAACCGATCCTTGCATCGACCCTGTGACCGGCTTCCGCGACCCGTACTGCAGGTAACCACGCGAGGGGTGACCATGAGCCACTCCAATTTTGATGTCGATCTCAGGAATGAGGGCAGTCGCCAACATCCCGCAGCAGACTCTCGACCCAAGGCGCACATCGGCCTCGTACTATCCCTAGCAATTCTCGTCTGTCTGATCGGCGGGATCGGCCTCGGTTTGCTTCTCGCCAAGCACACCCGTGGAAAGACCGTAGTCGAGCCGGAGGCAACCGCTCCCGTAGACGACGCCGACGAAATGGTGGCTCTGCGACTTACGCAGTTGGCATTCGACGAGGCGTTCGCGGCGGTGCGGAGCGGACTGGCGGACGGTGTGCGAGTTCAAGAAATGGTGGCATCGGCCTCACCGGCTGATGAAAACATGCCTCTCAGGATCAGCTCTACAAATCCAAACGTCAGGGTCCGTGTGGACGATGACGATGCAGAGGTCGTGGGTGGTGACGTATATCGAGTTCGGCGCTCTCGTCCGGTCGAGGTCGAATTCGATCCCGGTCACCCATCGACCTTTGACTTCGAGATATCGGTGACGCCCCTGATGGACTTCGAACTCGTCGACCCGTACCCAGAGTCCGAGTGAGAAGACCTTGGCGACATCACTTCAGGGGGCTGGGTCTGACCGCACTCGCGCTTTTGACCGCAACAGCGTGCGTCGATCGTCACCCAGACTACACGTTGCGCAACGTTCGCGACCGGATCGCGGCTGAATCAAGTCTGGAGCATCTACTCAGGCCTCGCCAGATCGTGAGGGTCTCTAACGATTCGTGGGTGCTAGCCGAGGAGGGACGACATGCCCTGACTTGGCTCAACGAGCACGGCGATATTACCTCCCGGCGTTGGGTTGGTCTGGGCGATCTACCGACTTCGTATCGCGTCGCTGCGGGCACCGAATGGGGTCGGTCGCTGGCTCGGGTGACCGATGGCACATGGCTTCTCGCCGAAGGCGTGGGTCCGATATTCGTCCCCGACAACGCAACGCAGCCCATTCAAATTCGCGGCTCCGGCCGTGGGGGCGCGGAGCCACAACAGGGAGGCCAAGTCGACCGAGCCGACTTAACCGAAATCGCGGCACTCACCAACGGTCCGTCGGGACAGGTGATTGTTGCGACTCAAGATCGGATCTTCGAGCTGGGCGAGACCCTTCACCATGTGGCGGGATCGGGATCGTCGACGCCAACCGACACCGACCAAGCCACCGAATTCGCCCTTCTCGATATCCAGGCTCTCGAACTTGGCTCCGAGGGTGATCTATACGTCGCAGACGCCCATCCAGGACTCGTATTCGCGGTCAGAAGCAACGGTGAAATCGAAGTCCTGGCCGGCGGCGGCGATCGACTGAGTGTGCCGGTCGACGCAATCCCAGGGGACGAAGCAGTCCTCGGATTGCACGGGGCGACAATGTCTTGGGACGCCGACGCCCAGGAGCTGATCGTGGCCACCGCAGATCGGATCGTGCTGATCGATCCCGACGCGAGGACGATTCGATCGCTTGCGGGTGTCCCCAGGTCTCTGGGAGGCGCCGCCCCGTTCACGCAGGGTTACCTCGTATCCAGGCTGGACGGTAGCCTAAGAACGATCGTCGAGGGTGAGAGTACGACCCTTATCGGCGCCCCCGAGGCCGAGGATTCGCTCGCATGGGGTAACGCAATCGAGAGCGTGGGGGTTGACTCGCTTTTAGTTCGTGACCCAGCACGCTCAGTCTGGTCGATCCACATTCGGGGTTTTGGGTTGTTTCCGTTGATCGAATCCGGTTCAGCCACCCAGCCTCCGAGTCGCCTCCTGGTGGCGAACGATGCAGCGCACGTCTACTACACGACCCCGGCTGACTTTCGCCACTTGGAACTGAACGTAGGCTTCCGGACGCTGGCCCGTTCCACTCCACCGCCGGTATTCGAAGGCCAAACGATCACTCAGTATATGCTCCCGATGATCGGAGAACTGAGCACGGACAAACAAGGCGATTTACTGATCGTCGATGCCTGTCGAAAGCTACTCCTAGGGGTGGATCCCGCGAATGGAAGCCTCGAACAAATTGCCGGTGTAATCAACGGAGGAGTACTTCCGAGCGCCACCTATCAGCCTCTCCTATCGGTTGCTCGCCTCGAGAATCCCAGCCGTGCGCTGACCGCCGATGGCTACACGATGTTGGTTGACCATCGGTCGGCCGGCGTCGCTTTGGTGGTACTGAACTCTTCGGATGAAGAGCAGCAGGTGTTCGGAACACCCGTCACCGCAGGGCGGGCTGCCGTTGTCGGAGGTTTGGGAGACGAGGCCTACGAACCGGGAGCACAGCTTTCTGAAGTCCGACTCGACGCGGTCACCGCCGCTGCACTGGTTGGCGAGGAGCTGGTGTTGGCCACTACAGTCGCCGACGAGCCTGCTCTGATCGTAGTGGACACGAACGGCGTTGCATCTGACCTGTTCGCTGCGTCGCCTCACCCACCGACAGCCCTTCTCACGGTCACACCAACGGTCCTGGCTGTTGGATACGCTGAGTCGGGCCAAATCGACCTGTTGAACCTGAGCGATGTCGAGCAGGCTGTGTTGGGTACGACCGCGCTAGTCGGACAGCTCACGACGCTCGCAGACATTGGAGCTGGCGTCCGCGACCTCGCCACTGTGGACACGGTGCCCCTGGCCCTGACCGTCAACGGGACGGTGATCGGAATCGACCCCGCCTATGGCGAGGTCGGACAGGCGGGATCCGGAGCCTACAGCCTGGCCGAATCCCCAGGCGGTGGCTTGTTAGTCCTCGTCGATGGCGGCATTTGGGGGTTCAATCTGAGTTCCTCTGGGTCGTTCCTCGAGGAGGCGCTGCCCAACACCCTTTCGGAGCTGGTCACCAACACCGAAGGGTGGATAGACGGCTTTCCCGTCACGAGTCTGCCATTTGGTGACAACATCACCGGGCTTGCCCTCAATGAGGACGGCGCCCTGTTCTTCACCGATCGTGACCTTCAGGCCCTGATCAGGGTCGACACGGAGGACGGGATGATCGGACCCCTATCCCCAACCACTTTAGTCGCTCGCGGTGACCCGATTCCCATGGTAGAGGGCACGGTCGCCCTACAGGTCGATGAATCCGGACAAGTCTATATGCTCTCACAGGAGCGGGTCTATCGATTCGACGGCAGCAGTTGGGACCTGGTTGCCGGAGGGGGACAGGCCGCTCCTCTGTTGGGCGCCAGCGGCACCGATCTGGACCTCGAGGGTGTCGCCGGTATGGAGTGGTATCAGAGCCATCTCTATCTCAGGACAGCCCACGGCCTTCTCATGCTCGACTCGCAGGGCGAGGTTGCCGGTATCTGGACTTCTGAAGCCATGACGGTTCCCGATCCGACCTTGATGCGAGACGCGCAGGGCCTTGCGGTCGTAGATGGCATCCCGACGTTTGTACTATCAGGCGGCGTGGTCGAGCTGGTAGACTGGCCCTAGCGGGTACGCGTGCTCGGCGGATCCTCCGAACACCGCTTCACCTCAAGCCCAGCAACGCCATGTCCCAAGAGCCGTCTTCGGCTCTCACCATCATCGCAACGAACGCGTCCGTCGTGGCCAGTTGACCACCCACGCCGCGTTCTTGCGCTTCGGCTACAATGAATGGTTCACCGGTGACCACAGCGGTATCAGTGGTGCGAATCGAAAACCGGACCAACTGTGATTGGGTCACAGTGCGGTGCAGTTTGGTGAGAAAGAGGTCGTCCCCTTGGACCGCGGATTGATCGAATAGAAAATCACCTTCTTGATCAACCAGGTCTCCATCAGTGGTGGCAGTAAGCGCCGTCGCTGTCGAAATCGCCTGTTCGACTTCGGCCATCGTGAAGCCGTACATCCGAATACCATCGGGTGCATAAAAACCACGGGCATAGAGGACGCTGTCTCCAACATGTAGACCGGCCGTCAGAGCACCGAGGTCGCCAATGACCCGGGTTGACCCCGTTGAGTCGTACGAATAGACGCCCGATCCCGAGCGATCGTCTCCGATAGCGTTGGTTGCGATCAGATAGGAAGAGGAGTCAACGAAGTGGAATCCCGAGTTGAAGGTCACACCTGCGATGGTCTCAGCCGTGCTCCCGTTATCCACAACGACGATCTCGGCTGCGTTGCTTACGTCGTCACGCCAACCGAAAGCAAACCGGCTGCCTGGACCCGAGGGAAGGTAGGTTCCCGCGATCGCACTGCTACCGACTGATGCTGTGAGCGAGAACACCTGAGAGGACGGCGTCGCATCGTTTGAGCTCGGGTTGACCTGCCAGCCCTCAACGAAAAAGTTGCCGTTGCTCCCGCTGTCCTCGTGCAACGAACGGGCGTAGAGACCATCGAAAGAGAACGCGATGGGAGCGGACAGCGCCGATGGCGTCGGCACTGAAAAGCGCTCGAATACGCAGTAGTCTTCGTGGAGGATAAACGGCGCTAGGTCGAGCGTGTCGTCACAAACCAGCCCTGTGTCGATGGGGGTGTCTGGTGCCGCGACGTCAGCAGCAGCATCGGCGACGCTGTCTTGACCCAGATCGGATGCCTGTCCGAGATCGGTCGGGCGACCCAAGTCCTCATTCGGCAACTGCCTTCGCCCGCGATCGGGCTCCTCTGCTACGTCAGTGGTGTCGGGCTCCAGCAGTCGCGCTGTGCCCTCTCCGCAAGCAAAGAATGAGCCTGCGAGTAGGGTCGCTGCGGCGATTAGATACGAACTTAGATACCACTTGGGCATGAGTCGCGACTCGAAGAC
>CAZDBH010000314.1:0-10205 GCA_964503485.1 uncultured Bradymonadales bacterium | reverse complement strand
CCTAGAGGACGCCGATGACGACCCACCGACCGATTCGGTTGATGATCCCGGCGAAGACCTCGTTGAGAATGATACTCCCGGAGAGGGTGACGAGGACGATGGCTCTGATGATCTCGGTGAAAACACCGATAGCGCCGACGGAAGCGACCTCGGTGAAAATGAGGACGGGTCGGACGCCGCTGACGACCCGGATCTTGGCGACCTTGCAGACGGCCGGGATGTACTCGATACCGCCTCCGACCCCGACATCACAGACCTTGCTGACGGCAGGGTGGACGACCCGATTGCCGAGGTTGTCGACACCGACTCATCAGACACTTCCGAGGAGCCTGCCGTCGAACTTACCATCGACGAGATAGATGAATGCAGTCTATCGCTTCAGGAGTATCTCACTGGAGGCGACATCGAACTCTACGCAGGAGCCTATATGGAAGACCGCGCTTCCTGGGATCCCACCAGCGGAATCGTGGTGCTGGCCGCCCCAGTCAATGATGGTTCCTTCTTCGGGGCAATGAGCAACACCTATCTAGATTGTTTCCGGGAAATGGGTACCGGCGGCCGATATACGGGAGTCCGAACCGGAAACGAGGTCTCTGGAACGTTCGCTTTGAGGCAAGGCGCCGGCGTGTTCAGCGGTTCCTATTCGGGCACCTTCTCGGGACCGGAGTATCGCGGTTCCTACACCGTAGACGATGGCCCGCTTGTTACAGGTACGATGATCGCCAACTGCCAGGTCAACGATACCGATGGCAGAGAGAACACGGCCTTCGGAGCAGGACAGTACTTCAGCGCTTGTATCGGCTATTGCTCAAACGGTGGAGACTTCGCCCTATTCACCCCAGCCGACGGCAACAGCGCCAGCAGCTCGAACGTTCCGTTCGACGTTGATCAGAGCGGAGACGGCATTATTCTTCGCAGCACAGACAATCCGAACACGGGCGGCGTCAACGAAAGCACGACTCCGCTCAACTATGCAATCATCGATCTGGCGAAAACCTGTTCCAACGATCTTCCGCTCGTTGCTTCATGTCCCGGTCGGGCGGTTGGAACACCCAATCTAGACGTCAGCTACGTCGATCGTTGTCGAGTCACCCTCCCATTTCCCGAAACCCCACCGTCAGGGTGTGGATGCTTCTTTCTTGATGACTACGAAGCCGGAAACACGTACGTCGTGGTCGGAATCAACGAGGATACCCCGGCGACTGCGCTCGGATTCGCGAGTCTCGGCACTGCGATCAGCAGCTTCGACACCATCTCAGTCGGCCAGTTCACCATACCGGAGTAGTCGGGTCGGTCTCTTTCAGTGTTGACGAACAGTACCGGTCACTCGATAAAGGAGTGACCTTGGCGTCCACCGGGTATCACAATAATGAACTCAGCTCAGCGGTTCCGCCCGCGCAACTTGATCCTTGGGTTCGCGCTACTAGCTACAACGAGCACTCTCGCCATTCCTCGACAGGTAGACGCTCACGGTGTGTGGGGCCACGTTCACGTGACTGGTTGGGCCATCGAGAACCTACCGCCAGGTGAGTTACGGGACTTCTTTCAGGAACCAGAAGTTTTCAACGCAGCGATTTTTGGGGCAGCGTTCACAGATAGCGGCTACGCCGTTCGGACCGGACCCTTCCAGTCGAGGGCCCGGGCCTACTCAGAACACACTCATTGGGAGCCGTTCATCGAAGACTTCATCGAGTGGATTCGCGAGAACGACCCACCGCCTTGGGATACGCCGGAATCGCGCCGTCGGGTCGCATTCTTGATGGGATGCGCCGCCCACGGCCTCCAAGACGAGGTCTTCGACTCGCTTTTCTTGTATCAAGTCGACGAGCACGACCACGGTGGCCAAGATGAAGCCGACCCTGGTTCCGACGGTTTTCTGGCACTCGATGGTCATATCCGGCTCGCCCCAACCCCAGATATTCCAATGGAGACACTTCTAGAGCTCTACTCAGACCTCGGTGAGGATATTACCGAGGGCGTCATTCAACTCGGTGTCGACCTCTTGATGAACATCTATTTGAATGATGGGCCCGGCATCAGCATTGCCGAGTCCTTGGGAGAAGACTACGAAGAGCAGATTCCCTGGACGCGCGCTCACTACCTCGATCCGAATATTCCCGGGAGCTTGCGCGCTGAGATTAACCCTACAGCCGCCTATCTCGAGGCCCTCTGGGCAAGATTGAATGGAGAGGCCGACGGGGCGGACCTGGTCATTCACGCCTATCCTGAGTCGCCCCGGCGTCTACTCAGCCACGACTCATCGTCGCCCGACAGTTGGGTGACGTTTATTTTCGCTGAGGGTGTTTCCTACGATAGCGCCACCCCACACTGGTTTGACGATGACGGAGGGGACGTCCCGCTCACGAAACGAAACACGCGATGGAATGCGGGTTGGACTCGGCTGGTGCGGTTGCTTCCAGACGACGATCTCGTACCCGGCGATTGGTATCGGGCTGGACTCAACGAAGGCGCGACCCCCATCAGTGGAGCGACATACGACGATGAGTTTAGTTTCCGCTTCCAGGTGAACTGCGAGGGTGACTCGGACACGTGCCCGCCCCTAGACGAGATAGTCGACCCCTCGATCGACGGGCCCGAAGAGCCACCAGTCACGATCGACCCCGATGTTGTCGAGCCCGACCCAGAGCCGGACGCCGCCCCCGATGTCGATATGACTGCCGATCGAGTCGAACAGGGTGAGGACATGGGTGACACTCACTCGCCCGACGACTCGACCGCGGCGCCCGCCGATGAGTCCGGCTGTTCGGCTGGAGGTCGGCAGGCTCCACCGCTGGCGTGGATCCTATTGCTCGCAACGCTGCTGTTGAGGCGAACTCTTGGGCGTTCACAAAACAGTTTTGTTTGAAAACAGCTCCGTTTTCCGGCCCGTAGCAGACCCTCTTTGAAGTTGTTTTCGCTCACTCAGCGAATCGGTTACAACCGAATGACGCACCCGAATCGCAAAGACAGGTTCCATGGCTGACAGCCAGAAAATACCAATTGCTCGTCCCTGGCTTGGGGAGGAAGAAGCCGAAGCCGTGAAAGCGCCCCTCCGATCGGGGTGGGTTGCTCAGGGCCCGGAAGTGGCCGCCTTTGAGGCCGAGTTCGCCGCCTACGTAGGTGCCCGCCACGCTTGCGCCGTGTCGAGCGGTACCACCGCACTGCACGCGGCGTTACTCGCCCTCGGCGTAACTGCTGAAGATGAGGTGATTACGGTCAGCCACTCGTTCATCGCGACAGCCAACGCCATTGGTTATTGCGGCGCAACGCCAGTCTTCGTCGACGTGGAGCCCGCTACTTTCAATATGAACCCCGCCCTGGTGGAGGCAGCGGTGACTGATCGTACGCGTGCCATACTGTGCGTCCATCAGATCGGTATGCCCAGCGATCTAGCGGCCCTTTACATGTTGGCAGAGCAAACTGGCGTGCCCCTGATCGAAGACGCAGCCTGCGCCACGGGCAGTGAAATCAAATGGAACGGTAGCTGGGAGCGAATCGGACGACCCCGCGGTCGTGTTGCGACCTTCTCGTTTCACCCGCGAAAACTGCTTACCACCGGCGACGGAGGGATGCTGACAACGGACGACGGTGAGCTCGACGCACGCTTCAGGTCGCTCCGCAACCACGGCATGAAGACTGCCGAGGCCGGTCTCGAGTTCGTCGAGGTCGGCCGAAATTGGCGTATGACCGACGTTCAAGCAGCGATTGGTAGGGTTCAGCTCGGCAAGATTCCGGAAATGGTCACCAGAAGACGCGAACAGGCAGCTCGCTACCGGGCACTACTTTCGGGCACCGACCTGATACTGCCAGCGGAGCCGAGTTGGGCGAAGAGCAACTGGCAGAGCTACTGCGTTCGCCTTCCAGAGGGAGTGAACCAGAGTGAGGTGATGGAGGGACTGGCGCAAGCCGGTATCTCCTCGCGGCCCGGGATTAGCAACGCACACAGCACCCAGGCCTACCGAGCTGCGGGTTGGCGATGCAGTTGCGGTCAGTGTCCATCAGGGAAGGGTAACTGCCTCAACCAAAGCGAACTCGCGCACGCCCGCGGTCTCTGTCTGCCCATCTACCACGACCTGACCGAGCACGACCAAGAGCGCATCGCTGGACAACTCATCCCCCTGTTGTAGCCGGTTTCTGGATTCAACGCGTCAATCTCAGTCCCACTCGATCTCGAGACCGTAGTCGGCGATTTTCTTGTAGAGCGTGGTTCGCGAAATCTGCAGTACTGCTGCTGCGGCTTTGATGTTCTGGTTACATTGACGCAAAACACGCCTTACGTGGCGCCTTTCTGCTTCCTTCAGCGAGAGCTGCGTCTCGGGAGTCCTACTCGTTACCCGCTTCTTGGTCATTCGTAGGGGCGGCAAGTCGTCCGGCTCAATCTCCCGGCCACCAGCGCCGATTGCAGCGTGAAGCAACACGTTTTCGAGCTCTCTCACGTTGCCCGGCCAACTGTAGTTCTTGAGCCGATCCATCGTCTCAGCGTGAACAACGGGTTGTTCACCGGTCGGAAAGTTGTGCCGGTTGGCGCTGAGGATGCCGGCCACCAGGTAGGGCATATCCGACAGCCGCTCCCTAAGCGACGGTACACGAATCGGAAACACGTTGATTCGATACCACAGGTCCTCACGAAAGGTGCCGCTCTCCACCGCAGTCGCCAGGTCCTCATGCGTCGTTGCGATGAGTCGGCCGCGGAATGTCTGGTCAGTATCTCCGCCCACCTTCCTAAAGGTGCGGTCTTGAAGCACTCGAAGCAGTTTCGCCTGATTGCCCAGCTCTAGGTTCGCAATCTGGTCCAGAAACAAGGTCCCCTCGCCGCAGGCCTCTAGCAGGCCCACACGGGTTCGTACCGCACCCGTAAACGCGCCTTCGGCGTGACCGAAGAGTTCCGCCTCGAATAGGGCCGCCGAGATGGTCGCGCAGTCCAGGACGGTAAAGGGGGCGTTCCGCCGGCCCCCTGTGTCGTGTATGGCGCGTGCAACCAACGCCTTTCCAGTCCCAATCTCACCACTGATGAGTACGGGCACGTCGACGCGGGCGACCTGCTGAATGATCTCGAAGACGAACTGCATCTTGGGATCGAGGCCGATCATCCCCCCGAGCACTTTCTCGCGGACATGACGCTCGACCTTCAACCGTTCAGCCCACCGACTCAATGTTCCGGTGATCGCTTCCCGATGGGCCTCAGACAACGAGCCGCTGAGCTGATAGACGGCGGTCTCCCTGTCTTCCTCCACAATCTTGGTTCGCACGAGGGGTTGAAGGCACGCCAAAACGTCCTGGACGTTCCGACCGGATCGATACACTAGCTCCAATAAGTTGAGTGGCTCTTTGGCCGAGAATAGCTCCGACACGAGCTTCAAACGCAGCGGTGAGCCCAGCATTTGGGTCAGTTGCTTCGGATCCAAAGCACCTCCTTGATCGTCGGTAGACAGATTCTACACGTTTGTGTTCAGGATCTGAACACAAACGCATTTGCTAGGGTGGACTCCCATTTACACTCACCGACGAACTGTTTTGAGTCGCGTTGTTCAAGTCTTGTAAATTCAAGGGGAAATTGCTCGACAGATCCGCACGCCGCGATCTGGTACGGACGTTGCTCTATATCCATGTCGAAGCGTAACCGGGACAGAGCACATGTCGACCATGAACGTAGCAAAAATACTCATCGCCAGCCTGATTCTGACCTCAGCACTCGTCGCATGCGGCGAAGCTGACGAGCCGGCAGCATCTGGTCAGCAGATCTACGTTCCTGAGGGAACAACCACGGCCCGCGAAGCGGTCCTCCAAATGTTGGTTGTCGATGCCGAAGGAAACGGCCTAGCCAACGCCTATGTCTCGCTGAATCGTACTGAGAACGTCATCACGGACGACAAGGGCGGCCTCGAACTCTTCGTCGCTCCCGGAACGTACGATGTCTCAGTGAGCGCCGACGGCTTCTCGATTCAGCATCGCACGGTAATGCTCTCGATCAACCACCAGGAAACACACCGATTTCAGCTCCAACCGATTGGGCTCATTGGCACCTTTCCATCCACCGAGGGCGCAATGGTCTTCGTCCAAGACACATGCATTGTGTTGCCTGCCGATGGCTTCGTACACGCCGATGGAACGCCGGTATCGGGCGAAGTGTCCTACTCCGCTACGCGATACAGCACCCAGGAGGTCGCTGAACTGCACGACGCAAAGAGCATGACGGACCTGGCTATCTACGGATCGCTCGACATCGAGTTCTACGCTGACGGCGAGTTGGTCAACCTTGCAGAAGGGGCCTGGGCCGAGATCGAGATGCCCATCGATCCCAACGAGCTCGACCATCACATCACCTCACTTCCGGCCTACTACTTCGACACCGAGCGTATGGAGTGGGTCGAAGACGGAAGCGGCTACCTGGTCGAAGATGAAGAAGGGCTGTTCTGGCGCGGTCGGGTTGGCCACTTCACGGAGTGGGGCCCTGGGAACCCGAAAGTCGAAATCTGCCACGTACCGCCTGGGAACCCCGACGACTACCGCATCCTCGAGGTTGGGGCATCTGCAGTCGACGCCCACATCGAAAACCACGGCGACTGGTTGGTCAGCATCGAAATCTGTGACGACATCGACAACGACTGCGACGGCGAGCTCAACGAAGACACCTGTGGCCCCGGTGCTCAGTGCCTCTTCTTCAACGGTGAATTCGCCTGCCGTCCCGAGTGAAGTCAGAGCTACCCCGTAAAGTTTTCGGTCGACTCGCCCCCCAATCATCTGCTAAAGCTCTGAGCAATGCCCCCCGAATGCTTGGGGCCGGCTCTCTGTTGCCTCAATGTTTCCGCTTGATGTCGCCGTTTGGCTTTGCTGGGGGAGAGATGATTCGAAGTTGCTGCGTTTTGTTGGTTACTACTTGGTTGTTGTTGTTGCTGCCGGGTTGCGGCGCCGCCCCCGTCGATCCCGTCGTGGCGGATGTAGACGCCGGTGAACCCGATCGCCCGATCAGTCAGCCAGACGAAAACGCAGCTCCGGTCGCGGAATGGGGCAACGCTCCGATTTCAGCCCTTGAGGACATGCACGTCCCGCTGAGTATCGAGGCTTCGGATCCCGATGGGGATGAGCTGACAATCGCTTGGTCGGCCGACATTGGAGAAGCGAGTGGTTCGGGTACAGAGTTGACCTACGTCGCTCCCCCCGAAGCCGGTCTTGACACGGTGACGGTGATCGTCCGCGACAGTAGCGGTCAAGAAGTTCAGCTTACTCACCAGATTGCGATATTTGAGGCCCTCGAATTCTCACCGCCCGAAACGGTCGTGATCACCCCGGGTAACGCCAAGTCCCCCGTGATCGCGACGCTCGAGAACGGAGAAACCCATATCGTCTGGCACGACTTCTCGACCGATCCCCCCGGCCTCAACCATGCCTCGGGTTCTTCTGGCGATTGGCAGTGGACGGCCCTGACCCTCAGCCCCGAGAAGTCGATCTTCGCCGACTTGGTGACAGACGGTGAGTCCTTGCACCTACTTTGGCAGTCCGATTTGCCGGACACGACCATTATGTACGCGGCTTGGGATGGAATCGGTTGGTCGACGGCCAGTCAAGTAGGTCCAGGAGAACGCGTGGCCGGAGCCATCGACGAAAACGGTATGCTGCATGCCGTCTATTACACCGATGGCCGACCCGCCCACAGTGTCCTCGACAACGGGACTTGGCGCGCTGGGTCCGCGATCTCGATCGATCACACGTATATCAACACCTTTGGAATGGCCTTGGTTCCCGCTCCTGATGGTCTCGATCTGGCAGTAGCGACCTCTCCAGGTGAAACCCGATACGACGTCCGCCTTTTCAGCTGGACGGAGTCATTGGAATGGACGCCAATGCGGACGATCTACACCAGCTTGGGACTCTCCTCTGACGAGCCCGCTGGCGCGATGGGTGTCGAGAGACCCCACTGGGTATGGACAGAGCAGTCGGCCGATGATCCATTCACGATTGGTATCGTAGAGCAGACCGAGATCGATTCAGAGCCCCGCTGGGTCACGACCGAAAGTGGCTTCTCTCAGTCGCCCTCCATAACAATTCCCGCGGACGGGAAACCCATCGTCGCCTGGATGACGCCCGAGGATACGATCGCTATCTCACGCATGCCCTATGACCTGCGCCACCACTTCACCAGCGAGAATGCCGCCTGGCCAGAACTTACGACCGATCGGGACGGATACAGCCATCTCGTTTACTACGCGCGGGACTCAGACGGGATTCAGCAAGTCTACTACAGTACGAACAGACAACAGGAGTAGCCGATCCGCCTTTTTTTCCGCCCCATCGCCTCCAGTATTGCCCTCAATTCGCACCGGGTTTGACATTCGAACCCAGCGCGGCACATTCTCAACTCATGACCGCATTCGGTAGAACAGCCCCCGCGCACTGTGTGGTTTGCGCGCTCGCCCTCGTGGTTTCTTGCTCGGCTCCGCAGACCAGAGAAGCCATGTGGGCATCCACGGCCTCAGATGGGTCATCGTTCGATGTCTTACGGGCGCAGTGCTCTGAGTCGATAACCGAGATCGTCGGAGAGGACATCCGACGGGACGTGAACCCGACCGGGCGTTCAGGCTTTTTGCTGGCAGACCCGGAGGGGACCGCTGACCGGCTCGAGAGCGGTTCCGAGGCGTGCGCTATTCTCGGCAATGAATGGCCCGGCGACCCCCATCCAGACAGCGTTTTGCTCACCCTCGCAGCACTCGACGACCCAGACGACATCATCGATGGAGACGACGACGCTCTCGAATTGCTGCGTTCGGCTAGTCAGCAGAATGACAGCACTGCGACCGTGGCGAGCGTGTTCATGTACGATTCGCTGGGACGGTTCTTTTCTCCCGAATCCACCCCAACCCTGGACGGCATCGGAAGTTCGCTTCGGATCCTGTTCGGTTCCACTGGCGATTGGGTCGCCACACCGCTAACAGAGGCTGGATGGACAGAACTGACGAGCCTCATCCCGGAGCTGCCCTCTCGCCCGAGCGAGGAAACAGACCAAATGATGGTTCTGGTGCGCTCGCTGACCCGGTTCATTGTCGCAGATCTGCATCGTTTGGCGCGATGTTCGCCCCGAGACGACGTTCAGGCTGCGGTCGTAAACTTCCTCGGTCTGTTGGTTCGCCACGAGCAGGCCGAGACCGGTGAGCCGAGGACGCTCGCTTACTTCGAGCGCAACCTGAACAGCTTCATGGCGCGATGTCCCCAACCCATCGCGGAGTAGAGGTCTCACAGAAGTTTCAAGGATCGCAGCCGCCGAGCTCAACAAACGCCGTTCCGTTTGTTTGGGTGCCAGGTGACTGGCGCAAACCGGCGTTGATTGACGTGTGGGTGACGAAGCTGTGCTCGACGTCTGGGTTTCGAACCATGCTTTCGCCGTCGGTGGGCGTGTTGCCGCTGTCCCCGCCGTACGAGTACGTGTCGATGATCGTGGCACCCAGCTTGATTGTGATCGTATCCTCTGCGTTGGGAAAGGCGAGAGCGCCCTGGCTAGCCAGCTGCATCGGGACCGAGCAGCCGCTCAGGTCGACACAATGGGGTTCAGAACTGGTCGACGTTCCATCAAAGACGGCGGCTCCACCAGGTGGACCACCGAAGACGACGATGGCGCCGTTCGCCTCAACAACCGTACCGTCGGGAAATGCATGATTCAGGGGCACGGCACCGGTCTTGTTGATGGTGACATTGGCTAGATTGAGGCAACTGGAGGTGTTGTTGACCAACTCGATAAACTCATCGTCGACCCCGTTCCGAGTGCCGTCACAGTTGCTGTCACCGGCCGCACCCGACGCCGGCGCTGCCAAGACCTCATTGATGAGCAGATCGCCCACAAGCGGTTCGTTGCACGAGACCGAGGTGTCTTCCTCAGTCTCTTCGGCCGCGTCTTCAACGGTCTCTTCGGCCATGTCTTCCACCGTCTCTTCAGCGACGTCCTCAGAGGTGTCGGCCACATCCTCGGTGGTGTTGTCAGGCGCCATATCGTTGCTCACCGTATCTTCGCCAGTCACCGTGTCTTCAGTTGTGGAGTCCTCGTCACCCGTATCGGCGTTTCCCAGATCGCGCTCCCGAGACTCGTCGGCTTCACCCGTATCGGGGTCGGTCGTCACGCTCGGGTCATCGTCGCCACAGCCGAACTGGGGCAGGCCGGCCATAGCTAGGAGCCCGTCGCGTATAACGCCCCGGACTCCAGCCGTTAGCTTTTAGCG
>CAZDBH010000313.1:0-10229 GCA_964503485.1 uncultured Bradymonadales bacterium | reverse complement strand
TGAACGTAGTCGTCGCCGACGTGCTCAGCGAACGCTTTCTCGGGCAGCCCGTCGCGGATCGCTGTTAGATAGAAATGCTCAGCGCGTTGTGTCGGAGTCATCAGCGGGTCCTATCGGCCTGGCGGTTGTTGAGTTCAGGTGTACCAATCAGCCAGATCCCCGGCAACCTCCCGTTGCTCCTCACGGCCTATTCTTCGTCACGCGGCCGAAAGAAAGTGCTCGTCTGTCCGCCCTCCCGAATTGTCACCTGCTGGACCTCGCTCATCACCTCGAGCTCGTCATAGAAGACCGATACACTATGGCTACCGGCAGGAAGAGGGATTCTCTCTGTTACCGTTCGGTGCGAGGTGAGGTCGCCGTTGATATAGACGGCGCCGAGGGGCGTCGAAAACACCCTCAACCAGCCCTCTCCCCCATCCAACAATGAAGGTGCCCGGATCGCGTCTCGTAGCCGATCGCTCGACGAATAACTGTGGACCAACTCTCCGCCATTTCGCCTGATCGTCAAAAGGGAATGGCCGCTGGCGCTTAGGGCGTCGAAGAGGGGAGCCAGTCCGGCTTCGAGAGTGACGGGGTTGTCCCCAATTCTGAGTAGTGCGTCGCCTTGGCGTATTCCCAGGCTGCTGATGACCGCGCCCGGCGATATCCGCGTGACGACGAGTTCACCCGTACCGTCTCCGACGACGATTTCCGAATCTGTTGGGTCGTACGATTCGAGCAACTCGGGGAGTGAGTCCGTCGATATCCAGTAGGTGGTGGCACCGATGGTATGAACTTCATATGGGGCGTCCGGGCGCTCGTCCCGGCCCTCATCAGCGACTGTGTAGGACAACACACGACGGCGGCCTCGGCGGTCGACGGTGAGTTCTGCGCTCCCCTCTGCCGCGAGGCGTTCAAAGAGAGGATTCAGACCAGTCTCGGGCAAGACCGGAGCTGAGCCGATTTGAACCAGTACATCGCGCGCTCGGATACCCAGCCTAGACCCCGGGCTCCGGCTGGTGACGACTCTGTATTCGTAACCTTCTATCTCGAATGTTAGGCCGAGTAGGTCTAGGTCACCTCGGATGGTCGCCAGCAGTTCCGCTGTGATTTCGAACTCCCTGACCCCCAACCTCGTGATGCCTGGCTCAGGTTGGCGGTTGTAGTCGACGGCTGATGCGGCACTCGGTGGCTGAGGAACCAACGCCAACTCAACTGAGGCGACCAGGTCGACGGTCGCATCCTCGAACTCCCCTGATGCAGCAATACTGTACCCAGGTTCGGCGTGGACGACTTGGTCCGCAAAGGCACCTGAAAACTCGACAGATATCGGCCAGGCCAGGTCATTGGCGCCCAGAAGAGCCTGTCGATTGTCGGGATTCGCTCGCTCGGCGTACTGCTCCAGTAGCTCCCGATCGGAGCGGAATGCTGCGATCAGTGCGCCGATGTCGTTTGCCGTCCTGAACGGGGTCACCTGACCGGCCGCGATCCCTGGAGCCAGTCTCCCTCTGGCCTCCGCTGGAAGCTCAACGTACCTCTCGAACAGGGCGTTGAGGTCCTGCAGCGTTAACTGCCAACCCTCCAAAGCGAGGGCCAGGGTATGCAGTTGTCCGGCGACAGAAGCTGATTCGCAATCAGGTTGCGCCAGGTTCTGACAGAGAAACTGGGAGAAGGTCTCTGCGGTGGCAGAGTTGGGTCGGAAGCCCGACTCGTCACCTGCCAAAGCAGTGATGGGGCCGGGCCGAATGAGCCCCTCGATTTGGCCCGTGTCGCTGCTATTCGACTCACCTAGTTGAGATACGAACTCTCCGAGTCGGAGCTGGTTTTCGAGAAGCGCTGTGCTCGCGAACTCCGAAAAAGGCCAAATCTGATAGTTGGCTCGTCGGGCTGCCTGACCGATTATGCCATCTCCGTTCCAGGCAGCCTGTTGAGCCGTCAAGACCGCCAAGCAGAAGTTTAGGCCACTGCGTGCGTTGTAGTAGGCAATGAGCTCAGCCTCCGATCTGACCGACTGCTCAACCTCGATATCGACCAGATCGACCCCTTCAAAGCGCTCGTCGGGTACGAAGACGAAATACTGTGGAATCACCAGCTCCCCCGTCCCTTCCGATTCATCCCACTGAACGGTCAGCCTCACCCTGCGGATGCCGGCGAGCAGGTCATTTTGGAGCCTGGAGGCAAGCTGAACCATCAACGCCGTCCCAGCTCCCTGTGCTCCGCCTCGCTGAAATGCCTCGCTGCTGCGGATGGCGTGCCCGAAACTGATAACCGTTTGTTGGTCAATCTGAGGCTGCTCAACTTCCATCGACCAGCGAAACCCATCGCGCTCAAACTCGCCTGTTTGATGGTTCGTGACGCCTTCATCCCTCGACAGTTCATCGATCGTTGGAGCAAACGCGAGAGCGAGGTCCACAGCCGCCTGCTGTAGATCGACTTCGACGCTGTCGGGCTCGGTGGGCGGGCTAGACTCGGACTTCTCGCAGGAAACGAGGAGCAACCCGACAACGACAGTGGCACGGTATCGACCAAATCGGAGTTTTTTCATGCTGTTCATCTTTGGCCACAGAACGAGATATTGCAATCGGACCCAACAGTCCCGCCCGGTTCCTGCCGGCCCGTCGGTCAGGTTGACACTGATCCGATCCAAACCTGACTTTCATCCAACTCACGCGAGAGCTAACATCGATCAAGGCGTCACACCACCAGACTTGGTCGTGCAGACCGTGGCCGACATGGTCGCCGCACGTAAGAACGCGAGTCTTTGACCCACCGAGGCATTATTCTCCAGCCGTTTCCTGAACCGTCGTAAATCACGACTGCCCGTTTCCCGGCCCTGGCCACGAAACGAACCTCTGTGCTACTTATGCCCCCAAGGAGGGTCTATGAGTTTGGACGAAACGGGCCAGCAAGTCTGGAACACCAGGGAAACGCCGCTTTCAACGTTCGCCGCCAGCCGGCTAACACAGATGGCGGCGGCGCAACTGCCACAAGAGATACAAGATACGTTCGGTGCGCTCTCCGCCGTGGTCGAGGCTTGGTGGCCGCGGCGTGACTGGCCGGGCAAAGAGATTTACGAGAAGGAGTTCGCTGCCTGCCTCGAGACCTACAACCAAAACGGCGCTCCCGCCAAGATGGAACTGGCAATGAGCGGTGCCTGTTTTCAAATGGCGGGACTGTCTCAGCACGTGCCGATTCAACTGCTTCCACCCGATCGCATCGCCCAGATGAGGGAGCCCGATTTTCTACTCTGGCTCAGGGCAGTTGCAAAGGCGGGCCGTTTGCCGCTTGCTCAGCTAGACGCCCGACTGAAAGCGCTGTTGGAGCGCCGCAAATCCTGGGCGGACCTCAAGGCCTGCGCCGACCGCATGAACTGGGGGCGTTCCGGGAAGTGGAACAAGCTACCCAAGCGCGCTCGGCCCCTGGCAGCGCTCGCTGACCTGGGCGCCACCCGCACCTGGATAACCATGGGGGATCAGAAGCTGCTGCAGTTCGAGCTCGATGGTATCAAGCGCATCTCTGCGTTGACCGGGGACGAACTCGCGGCGCTCAACATTCTGTTTCCGGAGACGGATTCAAAAGCCAAGAAGTAGACAAGCCGAAGGCTCGTCGTCGCCGGGGCAGGACGAGCGAAGAAGTGCTCATGTTCGACCATCCACCAAGTCTTCTGTGCACGACCGAGCGCCTGGACGTTCGCCCGTTCAACGTTCGCGACTACAGTGCCTGGCGGGCGGCCTACCGCCGTTTGAAACCCCCACAATCGCCTCACGACGAGTCTCAGCTACCGGCCGACAAGCGGACCTACAACGCATTTCGAGCGCGTGTGAAGCGCAACCGGCTATTGGCGGAGAACGACAAGGCTTATATTTTCGGCGTTTTCGACAGAGCAAGCGGCCACTTGGTGGGTACGACCAACCTGATTATCGTCTTCCGCCTCGACCTTCAGACGGCGTTCATTGGATACGAGATTTTCAACAATCACTGGCGCCAAGGCTACGGCCGAGAGTGCGTCGAGGCGACGCTGAAGTGCGCATTCGGAGAATTGAAACTGCATCGAGTCGAAGCCGGCATCGAGCCTGAGAACGCCCCTTCAATCGCCCTTGTCGAATCCTTGGGTATGAGGCGAGAGGGGCTCCAGGAGCGCTACTGCTACTCATCTGGTGCCTGGCGCGACCTGATTTCTTTCGCCATGACCGCTGAAGAACTCGGGTATCCGGAGCAGGCGCCGAGCGTGCGCGCGGCGTTCTGTTTGGACAACCTATGAGATCCTCGGACCCCGTCAGGACAGAGGCGACTTCCAACTGCAAGTGAGTTCATGCCTGGGCAAGCACAGAGGGACACCTAGCAACCCTGCTTTGCTCTCGTCAATCTTCTCGCTCCTCGACTTGCAACCGACGTTTTGAATCGGTAGGCTGCCGTGCGGATTGGGATTAAGGATGTGAATACCGGCGGCAATGTCGACGGCTTTGGAGTTGAGAATGCGCTACCTTGCTGTTCTTTTCGGTCTATCTCTGTTTCTTTCCGCCTGTGGCACCGACGACTCTGGCTCTGATTCCGGTTCAAATTCGGACTCCTGTGAACAGGGGGCGGTTGATTCGTGCACTTGTTCCGATGGCACGCCGAGCACCCGCACCTGTAACGACGGTCGTTTCAGCGCATGCCAATGTGAAGGCGGGCCCGGCGGCTGTTCGTATGATTGTACTGACCGCGTGTGCGGAGACGACGGATGCGAAGGCAGCTGCGGCTCGTGTTTCGCCGAGTCGGTGTGTTCCAGCGATGGCCAATGCATGTCGGCAGACGAGCTGTGCGGAGACGGGGTCTGTGACGCCGAAACCTGTGCGACCTGCCCAGAAGATTGCGGATGCAGCTCTGAGAACGTGTGTTTGGACTCGAGCTGCTCACCGAGCTGCGAGGGCGAGGGTTGCGGCGGATCCGAGCCGCAGATTCTGAGCTTCACCGCCAGCGCGACGGTGCTCAGCGAGGGCGGTACAGTGACGTTTTCGGTGATTGTGAGTGACCCCGATGGTGCGGAAGACTTGGCGGGAGCCTTGTTGCTCGCTGGTGGCGGTGGCTCTTATGGCACCATGTCTGGCGAGCCCGGAAGCGGCTACAGCTTGGACGTCACCTGGGCCCAGATCAACGCCGTACGCTCGATTGATTTCACCTCGGGGCAAAGCCGCGTCTTCGTGGCCGAAGTGTTTGACGCCGCCGGCAACCGCTCACGTGCCCAAGTGGAAGTCGCGCTCGGCTGTGGTGGAAGCGGTAGCTGCGCCGGCGTGTGTACAACGCTGGGAACAGAGGAGAACTGCGGCGGCTGTGGCCACGTGTGCGAGCTGGGCGTGTGCCAAAGCGGCGCATGCGCCTGTCCGGGAAGCCAGCGAGAGTGCGGTGGAGCGTGCATCGATACCCAGAGCGACCCGACCAATTGCGGCGGCTGCGATGTCACATGTGAAGGGGTCGACGGTGGCGCTCCGATCTGCAGGGACGGATCTTGCGGCGTCTCTTGCGAGGGCGCTCTCGGCGAGTGCGGCGGCGGTTGCGTCGACAACACGTCTGACGCGGAGCACTGTGGCGTGTGCGACAACGCATGCGAAGCGCCCGCCGGGGCTCTGGCCTCGTGCCAGGCAAGCACTTGCGAGTGGGAGTGCGATGCATCGCGGACCGAGTGCAATGGCGCCTGTCCAGCCTGTCCCGTCGACGGTGTGGCCGCAAGTGCGTGCGACGGTCAAGCTTGTGTAGCGACCTCCTGTCTCGAGGGATATCGGCTCGAGGGTGGGCAGTGTCTCACCAGAGGGGTCGAACACATCGCCGATCTGACCTCTCCCTCGCGAACGACACTTCACATGGATTTGGAAGTCGACAGCAGCAGGAAACCTTGGCTGGCCTTCAGTGATACCAGCTCTGGAGGCGGGGCGACGGTTCACTTCGCCGAGCCAAACACCGGAGAGTGGACGGTGTCGGAGTTTTCGACACCGCGTGGCGCGGTTTACACCGCCCCAGACCTTCGGATCGCCATCGACGGTGGGAATCCCGTGGTCGCGTACACCAAATGGCGACGCGCCTCATTCCCGACATCCCATGGCCTAAGCGGTTTTTGGGTATCCCAGCGAGGCAACAGCGGCTGGAGCCACACCGCCGTCAGAGAAGTCGAAGACTGGGGGACACTCGGAGGGCCCAGTGTAGTGGTCACATCGGCTGGCGTCTTGGCCTCGTTTGGGGAGGTCAGGTGGGGCGGATCGCGCCTCGACGAGCTCGAGTGGATACGAACGTACACCTGGTCGGCCGACCTCGAGTCATACGTGCTTCCGGCGTTGGAAGGCTTCATGTCGAGGATTGTCGCCGACAGCGGTGCTTTCCATGCCGTGACTTGGAGCAGCAGCGAGGGAGTTGGCTACGCCTCCTACACAACCAGTTGGGATCAGACACCCATCGCAGATGACTATCGGCTTGCCGACCGCATCGCAGTTGCCTCCGACGGCCCAATCATCATCTATTCGACGGATAGCGGTCTTTATGCGGCGCGCGAAGCAACCGAATGGGCGATCGAGACGGTCGACGAGACGTTTGGAACAACCGATCGCATGCGATACGACCTGGCAATTGATGGCTCGGGGGTACCGCACGTCTGTTACGCGGGCGACTCGGGTCTGTACACAAGTCAGCTGACGGCCGATGGTTGGTTGCGACAAGAGCAGCGTGCAGAAACCGGGATTTGGGGATGCGCACTCGACTTCTCGGATGCCGACCTGCACCTCGTTTACGTGCAGGCCGACGACGAAGGCAACGCACGGGTGAGGTACTACCAGTAGCTACAAAGCACCAGCTCCTACTCGACCACACTCAGAAGTTCCGGAACGGCGGCCCGAAAAACCGAATTCTCGAGATCGTCGTTGAGCATCTGGTGCTGCCGTTCTCCCTGACCGTCTGAGCTGACTCGAAGGGTGATCTCTTCCCGGTTCATTGCCATCACCTCACCCACACATACAATGCGACCGAGCGGAAAGCTGTAAAGGTACGCTCGCCCTTGGACGAGACCAGGGCGGAAGGTCCGCGTTTCGTCGAAGGCTGGGATCGTTCGGACGTCGGCGACGACGTTGAGTTCCCAACCCCAATATGCGTCGCTGCCCAGCTCGACAGCGAGCTCGTTCATGTCTGCCGCACTCCAGGTAATCGACGCAGGATCGGCGAGCATTCGTAGCAGCATGTCGCGTTGACGCTCATACTGGAACATTCGGGGTCCCATTCGGCCAATCCGCCATTCCATTGCCTGAACTGAACGCAATTCTCTCGGCGCCGCTGTCTGATGTAGCCCCGAAACGTCCATCAAACCCATACGCCATCGTTCGGCTTCGCTGGCCGGATCCGTTGCATAGGTGCTGCCCTCGGCCGCGTCGCCCATTAGATGGGGGACCGGCACCTCGACTGAACACGGCCCCGCCCCGGTGAGTCCACTCGAGTGCGCCGTTTGAAGAGCCTCGAGCCGCGCTTGCTCAAACCCGTCTGCCCTGGTCTGCGCCTGATCAAGGTGCTGCTGCACATCGGCCAACTCGGATTCAGTCAGGGCTGAGGGCGAGGTTGCGCCCGGGGGCTTACACGACGCCAGCGGGATTGTGAATACGAATGCGGCGAGGCATGACGTGGTGAAAAGTCCGCGAAAGACAGTGGTTGCGTTGCCGCTAGACATGATCAATCCCGTTCGGTTGGTTCACGACCCTCGCATATCAACATCGCTCATCTTGATCGTCAATGCATGCGGGTCAGACACGAGCAGTTAGCGGTTCACGACTGACCACGCCCCAATACGTCACTTTTTCACGGTGAGGTGGGCAGCGGTTTCCTCAGGACGACGAGTCTCGAATCAGCCGACGCAATCCAGTTCGAGATTGTGGACGGAAGAGTGGGAATATCGCCACCGGAGTTTGGCGACCGAGGTGCCCGACGACTGGCCGGTCGGGACTGACAGCAGCTCGATCGGTTGCAACTGACCTCCCGGGACCGCCCGCAGACTCACAACGTCGGGCCTCAGCGCCCCTTCAACAGGGCTTCCAGTTGAGCTAAGAGGTCTTTTGTCCGATACGGTTTCTGAATGAACCCGGCGAGGCCCTTACCGGCAAATCGGCTGGTGGCCTCCTGCTCGTTGTATCCACTCGACAGGAGCACTCGTACGCCAGGTTGAATCGCCCGCATTTTGCGGAATGCTTCCTCGCCGTTCAGGCGCGGCATCGTCATGTCGAGGAGCACCACATCGATGTTTTTGTGTTGCTTCTCGAATATCTCAACGGCCACCTGACCGTCCTCGGCGGTGAGGACCTCGTATCCCGCCCACTCGAGGGTTGCCCTAGCGAGCGCTAGCACCATCGGCTCGTCGTCGACGGCCAGAATGACACCGGATCCAGTGCGCGGTGGCGCAGGGCTGAGCTCGGGACCTATGGTTGGTGCGCCAGCTGCTACCGGAAAGAGACATTTGACGGTGGTTCCAACGGCCGGCTCCGAATACACACTGATCGCACCCTTGTGGCCACGTACAATTCCTAGGGTCGCCGCTAGCCCTAGACCGTGCCCCGAGGTCTTAGTCGTAAAGAACGGGTCGAACATTCTCTCAATGACGTCAGTCGACATACCCGATCCGGTATCTGTCACCTCGAGTGTCGCGTAGGTCCCTTCGGGCAGCTCGTCCTGTATATAGGTTCTGTCGAGGTACTCGCGGTCTGCTTCGATCAATCCGGTACAGACTGTGACTGTTCCATTTTCGTCTCCAATCGCGTCCGAGGCATTCGTTATGAGGTTCATAATCACCTGACGAAGCTGGGCGACATCGGCCTCGACGAATACCGGATCCACCGCGAAGTCCATTCGGAGGAGCACCTTTTTCGAAATGGAAACCTTCAACAGCGATGCTAGCTCGCGTGTGACATGGCTCAAATCAACACGCTCGACGACGAAGCGCCCGCGGCCCGAGTAGGCTAACATCTGTCGAGTCAACTCGGCCGCTCGCTCGGCCGCCGAGTCAACGTGTTCGAGATCAACCCGAGCAGGGGAGTCAGCAGGGAGGCGCGACATCGCCAGGCTGTTGAACCCCAATATACCGGATAGGAGGTTGTTGAAATCGTGGGCGATTCCGCCTGCCAGGATACCCAAGAGTTCGAGTTTTTGAGCCTGCTGAAGCCGTTCGTTGAATCGTTGGACCTCCCGTCTTCGACGTTCGGTGACGTCCAACGCCGCCGCTACCACCGTCCCGTCGCTCATTGCCTCGGTGACCACCTCGACGGTAGAGTCACCGAGCGCAAACTCGAAGGTCGGTTCAGTCCCTTTGTGGGCAGCATCTACTTCAGCGGGGTCTGCCAGTTCGCCGAGCAGTTCGTCGATCGGTTGTCCAATCGCCGCCACGTCATCCAGGCCCATACGCTGCACGAGGCTACCGGCGACCGAGGTGAGCCGACCCTCCGCGTCGGTCGTCCAAATCGCTCCGGGCAAACAAGACAGAAGTAACCGAGATCGGCCCTCACTCGATTCGAGCTCGGACTGAATCAACGCCAATCTCTCCTTGGCCGCTTTGGCATCGGTGATGTCTTCGGAGATACCGAGTAAGAACTTGGGTTCGCCCGTCTCGTCTAGAATCGGGACCTTCTTGGTGTGAAGATAGCGAGTTCCTTGGCTGGCGGTGTGAATCGGTTCTTCGGGAATGTCATGCAGTTTCCCAGCGTCGAGTACCTCCCGGTCCTTCGCTGTGAACGCATCCGCTTCGTCGGCAGGAAAGAAGTCGTAGTCGTTCTTTCCGTACAGGTCACCTCGTGCCAGCCCCAAGAGGATTTCGCCCGCCTTGTTGAAGCGCACGAAACGCAGCTCTTTTGCGTCCTTCACAAAGACCATGTCGGGAATGTTCTCAACGATGGCTTCGAGGAATGCGTTGGCGTTGTGCAGCTGCTCGGCACGTTCGAGAGTCTTGTTCTGAAGGTGCAACAAACGCGTGGAGTACGCGACGCTCATCAGCCGAGTCGCTAGCGGCCACGGTCGCCTGGTCGAGGACGAGCTGTCCGCTGGCGACATCGTTTACCGCCTGCACAATACGGCCAATCAGGCTCTTCTCGTCGAGCGCCAAGACGATCCTCCGAAGTGTCTAATAATCGCAGTTGCCCGCCGATTCTGACTCTGCGGCTCCTTCTTGGCAAGGCTGCTGAACCTGGCGACCGGTGGGCGGCGATCTAGGAGCCCGTCGCGTATAACGCCCCGGACTCCAGCCGTTAGCTTTTAGC
>CAZDBH010000312.1:4958-10255 GCA_964503485.1 uncultured Bradymonadales bacterium | reverse complement strand
CTAAAAGCTAACGGCTGGAGTCCGGGGCGTTATACGCGACGGGCTCCTAGGGCGTGTTTTCGACCGAGAAGTCGATGGGTCAGCTTTGAACTTCGTCGTTGCCGAGTAAGAAAGTGCGCTACGGCTATCTCACAACGTTCGGGGCATCGGTCCTGGTGCTATTGTTATCATCCACTGCGTCTGCCGGCCCATGGGTTCTTCCAGCCCGTACACTTTGGGTGAAGCTGGGGTTCTCGCACTGGTCGGGCGACGAAGAATTCGCCGGCATATTCGACCGCGATCTCTCGCTCCAACCGCCCAGAGATGTCGGCGATAGAAAACCGTTCGACGACTCGACGGGAGGCGAGTTCACTACCTCGATCGCATATGTCTACGCCGCATACGGTATCGTCGACGGCCTTCAGGCATCACTGTACCTGCCTCACCAGTGGCTGTCCTTCGAGGACACATCGTTCGTCGCCGACACACGCGGGGTTGGTGACCCCATATTCGGGTTGACGTACGCTCCGCCTCTGCACGAACAGAACTGGGGCTTTGCGTTTGGTACTCAGATCAAGATACCGACCTCTGACTTGCCGGCCGAATTCACTGTCCTTCCGGTTTCTGAAGGGCAGTACGATCTGACGGTGTTGTCCAGTATCGGTTGGGCCGGCATGCCTCGCATTTCTCTGTCGGCCGATCTCGGCTATCGGATCCGCTTTCCCTTTGTCGATGAAGAGCAGGGGCGCGATGTCAAACCGGGCAACGCCTTCATATTCGCGACTGAAATCCAGGGGAGGGTGTTAGAGGGCCTCTTTTTGAAGACCGCCGTTCGCGGGAGTCTGAGCGATGGTCGAGAGGGCAGGTCGGGCTCGGGGATCATATCGCTCGAGAGCCGACGCCGAATCGTCGAAGCCTGGTTTTCGACCTACATCCAGCTCTTCAACCTCCTCGGAATCGACCGCTCAGGTGACGGACTCGCACTCGACCTCTCGTTTGTTCTTCCCGTAGCTGGTCAAGATTATCCGGTCGGCAACCGATTTGACGTCGGTGTGGCCTGGCAACAGACCTTCTAGGGGCGTTCGGGCCCCACAACCACCAAAGCGGCGACTTCGTCCGCCCACATTGGGGGTACCCACGAACGACATCGTGACCGACAGTGCTCCGGGTTGACAGGGAGTCGATAGGTCAGCGCGCAGCGGTTCGAATCGCCGCCGCAATGGCGTGTTCGGCGTCGGCAAGGCGTTCGACTACCTCATCGCAGGCGGCGAAGTCGCTGATGGTGATATGCGATTCGGGCGGCTCTCGGAACGGGACTGACTCGCTGTTGACCGTCACGTTGCCGACCCAGGGGACCAACCGGGCGGCTGACTGACCGGGAGGGCTGACCAGTGCGACTAGAACGCACCCGCCTCCGTGTCGCGCGATCAACACACCCACCGTCATCGCATCGCATCCAGCCAAAGGACATACCCGCTCTGGCTCGGGCCGAACATCGATCGCTCGGCTTGGAACGGTCGCAGCAACCAACTCATTCAAGTAGCTCTGCACTGCCCCTGCCAGCGCGCTGGTCTCGGCGCGCACCGAGCTCGGCACGACTCGTGGCCAAAACAGGACAACGCCGCCTTCTGAACCCACCGAACGCGAGATTTCGGGTCCATCGCCGACCGATTGGGCCAGGGCGCTGGAGGACACCATGAGGATGAGCACGGTTGCAAGTTTTGCCATTCTCACCTCGCCATGTCGTTGGATATCGATGCGCCGGGCGGTGCCCATCGAGGATCACCTACGCATTGTGCCGCAGAACTCGCCGATGAAGAGCCCGATGGCGCTGAATTCCTGATTGTGCAGCCCTTCGATAGCCACGACGTCCGGCACGCAGATGACCTGCCTCTCACCCGCCTCCTCAGCCGCTTCGGCGAGCTGAAGGTAGGCCCCGGTCTCAGTATGGTTTCTGTTGCGGACTGAGTTGAACTCCGGATTTACACCGGACGCGAACGCGGTTACTTGCCGCTCAGGGGTGTAGCCGTGGTCCATGATCACGCTGCACGTAATGTCTTCGTCGGTCAACATCACAAAGTCCCCGACGACCTCCTCCTCCGTCTCAATGCGCCACGCCAGCGCTGAGACTACCTCGAGGGGCTCGCCCGTCACGGTGACTTCGGCGACTGGGCAATCAAACTCGATTGCAAGCAACTGAGCATCGAGCTCCTCATCTTGCGGCTCCGGTTCGACAGCCGGCGCTTCTTCGGGAGCAGTATTCTCGGCCGCAGGTGCATTGTCGTCGCTCGGCTGATCCGGCGTTTGTTTGCAGGCGCCGAAAAACGTCGTCGCGCAAAGGAGGGCACAGACCGGGAGGGAGATCGTTCTCATTCGCTTCGGACCTCGATTTGCCGAGCGTTCTCAGTGTCTTCGAACCAGTCGGAATCGAGGGTCCGCCTGAGACAGCTGGCATACAGCGCGTCGCGCAGGTTGTTGTGACGGTGGGTGACACCGGAATGCGATAGAGATGAGTCGACAAACACCACACGGTTTCGGGTGAAATCACCGCGGCTAATGGGGCTTCCCGATTCCTCGTGGGCGTATGAAATCCCGTCCTCGTCGAAGGCCTCCATCAAACGTCGATTGTTGCGTCGAACTGACGCGTCTGAGGAGTAGAAGCTCACCAGTTTATGGCGCTCACGACTGTGGTAGATCGCACGGGCGCTCACGACCCACTCGCGAAACGTGCTCACCTCACCATACAGCGCATCAAACAGGTAACTCTCGGTGACCTCGAACCCACCCAATTCTAGGCAGCGTGCCGCCACACGATACCCGCCGGAATGGGCCGATAGGCAGACCACACCGATGCGGGCCCGGCGCGGAATCACCGCGTCTCCCAGTGCCCTCCGAACCTGTGCCACTTGCAGAGTCTTGCGCACCTCGGTCAGGAAATTCAAAAACCCCTCGGCTCTGTCGAGCTTGCCACCGCTGGAATCCGAAGCGCGAACTGGTCCTTGGGGCATCACCAGGATGCAGTTCTGCCGGCTGTCATGGACCTGCTCTCTGAGCTGGTGGCTTTCCATCGCGTCTTCGGCTGTCGTGCTGTGGCCGTGAAAGTGCACCACCGTATCCACCCGGTCGTTGGCAGGTAGACGATAATGGTGAGGGACGAAGACGATAGTAGTCGAGTCGCTATAACTGTGGCCCGAACACGGAAAGGGGCCGTGGGCCATGTCAAAACGCAGCGTGACACCCCGCCGGCCTGAATAGATATCGGTGACTGTCGCCGGTTCAACTAGTGCTTCCGCCCTCCGCGGAAGGGCTAGGCCTGCGCCGACGGCAAACCCGAGACTTGCCTTTCCGACTGTATCGATGAACTGCCGCCGAGTGACGGGTAATCTGTTTACTTTCTGTTTCATCCAGTTAAGACCGAGTTGGCCTCAGGGTCACGACGAGCAGAACATACCACGCCTTCACCACGGCGCCAGCAAAATGTGGTGTTAGTAGTTGCGCATCCGACCTATGAGCCCCTGAAGTTGGTAAAACTGCTTTTGATATTGTGTTCGTCCATCGTGTGAACGATATTGGCGGCCCGAGTATTCCGTAGGCAAGGGGTAGGCCGCATTGACGGTGCTAAGGACAGCGCTGACAGTCTTCGTTCGAAAGCTACCATTCTTCGTGTTGGTAGTGCTCGCGGCGGTTTGGTTCACCCGGGCGGTTCAGCCGAGCCCGAGCGAACTGACTGACCCCGGTGCGAAAGAACCCCAGATGCAGCTGCGCCAGCAGGCCGTTCAATACGCGGCCCAGCACTGGGAGCTGAACATCGAGAACCCCATCTCGGATATCGCGATCTTTTCGTCCGAGGCGTGGAGCTTTCCCACGACCTGGATGACGATGTCGCACTACACGGTTGTCGTGCGCGGCGCTCGACCTGCCCTCGAGGAGGTCGACGGGGTTACTCAACCAGCAGAAGGGCAATGGGGCCTACCCGACATCTATCGCTTCGACGTCAGCGCCACGGCAGAGGGCGTACCTGTCAGGTTCGGATACCTGCGCCAGCTCACCCATACCGAACACGTAGACGAGACCAATCTCGTCAGCAGAGGCTCTCGCGTCGCTTTCTCGAATTTCCAATCCGGTCGCCACGACGCGGTTGTCGTCATCGATTTGGCCGGTGAGCCAGAAAAGGAGACCGGCGATTGGCCTCGCTCCTCCCAGGTCGTAAACGCGCTCACCAACCTACAGAGGGTTGGCCAGACTCGCGGCGTCGAAAGGCCCCAGTACTTGTTCTCCTACCCGCCGACCGATCTCGAACTTTCGTTCATAGAGGGCGAGGTGTTGCGAATGGAATTGGGCACACGTGGGGCGCTCGAGCTCAACCTGGCTGCCAGCGACCACGAGATCGACGCCGAAGGGACCTTTCGGGTCCGTCGAATCCCGAAAATCCAAGAGCCACTCATTTTCGGTGTCACGGACCTGATCAGGAATCTGCCCTTCATCGGTCCAGATAAGATGGCTGTCGTCCAACGTATCGTGTTCGATCTCGCCGATATGTTGAAACGACGCGAGCGTAACTGGTTTGGCCACGAGGAGGTCGTCGAAGTTACTGGAACAGCCGATCCGCTGCCGATTCCAGAGGAGCCTCGCGAGGGTTTTGGCGTGCTGATCGGTGAAGAGTCGAGGCGTTCTCGGCTACCCCTAGAGCGCGCAGAGGCCATCGTCGAAAGGCGGCGCCGATCCGAAGGACGATGGGCCCCGGTCGAAGATACCGTGCCCACAACGCCGGAGTCCGTTCCACTCTTCTACCAGACCTACGTCAGGGTTGACGAAGAGAGGGACTACGCCGTCGTGCACGCAACGGTTTGGGATCCCGATCGGATGCGCTTGGGGATCGTCGCCGGCACGGAAGAACCCGTCCCGACTACCAGCGCGCTCGGAACAGGTCGAATCCCACGCGACGCCGATTTTGAGATGACTCGATTGGTCGCCGCTTTCAATGGCGGCTTTCAAACCGTGCACGGCACCTACGGGATGATTGAGAACAGACAGGTCGTCGTCCCACCCAGAGAACTATCGGGTACGGTGGCCACCTTCGAGGGCGATCGGGTCGCGATGGGTCGCTGGTTAGAAGGCTACGACCTGCCGATCGACTTGATCGGCCTGCGCCAGAACCTTCGCCCGTTGGTCGAAAATGGCGAGGCCAACCCCGACGGCAGAATGCGCTGGGGATGGGCTCTCGGGCAGACCCGTACCAACCTGGGGAGTCCCATGACGACTCGAACGGGGATCTGACGGTTCGAGAACGGGGCGATGGGCGTCATTGAGGCTAGCAC
>CAZDBH010000312.1:0-4948 GCA_964503485.1 uncultured Bradymonadales bacterium | reverse complement strand
GTTCGGGGCGATGGGCTACTTCTTCGGATCGGATATCGACGGGCAAATGCTGGCAAACGCAATGGTCGCGGTCGGCTGCAAGTTCGGGCTGCACCTGGATATGAATCCGGGTCACACGGGACTGGAGTACTACTCGGTCCGAGATTCGGAGGGCGATGACTTCGAGGCCCGCACCATGCGCCGCGGAATGGGGTTGGCCCGCCACCCAAGGTACATCCGACAAGACACGCGCGACTTCTTCTACTTGACCCTTCGTGACAACCCCCAAGAAGACGCCCTCCCTGCTACCTGCGGTCAGAGCGAAGGGCCACGCTACAGACGCTTGTCGTCCGAGGTCGACAGCAGTGATCTGGATCTCGAGTTATTGCTCGCACCAGCCCGCGTGGTGGCCCTGACGGACCGACCACTCTGCGACCAACCAGAGGCTGTTACCGAGGTTCTTCGACTACCAGCAGACCAGCTTCGAGGCAGCCTCGCATTTTACCGCGATGTTCCAGACCAAGAGACACTCCAGCGCGACCAACGAACGATCATGTTACCCGTCGAGAGTATGGAGGCTCCGCTTGCGTTTGGTTTCGACCGATCTGGAACGCTGGCTTTGGGCCGCACGGCTGTGGACACTGTCGGGGTCTTCCCGCTTCACGATGCGCCCGACGCCTCGGGTTACGTGCTAGGTCTAGAGAACGGCGATCTATATCTGATGGCCTCGGATTCGCGTGAGGCGCTGATTCAGACCGCCGAACGGGTTAACCTACACAACCCAATCTGGCTTCCCCGTCCTGCCGACTCCAGCGGTGCCCTACGATTCGATACAGGTCGCGTCCGTACGGTTCCGGCCGGTTACCAACCCGCCGTGCCCCCCGGTCTTGTCATTTGGCTCGACCTCGAAACCGAGCACAACCACTCTGTGTTGCTCGACGACCTGCTAACCGTACCGGAGGAACACTCCGGTGAACCCGAACCCACGGAGCCGCAAGAAGGCGGCTGAGGACACCTCCACAATGCCCGATTCCGATCTATCGAGTAAGCAGCAGAAGTACCTGCGCGGCCTAGCCCATCACCTCAAACCGGTCGTACAGGTCGGTGGAAAGGGCCTGACTGAGGCGGTTTTGGCGCAGATTGACGTACAGCTCACGGCCCACGAGCTAATCAAGACCAAACTGGGGCAGGACTGTCCCGTCGCCAAGTCGGACGCTGCCACAGAGATCGAAAAGGCACTCGGTGCGCGGGTCGTTCAAACGATGGGCAGGACGCTCACAGTATACAGAGCGCGACAAAAGAATCCGACGATTCGTCTTCCCTAGTGCCCTCCTCGTACTGAGAACACTCACAGGTCGCCTCGACTTCGATTGAGGCTCGGCCACAGCGTTGATCGCTGTCCTCGCACATCTCAGCCAGCTCCCCGTCGCCCGGATTGGCATAGGCGATTTCGCAAATCCACTCAGAGAGTCGGCAGATCTCAACCTGCAGGCCACAGGCTTGCTCGCAATCGCCTGCTGCGGTTCCGGCTAGGGTCTCGTCGAGTTGCTGAACTGTCCCATAGGCTGAAAGGACACTTTCATGAGGCGTTGGGGTGGTGTCGACCCGAACCCCAGAGCCGCACATGCGCTGAGAAACAGGCAGAGGGCGATAGCCCCGATCAGACGGTTCATTGGACCAAGTCTCCTCGTCGCTCGGCTTCGATTATCTCGTCCAGAACGAGCTCGCTGATGCGCTGGGCCTCGAGAAAATCACGCGCCGCATCTCGCTCCTGTCCCAGCTCGCGAGCCGCCCTTCCTCGAACCACTAACAAGTTTGAGGTGAAGATATCTTCCCGCGAACCCAGTTCGAGGCCCTCGTCTGCAAATCGAATGGCCTCGCGAGGTGCTCCGTCCTGAAGTTCGATAGAGGCTAGCCTGAAATGAAGATCTTGCCGAACTATTCTCGAATCGTCGTCGCTCATGTCCCCCGGAGTGGGTTCCGCCAGAGCGGCAATCAACAGCTGGCGGGCGCTGTCGAGGTCGCCTCGCTGAAGATGCCCATCGACTTGCTCGTGCACGGAAACGCTGCTGTCCAACCAGTTCACGGCCGGGGAGGGGCCACCGCAGCCGCCGAGCATGACCGCAAGCAAGAGGAACGATGAGATCAACAACAGTCTCATTGGTCGGCCCCATATCGAGTGCCGAGCGCGTCGTACAACTCCGATCGGTAGGCAGCCATCGCGTCATCTAGTGCTTCCATGGAGCCTTCCGCCGCCGACATTTGCGCGGCCAACAACGCCCTACTGGGTTGAGGCAGCGGTGACTCTGAGCTGTCCGTATTCGGCGGGAGGATAACTAACGCCAGGACGGCGCACAGCGCGGTAGCCGCTGCCAGTCCCCACCCAAAACGCCAACTGAACGGCTTCGGTGCCGGGCCGACTCCCGCCAGTACGCCCTCGAGCAGGGCCTTCTTTTTGCTCGGATCCAGCTCTCCCGCAGCACCGCTGTAGCGGAGCAACTCGGCGCTTTCCAGGAGGTCGGGCGGTAGGCCGGCCCGTGTCTGGGAATCCAACGCCGAGGCTAGAGCTGCAGCTTCTTCTTCCTCCCGAGGGGTGATGTCCTCTAAATCATGTCTTGGCGTCTTACCCATCGGAACTCCTTGTCTCGTCTTGCTCCGCCTGTTTGTCCCACTCCTTGCGGAAGGCACGAAGTGCTCGAAGTATCAGAACGTCGAAGGTCCCCAGTTTGACCTCCATCATCTCGGCACAATCAGCCCGCTCTCGCTCCTTCAAGAAGCGCAGCTCGATTGCTCGGCGGTAGCGCGGATTGATCACTGCCAAAACACCACTAACCCGCTCTTGTACGAGCGCCCGGACCTCCGATTCTTCCACCGCGCGATCCGGTCCTTGCGGTTGCTGACAAAGCGGAACGACCAGGTGCTCGAAACTTGCCAGCGCTCGGTCGGAGCGTGCGTGGCTCCTGTGGATGTCGTTGGCTTTATTGATCGCAATCCGAACAAGCCAAGGCCACAGACCTGATCCACGCTCTTGGTACTGCCCAAGCCGTTCCAAAGCCGAACGGAAGGTTTCGGCCAACGCATCCTCCGCTGCTTGGCGATTGCCGAGCCGTGGATACAGAATCCGCGAGAAGAGGGCGCTAGCATGCGCCTCGTACAGCTCCGCAAAGGCCTTGCGGTCACCGCGCTGGGCACGCTTGATGCGCTTCCTCTCCCATCGTTCCGTTCCCGACACCTCGGCCGCACCGCTCCATCAATTGGTCAACGCAGAAATCGGGCGCATCTTACACCGCAGGGCGAATCTCGCACAGTTGCCAGGATTGACGCTCGAGCCTCCATACTGGCAGTCATGAAAGCCGTTTCTCTTCAAACCAGCGCCAAGGTCCGCTATAAGCATTACGCCCGGATTCTTCGAGGTCTCAAAAACGTGAAACTCACCATTATTCTCCGCACCATACCCCTTCTTCTGTGTCTGGTTTGCATTCCCGCCTGCCAGGAGCCTGCGAACTTCACACCTCAAACCACGAACACGCGTTCACAGCCGATAGTGAACGGGACGCGGGAGCCGATGGCCATCGACCTGTCCGAAGAGCACGTGCTCGCCGTCGGTTGGCTGTACCCCAACGGGGCGCCCTCGAACAACTTCTGCACTGGGACGCTGATCACCGAGCGTGTGGTGGCGACAGCAAGCCACTGCGTGGCCGGATCGTCTGGCAATGCGGTGGGTTTTGGAATGGGTACGTTGCCCACCGACCCCGACGCAGTTATCCCGGCATCCAACATTTACGCACACCCGGGGGTTGACGCAGCGCTGATCGTGTTGTCGAGGGACGCAACCGAAGAGATCGATGTAGAGCCGATTCCAGTGAACACGGTCGCGATTCCCAACTCGCTGATCGGCGAAGCGATTCAGGCGGGGGGCTACGGACAGACAAACGACCGCAGCCGCTACGGTCGCTGGTTCGCCACAGTGTACCTGGATTCAGTTGACTCAGAGCAGATTCACGTCGACGGGCGGGGCGAGCAAGGGATTTGTTACGGCGATTCGGGAGGGCCGGCGATTGCTATCCTAGAAGAAGGTGGTGAACCGACTCTGCTGGCCGTCGAGTCGTGGGGAGACAGCTCCTGCGTCGATGTCGACCACATGACACGGCTCGATGTGCTCTATACCAGCTGGATCGAGCCGATACTGAACGGTGATGTTCCAGAAGATCCCTGTGACGGACTGGACTATCAGGGGCGCTGTAACGGAAATGTGGCGGAGTGGTGCCAACGGGGCGTCCTCCAAACACGGGACTGCACAGCGCTTGGTACGACTTGCGAGTACGTCGACGACAACGTGGGTTTCATTTGCGGCTGTGGCGACCTGTCGTATCTCGGACGATGCAACGGTGACGTGGCCGAGTACTGCGATGACGGTCGTTTTCGAGAGGTGAACTGTCAAACCCGCGGGCAGGGCTGTGCATGGGTCAACGGAGATATCGGGTACTTCTGCACCGACAACCCACAGTGCACCCCAGAGGATCTGGCCGGTCATTGCGAAGACCAGGTGGCTGTGAACTGCACGGACGGGTTCACGACCAGAGAGGACTGCGCTTTCACTGACGAGGTCTGCGAGGCTGGCGACGAGGGCGCTGTGTGTACCTCCGGAACAGCCGATCCCAGTGCCGATCCCAGCCCTGACGCTGGCCCCGACGCTGGGGGTGACGGCGTGGAACTCGATCTGGGGCCGGTCGGTCCCGAAATCACCGTCGTCGATTCCCCCGACGACTCCGAGACTGGGTGCGGTTGCGGCGTTGCCTCAGCCGAACTTCCCTGGGCTCCCGCACTCCTCATCATTGGCTGCTTGGCCGTAACACGCAGGCGGCGCGCCTAGAGGCGTCGCTATCGCGAAGTCGCTGTCTTTCCTGTATATTCTCGCCCTAGGAGCCTGTCGCGCATAGCGCTCCAGGCTCCGCCATTGGCTTTTAGC
>CAZDBH010000311.1:0-10275 GCA_964503485.1 uncultured Bradymonadales bacterium | reverse complement strand
GCTAAAAGCTAACGGCTGGAGTCCGGGGCGTTATACGCGACGGGCTCCTAGACCTGAATAGTCTAGAGAGCAGCCTCGGCGCCGGTCGAAGCGGGCGGATACCACAGGCAACAAGCGATTGACACGTCTGAATTGCGGGGACATAGTCCGGGCGCCTCACGAGCATCGCTCGCGGGGGGTAAATATCCAGGAAAAATCTATGAGACCGTTGTTGTTCCCAGCACTGTTGCTTCTGACATTGACCGCGTGCGCGGGTAATCCACCAGCCCCACCTGTGCTAACGGCTGATACGGGTGGTTCGGCACCGACAGATTCGGTTGCGGTTGATCCTCTGTTTTCAGAGCAGCGCCATCTCCGGACTCTGGGTGTTCCTGAGGCTTGGAGGTCGACACGAGGCGCTGATATCCGAATCGGAGTTGTGGACAACGGTTTCTTCCCCGACGACCCAGAACTGGCTGGACGGTATGATCCAGCCTCGAGGCGAGCTGAGTCGGTCGTTCACCGAGAAGATGTCATGTGCGCTGCTCATGGTGCTTCGATGGCTGCAACTATTGCCGCCCGAGCCGATAACGGAGTGGGTTTCGCTGGAATTGCGCCTGAGGCCACCATAGTCCGCGTTGCTCTGGGTTGCCCAGCCTGGGTCGATCTCGAGGAGCCAACTGACCAAGAGCGAGGTGCCCTGCACGTCGAGTATCTCGAGCAGTTGATGGTGCAGGGGGCCGCCGCCGTCCGTTGGTTGGTCGACGAGCAACAGGTTTCAGTCATCAGTATCAGCCAGGCACTGGGAAGCGAGGCAATGGCAGAGCAGTTTGGATTTTCCGAAGCGTATCAAGCACTCCGCGAAGCCCTGCGCTACGCCCACGACGGCGGGGTCGTTGTCGTTATCCCGGCCGGAAACTGGGTGGGCATCTGGGATGCGGAGGCCTCTGATTGGGTTTCTGGCGCCGGCGCGGCCCGCACCCAAATCCAAGGACTGGCACAAGAAGACTTCACTCTGGCGGTGGGTTGCGTGTGTGCAGAAGGATCCGCCCTCTGCGGATGGGAACACACAGGAGAAGAGATCGGCTATCCACAGGTGGAACGAATCCTATCGGGGCACCACTACGGGGATAGCCTGGATCTTGTGGTTCCGTGCGACGGTGTGCCAATGGTCACGCTGCAGGACGGCTCGCCTCACTATTATCTGCACGAGGAGGGCGGCACGTCCAACTCGGCTCCCCAAATCAGCGGCCTGTTAGCCCTGCTCTTGAGCGCACGCCCAGAGCTGACTCCACATGAGGCGGCTAATCTTCTCATGGAAACAGCCACCGACCTCTTTGGAGCGGGTTACGATGTCCAGAGTGGGCACGGCCTCCCCGACATCAACGCGGCGTTATCAGAGCCCACGGAGCAAGCAGAGTGAAATCTCAGCCAATTGGCCCTTTGTCTGCGGCCTATAGCCTTGCCTGGTCGCCATGTTAGAGAAAGTCGTCCATCCCTGGCCGGTCCGTATCGTCAATCGAGCAGAGCGATTTCTGCGGGCGACAGGCATCGAAATCAAACGATTCGAGCCGGAGCGTTTCAAGAGCGAGGCGATGCGCAAGACAGGCCTGCGCGACTTCGGTGAGGACGACTTCGAGGCCGGTCTGGCCGCGCTTTGTCGCTCTGCCCAGGTGGACGGCCCATTCAACGCGATGGGCAAACTCATACTGGGGCGGGCGATTTCGGGCGCACTGATTCAGCGACTCAGACGGATCGAGTTTCACAGACGCAGCCCAACTACCTTTGCGAAAAGCCTCCGACCGCCACTGATCGTCACCGGTCTGCCGCGCTCCGGAACTACCTTTCTCCACCGCCTGCTCTCTACCGACCCTGAAGCGCGGAGCCTTCGGACTTGGGAGGTGAGGCAGCCGATTGCGGGACCCTGTGTCGACAGGCGTAGGGACGAGACAGCGAGAGAACTGGCGCGCCTGAAACGGGCGGCTCCTGCGCTGGACTCCAAACATCATTTCCACCCCGATGAACCGGAAGAGTGCGTGATGCTTTTGAACGATGCATTCTACAGTCGCGCCTTTTGGTCGTTCTGTCCGGTTTTTTCGTACCTGAATTGGATGATGGCGAACGATGCCCGGGGCGCCTACCGCGCCCATCGCGAGTACCTGCAGATATTCCAAGAGAGCAGTCCAGATCGCCGTCTGACCCTCAAAGCGCCTGCTCACATGCCTCACATCGGGTCTATTCTCGAGGAGATACCGAACGCGATGATTGTGCAGCTGCATCGGGAGCCAATCGAAGCAATGACGAGTGTGGCAAGCCTCCACTACACGCTCCATTCGGTCGTCTCTGAAGAAGTCGACCCCAAACGAATTGGTGCAGCCGATGTCGAGCTGCACGTCTGGGCAGCGAAACAGAATATGGCTCAGCGAGCTGAGATTACATCTGAGCGTATTGTTGATGTTCGCTATAGCGACCTGATCGCTGACCCGGTTGCCTGCGCTGCGTCAATCTACGAGCGCTTCGATTTGCCTTTTACGGAAACCTTCAGGACGAAGTTGATGGAGCGCGTGGCAAACAGGCCAAAACACAAGTTCGGAAAACACGTGTACAAGCCTGCTGACTTCGGTATCGACAAGCAGACGATCGCTCGCCGTTTTGCAGACTATCGGGCTCGCTTCCTGGAATGAAGATTGGGCGCGGATTGCGCACGAGATCGACCGAGTAGCTGCCTGGTCAGGATTGCGGGTGGCCATGGCAGCTCCAACACACGGGGCCATCTGTCTCCATTGGCCGAGGACCCGCGACTCCGTATGAGCTGCACCGGCAGAAGTAGACTCTATTGTGTTGTCCCCCAAACCGATTGCGAAGGACATCTGACGAGCTTGGGTCCTGCCCATCATAGAGTCGGGCGGCGGTCTCGGCTGAGACGGTATGCCAGGGCCTGTTGAGGTCGTAGCCCGCGACGTTCTTCACCATGATTTTGCAGGTTTCACACCACAGTTGGTTGCACGGTGTGTAGTCGTCTTCGGCGTGGCGATAAACCGCCAGGTCGTCCGGTATGGTCTTGGTGCCGTTGACGACGAGCCCGGCACCAAAACAGCGTGGAGCGTTCGGTATCGGTTCTGACATTGATTATTCTCTCGGTGCGTCAGGGTGAAGGGTGCTCCCGTCGGGGAACAGGTTAGCAAACTGGGCTTTGAGCTCGGTGACCTGAGCTGCGAAGGAGGCTGGGTAAACGCCCGCGTAGCTTCCGGGGTTGTACTGGACCCCAATGGCTTTGGCCATTGTCATGATTTCGTGGAAACTATGAGCACCCGCGGCGCCCAATCCACCCATAACGGCCAAGGCGTACTGCATCTTCTCTTCATCGGTGGACACGCCCATTGCTAGGGCGACGGTCAACATGTCGCGGGTCGTTCCAGATGGCCCGCCTCCGCTGAGCGGCATATTCAGCTCGAGTCGAGCCTGCTGGCTGAACTGACGAATTTCGTCGACAGTCCAGCTTTCGGTCCCCCGAAAGACCTCCATTTCGAGTGAGCGACGGTCAGCATCGCTCATCTGTGACGTGTCGAGCGGTTGTGGTGTGTCACCGCCTTGGCTGGACCGAATACCAGCGGACCCTGTTCGCGCGGGGGCAGATGTGGTCGTCATCGCACCGGTCGGAGGTGGACCGGGGGGGATTCTGGCCCGTTCGGCCCCGACGAAAATCCCGCGCGATGTGGTCAGTGGGCCTTCGACCTCGGCCTTGTCTTGCAACGAGCCCGGTCCCCGTGGGGGCACGCACACGCCGCCACCGTCGGCCGCAAACTTCTCGAGGAACTTGCGCTTGATCTCGTCATCCCAGTTGTGCTCGTAGACATTCCACATGAACTTGGCATGCGCCATCAAATGCTGGCCAACTGCGCCACCACCGCTGGACAGCGTGGCTGTCAGCTCCTCAGCCAGTTTTGGTGCCTCGAGCGCCAGGGTTTCATCGAACAGCCGACCGAAATACCCCTTGTCAGAGACGACAAGGTTCAAAACATCAGCTTTGGAGTCCGCCAGACCAGCTGCCTGCTCGGCGGCGATGTAGGCCAATACGCCTCGAGATACTTTCGTCACAGTGCCCATGTAGGCGTCGCGGTTACTCAAGATCAGTTCACACAGCCGCGCCTCGAACTCGACCTTTTCGATCGGGTTGAAGCTGGCGTCCCGCTCCCCTGGATGAAGCTCCGCAGCAGCCCCCGCGACAGTGGTCGCGCTGGTGCCCCGCGGCACGTTGGCGGACGACGCAGGAGTTGCGGCGGTGTTACCAGCCAGCATCTGCACGGGTGCCGAAGACGCCGTTGCGGCGCTCGCACCGGTGGTTGGCCCGTTGAACATGAGGGGCATGTCGGGTTGAATGGCCTGAATTTGTTCCGAGTAGTCCATCCCAGCGAGCTGCTGCTTGAGTTGCACAACACCGCTCGCCTGCTTGGGAGCGGATCGCTCGTCAGTCTCTGGTGCGGATGTTTCGGTGCGTTCTTGGGCCATTCTTCCTTCTCCTGACCCCCTCAATCTAATTCGTCGAAGCGCGAATGCAAGGTCGGAATCCCAGGACGAACTTCATGCGCGCTGGCCGACAGGGTGAAGCACGAGTGGGCTCACCGGTTCGTCATCATTCGGATGCGCCGCGACTCAGTAGCAGGTCGATCCAATACTTCTGGCAGTTGGCTCGCGCCAAGCCGAGTACAGTTTCACCGGCCAGATTTCGAGCGTTGACGTCCGCACCAGCCTTGATCAAGGGCTCGATTGCAAAGTACTGGTCCTCTCGGCATGCCCGCATCAACAGGTTGTCGCCGTTGGGATAGCACTGGTTGACGTCAGCCCCCAGTCGCACCAGTTGCTCGATGAACTGTGATTGCCCGGATGGACCGGAGGCAGCCAATATCAATGTTGTGCGCCCCTTCCGGTCGACCGCTGTCACGTCCGCGCCCGCCCGAAGCAGGCGCTCCACCAACTCCCGGTTCGTGCCCCGCTCGATGGCAGCGAGCAGTGGGGTTCGCCCCCGCCGGTCGCGGGAGTCGAGCTTGGCGCCGGCGGAAAGCAACTGATCGATGACCTCAACTCCCACGTTGGGATAGGTTTCAGCTGCGGCAAGTAATGGCGTGCGACGGGCTCTGTCTCGTGCGTTGGGCTTGGCGCCGAACTCCAAGAGCACTGAGACACGGTCCGGGTCATTCGAACACACGGCGTAATGCAAAGGCGAACGCCGGTCGTTCGGTGTTACTGCATTTGGATCTGCTCCCGCTCCGAGCAGCACTCGTAGGGATTCGCTGCTCCCCCGATCCGCCACCAACGCCACAACGGGCATGCCGCTCATGTCGGTTGAGTCGGCTGGCGCTCCAGCCGTCAGCAGCGACCGGATGACGGGAGCCGAGCTATCGTACCGCGTGGCGTGTACCAGGGCATTTCCCGGACCTCGCTCGGCTCTGGGATCGGCGCCTTGCTCGAGAAGCGAGTGTACCGTGGCAAGGTCATGGTTCTGGGCAGCCTTGCAGAGTGCTTCTGCCAACCGGTCGTTGTCTTTACCCGCCAGCAGTGTCACGACCTTCTGGTGTTTGTAGTAGGTGGCACCACGTATGGCGCGTTCGTCAGGTTCCGCGCCATATTCGAGCAGAACCTCGACCAACTGTGGGTGCCCAGCCTGGGCGCACAAAGAGAGCAACGCACCCAGCTGGTCACCGCGTCCCTCGTGCAAGAGCTCTTGCAGTCCAATGCTGTATCCCAGTTCCTCCCACCGGCGAAGGTCGAAGAACTCTGGTTTGGCCCCATCGTAAGTCTTTTTCTTTCCCTTCGGTTTGGGGACAAAGCGGGCAATCGAACCAGAATGGTCTTCTCCTCTCGAGCTGATGGTGCAGGAGTCGTCGCTGAAACATTCCTCGAGGCAAGCGGGTAGGTTTGGCGGAACCACGAACGACTCCGGGACCGCGAAAATGTTGGGCGAAAGACCCTCCTCGTCAGAGAACAGGAAGCGAGTCGTCTCGCCCCGTTTCCAAAGGATGGGGGTGTGTCCCATGGCCGCGAAAGCTCGGTAGATGAAGAGGGCTCGGTGCTCGTCCGATAGCGACGCTCCGGCGCTAGCCAGCAGGTCGAACATGGGACCGTCACCGTTCGATGCAGCCAGTCCCAACGGTCGCCAGTAGTCGTGGATTCCGTGGCTCCAGATGGGTGGAGGCTGCATTCCACCTTCGAGCGGTGCCTCGGCCTCGATTAGGAGTCGAGCAACCTCGAGGTGGCGCCCCGCCACTGCGGCGTGCAAAGCCGTAGCCCAGTCGAACGCGTCCGCGGCGATGTTCGCTCCAGACCCCAGAAGCAGCGCCACCACTGAAGCGTGTCCGCGGGCAGCGGCATGCATCAGGGCCGTCCACCGCATCGCGTCCATGGCGTTGATTGCAGCACCATCGTCGAGCAGCGCGCCGCACTTCGACAGGTCGCCAGCGCGTGCCGCACGCATCAGCGGCGTGACACCTAGCCCCTCGAGGGTCTTGAGCGAGACGGGACGCTCGGCAACGTTCGATTCGTTCACGTTCGAGTCCTTTTTCATTATCGGGGCTGCCAGATACGGTGCACCTGTTGGGCGAAGATTTCAATCGAGACGGGGATTCATCGATTCTACACACGGTGCGGCGAGCGATCGGAGTGGACCGGGTCTTCTGTGGGTGGTTTGTCCGCTGCAAGTCAATTGGCAAAGACCAAATGGTAAATCTGGGCCCGCTGCCGAAAGGTGCGATTTGTAATTTGCACCCTTAGGGGGTGCAATTTATCTCATCTGGTTAGCGCTTCGGAAATCTGTCACGCTCGATGACAAGGAGTAAGCAAATGCAGAACACCGATTCAGAAAAACCTGCGGCGAACTCGACAACAAACGAGCCGAGCCAACCAGCAGAACCGGCCGACAAGCCGGACAAAGGAGCGAGCATCGATCTCGATCGGCGACCGGACAAGAGCCACTGGTAGCCCTCACTCGGTGTTGCGATCACGCTGATCGGATTCGGCGGCCTGGATGGCGACAGTGCAGAACGTTCGGCCAGGGGTTGCCTGCGACTTCAGGACCACCAGGTCTCCGCCGACCGCTCGCATGACCTCACGATCGTAGGCCATCATGCGATGGCAGGCGGCAAGATCGCCCGATCCGCGCAGGGCACATTCGGAGTGTATCTCGGCGTAGGCAGTCTCTCCACTGATGTGTTGCAGCCGATAATCGGCGAGCGCCGGGGAGGCGCCCTGCCACTCCACAAAGAGCTCCTGCAGGGTGCTGGCCGGCCTGGTTCCAGCACGGCGCATGGCGACTCGAGCCATCCAGCGCATCATGGGCCCGGACAGAAACTCGAGCCAGGAGCGCCGATTGGGCCATGCGACGACTTTTCGGGCAAAGCCAACGATACGAGGGTTCTGGGTGATGGACATGAGACCTCCACATTCGGGACGACTTGAAAAATCAGAAGGGCGAGTGGCGAACAGCTGCCGCGCTTCTAGCCGAGCGCCTGCATGAGCTTCGGCCCGTCGGCGTCGCGTTGAACACTCGTGGCCCGATTAGGTGTCTTTTCCCAAGCGGGTTTTTCGAGGAAGGAGTTGATCATGTTGACCACTTCGTCTGGCTGCTCCGTTATGGTCGCGTGGCCGGAGCCCTCTACGACCAGCATACGTGAGCCCGGGATCGCCTTGGCCAGTCTCTTCATCTTCCCTCGAGTGACGATCAGGTCTTTTGATCCGCGGATCAGCAGGACGGGGGTAGAGATACTCCCCACGGACTTACTCAGATTGGGTCGGGTGCCCCATGCGAGGAGACTCCAGATCAGGTCGTCAACATGATTGTCTAGGAACCTGCGACCGGCCTGCTTCACATAATCACGGTGTGCCCTTCGCCAGCTTCCGCTGTAGGTCGCCAGATTGAGCATTGGGGGAAGGAGCCGCAGTGATCGTCTGGCTCCTAGCACCACCGCGGCCAATCGCATCGCCCAGGCCGAAACTCGAGTAGCAATGCTGAGGACCAATCGGTTGGCCGGTGTGTTCAGATCGGAGTCCATGAGGACGATTGCCCGTGCGGCACTGGGATTGTCCACAGCGAACTGCTGAACAATCGCGCCCCCCAGCGAGTGCCCGATCAGCACGGGCGGTTCAGGCAGTTCGAGATGACCCAGCAGTCCAAACAGATCGTCTGACAGGTCACTGATTCGGTAAGAGGATGTGGCTGACTCGGATTGTCCGTGACCGCGTACGTCCACAGCAATAACCCGATAGTCGGTCTTCAAGCGGTCGATCATCGGCTGCCAGCAAGTGTGATCGAAGCCCCAGCCGTGAACCAGAACCAGAGGTTGGCCCGCCCCTTGATCGGTGTAATGGATTCCTTGTCCGTTTACCTGTGCGAGTCGAAATTTGGTTTCATTTTTCATGGGTTATTTGTCCTATTTTGAAAGCAATCAAACGCCGTTCGTCAGTGGCACCGGAATCATTTCGCGATTGAACACGTGTAGCTGGACAGGCCGTTTGGCGGGGCGCAGGCGCCGCCAACAGCCCAACAGCGCGAGAAAATAGCAACCCGCACGTTCACCGGGATAATCTCCGGTGGCTCGGCGAGCAGCGTTTCTGCGTTGGCGAGCAAGGCTTTGGCGATAGGTCCCGTCAGATGACCCTGCCTATCGGCCTCATTCTCAAACGCATCGGCGATGTAGAAGGTGTTCTCATCCACCTGATAAGCGAACCACGCTGGGGTTCGATCCTCAGCCTGGACGAGGGGCAAGGCGGACTTGAGAAATTCTGCGACTTCAGCACCACGATCGTTTTTTGCGACGAGACGAACAACCAAACCAACTTGAACTTCCATCGTGAGACTCCTTAGCAATGTTTCGTACGGGCAAGTATAGGGAACGAAAATCTTATCTCTAGTGTCGGATTCGCCACTTATGATAGTATTTCCGACAAAGCGTCAAAAGCGGTCACGGAGATGCCACGATCCGCACAGGCAACCAGAGCACTAACCAATCCAACTCGAACTTCCATTTGAGCTCCTTAACAATGTTTCGTAGGGCCAAGTATAGGGAACGAAAATCTTATCTCTAGTGTCGGATTCGTCATTTATGATAGTATTTCCGACAAGACGTCAGCGGCAGCCAGCGGGATGCCACGATCCGCACAGGCAACCAGATGACTAACCAACCCAACTCGAACTTTCATGTGACCTCCACAGCAACGGTTCGTAGGGGCAAGTATAGGGAACGAAAATCTTATCTCTAGTGTCGGATTCGTCATTTATGATAGAAATTCCGACAGGAGGCTGAAATGCGACTACAATTCTTGCTATTGGATGGCGTCTTCGACACTGGTCTGGCGGTGCTGAAGGACTGCACGGCTATTGCAAACCTACTCGGAGAGGAACAGGGCGCCCAGTGGACGTGCTCGAGCGTGGGGGTGCGCAAACGCGTGAAGACTGGGCATGGCCATACGGTTGAGGTAGACAGGGTGAGTCACGAGACCCTCCCGGACGTGCTGGTGGTGCCGGCCCTCGCGTGCCTGCAGCCAAACGCGCTCGGCGACGCCCTGCAACGCACAGATGTCGCCAAAGCCAGTCGGTTCATCGGCAAGTGCCAGAGCAAAGGCGTGCAGATTGCCGCGGCGTGTACGGGGACGTTCGTGGTGGCGAGGAGCGGGGCACTCGACGGGTTGCAAGCCACCACGACTTGGTGGCTGGAACCCATGTTCAGAGAGCGCTACCCAGAGGTGGAAGTCGACGCCTCACGTATGCTGGTCGAACAACCGGGGGTGGTTACCGCAGGCGCGGCGTTGGGTCACGTGGACCTCGCCCTCTGGTTGGTACGGCAAGTGAGCCCGCAAGTGGCTGAAACCACCGCACGATACCTTCTCTTTGATGATCGCCAGCTGCAGGCGAGCTACGCCATGGCTGATCATCTCGCTCACGAAGATCCCATCGTGGCGAAGTTCGAGAACTGGACTCGCACTCACCTGCGCGACTTTTCGATAGAGCTCGCTGCCCGCGCGGTAGGGGCCAGCCAACGCACCCTACAGCGGCGTGTCCGGCGCATTCTCGGTCGAACACCCATCGCGTACGTTCAAGACATCCGGGTTCAGCACGCAATACAACGACTGCGCACCTCGGACGAAACGCTCCAGACAATCGCAGAGGAGGTCGGCTACGCAGATGCGGTTACGCTGCGCACTGTCCTGCGGAAGAAGACGGGACGCGGCGTCCGGCAGCTGAGAAGCGGTCGCTAGGAGCCCGTCGCGTATAACGCCCCGGACTCCAGCCGTTAGCTTTTAGCG
>CAZDBH010000310.1:0-10350 GCA_964503485.1 uncultured Bradymonadales bacterium | reverse complement strand
GCTAAAAGCTAACGGCTGGAGTCCGGGGCGTTATACGCGACGGGCTCCTAGTCAAAAAGACGCCGATGTCTTTCGAGGCGATCACGACCCGCTCTTCGAAGTTCGCCAAAACGCGGGCGTCGAGTTCGTGAATCCAGATCGGGATGCCGCGACCCAAAATGTCGTGGGCGCCACCAAAATGATAGATGTGGGCGTGCGAGACGACAGCTCGCTGCACATCCTCGATTTTCAGCCTTACCTCAAAGCGTTCTCGCAGGTCGGCGAAGTGGGCTTCGAGCCGAGCCACCGAGTCAGGCAGTCCCGAACCGACGTCGAACAACGTCTCTGCGCCGTCGGCCAGAATGAGATAGAGGTTGTTGACGTGACCGGCGAAGGTCTCGATGGGCAACAGGAAGATGCGGATCCCCTGAGATGTTTGGAACTCGATAATCTCAGCGGGGCGGCCCTTGGCGTCTGTTTTGAAGTCTGGGACGTTCACTCGGCTATTGTGACCGAAGATGGGGGTGAGAACCAGGTCTACATCCGCCGTATCGCTTTAGGGCACCGCGGGCGTCCAATCCATCAGCCAGTAATAGTGCGGTGAGGGTCCGTACTCGGAGTCGAAGGCTCGGAGCTCGTCGCCGAGATCGCCGTCGAAGTCGCCGAGGACTATCGATGTGCCGTAGCCGCGGCGTTCCCCGGCTCGAATGGCGAGATTACCCTTGCCGAACTCGACTGTGTACGGATCGTGCAGGTTCAATCCCAACTCGGTCATCGCGAAGACTTGCAAGGCGCCAACATCTTCCTCGGTACCGGAATCATGGCATGGGTAACCGATGACCAGGTCGTCGAACCCGTCGGCGTTCACATCACCACTAGCAATGTTCATCGGAGTGGGGGCCTGGCGACAGGACAGATCGGGTACCCACGAAGACAATGAAGTCACCTCGATGGCGTCAGACGCACTGTATCCACGGACGTTCTTGTCCCACGGTAGGAAGTAGGCCCTGTCGAAGCCTGATACCAACAAGTCCGGGAAACCGTCCGCGTTGGTGAGTGTGAGCATGCTCTCTCCGAAGAGATGGCGTCGATAGTCTCCGGGAACTAGGCTGGGCGGGTTGGGTATTTCTGTACAGGCCGGTGTGCCTTCAGTGAAGAAGTCGCGGTCTGGAGTGACCATGAACACCGCTCCACCCTGATTGTACTCTGCCGCACCCTGGTACGCTGGGTCTCCGACGAGCAATCCTCCGCCCTCGACATACGTAAGGGACCAGCCAAAGTAACCAGTCGCTTTGAATCCGAGGCAGTGCTGACTCGAGAGCTCGAGAGCGGATTCGATGTCGTAGTCTTTCTCGCCAGCGGGGAGCACCACGACACGAGAGATTCCCTCGCCGTCCAAGTAGCTCACAGCCAAGTCGGCGGCACCATCTAGGTTCATGTCTCCCACCGCAGCCGCTTCGCCAAACGTCACGAAACCGGACTTGAGCCGCATAGACGGCCCGTTTATGGCCAGCTCGGGATTAAGGTCGAAATCGTCTCCGCCAGCGAAGAGGAAGACGTCCTCTTCTGAGATGCAAACCAGGGTGGGGGGACCATCGACACCTAAGGCGCTTTCGGTGATCAGGACCGTGGTACACGAGAAATCCACGGTGGTTGTGGTGCCGTCGGAAGTGAAGGACAGCTTGCCTGTTCCTTCGTAGGCTGCGATTTGGTCATCGAGACCGTCGTCGTCCAAGTCTCCGGTCGCTACGCTTATTGGCGCTTCGTTCCCCACGTACCAGTTTTGAGCGGAGTTCGAATCGAGCAGGTGGCTGCTCCAATAGTGATCGGTGAGCATCGCGGTAACCGGCGGCTGGGGCGCTTCGGGCTTGAGGAGTTCGCCGAGTGCGCGGGGCGAGGGATCCAGACCGTAAGCTGTAGCCGGTAGGAGCACGTCGTTTGCGATGCCGACTACACCGAGTACGGGCGTCGCATTGCCGGCTGACTGGGGAAGGACCACCTGGATCCCGTCGGGTGTATATGGTCCTGAGAGTAGTGTCGCCACGTCGAAGGTCGAGGGCTCGTCGACCCGGAACACGGTCTGAATTCCCGCCAACTCGGTCTCCGCCGTTTGAAGCACCGTGAGGTCTGAACTCGCGATGATGAACCGGTCGTACGCCAGCGACGGCAAAAGAAGCGCCCTCAAGTCTTCGTACTGTGACTGGATGTCGAGACCACCCAGGCCGTATAGGTCGAAGTAGATCGTCTCTGTGGGTAGCGTGCCAATCGTTGCTGCTGGTGTCAGGTAAGTGGCTCCGCTCGCCATGCCATCAGAAACACTGGTGAAACCAGTTGCAACTGCCTTCGAATCGCCACTCAGACCGTCATAGGAGCAGGCCGCCAGGTCAGCCCACGTGTTCTCTTCTATCGTGCCCGTAACAGCGCAGCCTGCTGAGTCCACATCGGGTCCTCGAGACACCACATCGACGCCATCATCTGTTCGATACAGGCCTAGATAGACCGATGAGGAGATTTCGGCTTGGGCGACTGTGTGTGTTGCCAGTAGCGACGGGGAGGTGATCGCCGTTGCATCCTTCAGCCTGTCGTAGAGGTCGCTGATCCGAAGGTCGTGGGCCTGCCACCCTGTCGTGACCAACGTTCCGTCGATCGTCACCTTCGCCCTGACTTCGAATTGAGATGCGATTGCGATCTCTGGCTCAAAGGTGATGTTTGGCAGGAAGTAGCACCACTCCTGGCTGGCGCTGAGTTGGCTTCCGGCCGGTCCGTCGTAGGTACTAGCGGCAGCGAGATCGACGGCCGCTCCACCCAAGTCGTTTCGATACTCCCATTGCACCGCTTGAACCGCCCTGAGGTTGGAGTCACCCCAATCCAGTCCGAAGCACCAACCGTCGTCCTCGGCTGGCCCGTCTTGGAGAAAGGGCGGCGAGGTGGGGCAGGGAAAATCATCCGTCGAGCTGGCGTAGTCCCAGGAACACTCGAGACTCTGGACTGCCGGGTCGGCGTCAATCTCAACACACTCGGTGTCGTAGCGGTGAGAGGAGAACTCGGGGGAGGGCCAAATCCGAGCGCGGTAAAATCCGCCCGCATCTGTGAGGCCGCCATCTAACACGGGATTGCTGTAGAGAACCTGTGTACAAGTAGAGCACGACGCGTCACATACCTGCCATTCGATCCGATCGGGGTCGAAACTGGGCTGCGTGATATTGTCGCTCGGATCCCAAGCTCTATCCCAGGTCACCGTGAGGTCGTCTACGCTGCTGTAGGCCGCTGCCGTGACTCTGGCGCCTTCGAGGAAGACTGGCGGGTCATAGACGCGCAAGACACCCGTCGCTGTGGTTTGGGACATGCGTGAGGTCGAATCGTGCACTCGAATCTGGTACTCGTACTCCACGAGTTGCGAATCGGCGATGTCGCCTGGTCGTCGAGCTGCGATTGTCGTGTTTCTGAACGGTGTGAATCCGAACGGATTTGCGCTTCGGTAGATCTCCCTGCCTTCACCGGTGATGATCTCACCGTGGTCATCCAACACCAACGCGTTGCCCGAGAAAGTGTACGGCGGCAGCGAGTCATAGTCGTACACCATCGCGTCCGAGACCGTGAAATCGAAACTGCAGACATCCCACAGGTTGAACCCGCTCGTGTTTGTGAATGGGCACGTTTGCGAGACCCTGGCGACGTTTGTGCCCGAGACCCAGATCGGCGAGTCTTGGTCTGAGTTCGTGATCGTCACAACTGCCGTAGAGGGTTGGACATTACAGCCAGTCGCAACGGGCTTATAAGAGAAGGTCACCTCGCCAATGAAGTTTGGATCGGGCTGCAGGGTGAGTGATGCGCCCCCGGTGTATTGATAGGTTCCCGCGACCTCTTCGCCCCTGTGGTTTACGTACCGTGGGACGTCGACAACGTTGTACGTGAACGGATCACCTTCGGGGTCATATCCCAGTAGTCCAATTTCTGGCTGAGTTCCTTCGAGTGCCGTTTGACTGATGTCGCTTGCCGAGGGACAGTCGTTGATCGGGTTGATCGTAAGGGTCACAGTGGTAGTGGCCGTGCTGGCGCCGCCACCAGTCGCGCGATAGGTGAAGCTGTCGCCTGTGGTCTCGGAGCCGTCGTGGGTGTAGCGGAAGCTTCCATCGGGATTGAGCGTGAAACTCAGCGCATTGACCGGATCGTCTACCAGAACGGCGGTGAGTTCGTCTTGTTCCTCGTCACTATCGTTACTCAGGACACCGTTGCCTGCATTGACGACGTAGTCCTCCCCTTCGTCGAGAGTATAGGCGTCTGCAATGGCCTCGGGATCGTCGTTGACTGATTGCACGTTGATCGTGACTCGGCCCGTCGTGACTGAGTCGTCCGTGCCGTCATTGACCGTGTAGGTGAACCAGTCTGGCTCTGTGGGTTCGCTTCCGTCGTGTAGATAGCTGAAGGTTCCATTCTCGCGGAACAGGAAGGTACCGTCGACGTCGTCGTGCGGCCCCCAAGTCCATACTGCGGTCAGGGAGTGCGAGGCTGAGTCGGGATCGGTGTCGTTGTCGAGGACGCTGCCGTTAACTGCGCCACCCTCGAGGACCGTGAAAGCATCGTCCACCGGAATCGGTGGGTCGTTGACTGGCGTGATCGTGATGAACACGGACGTGATTTCTGAGTAGTCGGCTCCGTCCCAGGCTCGATAGGTAAAGCTAGCGAAAGTGCTCTCGCTGCCGTCGTGTGTATACGATACCGCGCCGGTGCTGGCTAACGAGAAACTGGAGGCATGGTCAGGCGATGACACGAGTTCAGCGGTGAGCTGGAGGTTGTCGGAATCGTCATCGTTAATCAGCACGTTCCAACCCGGGATTGAGCCCCCTTCGTCGATCGTCCACGAGTCAGCCTGCGCAACAGGTGGATCGTTCACTGGGTTGACCGTTATCTCAAACGGCGCGGCCAGTAGCGATGTCGCTCCGTCGCTGAGGCGGAATGTGAAGCTGTCGGACAGGTCGTCCCCACCGAAATGGCGGTAGCTGACCCGATCATTGCCAATGTCTTCCTGAGTGAATGTCTCGTCGCGGGCGATGACTGTAAGTCCATCGAGTAGCAACTCGCCTCTGGCTGGCACGACCGTGACGGTATAGGTGAGGACGTTTGCGGGATTGATGTCGACGTCGGTCGCCAGAAGCTCAGTCTCGCTGATCGGGCCGGAGGCGCCTTCATCGAGCGTCAGACCGGCGTTGTTCTCGAGGACCGGAGTATCGTTGATTGGGATAACTGTAATGTCGAATCGCGTTGCTGCGATTTCGCCGCCCTCCCCGTCAGAAACAGTGAATTCGAAAGAGTCTTCCTCTGTCTCGGAGCCGTCGTGACGGTAGCGGACTGCCTCAGCGTCGATGTCCGCTTGTGTCCAACTGGACGTTGCGACGAGGGTCGTACCAGTCCACAAGAGGAGCTCGCCGAGAGCAGGGGGCGTTACGACGGTGAACACAATGGTCTGTGGGGCAGGTTCGTCTGCGTCCTCGACGCGGAGTTCGGCTGCAGTGATCCTGCACATGTTGAAGGGCCCTTCGTAACACCTCGGTGATGTGTTGATCGCCACAACCGGGACATCGTTCGAGGACGTAATCGTGATCGATACAGTTACAAAGTCGCTATACTGATTGTCGGAGTCCTTAGCCCGGTAGCGGAATGAATCTTGGGTCGATTGTCCGCCATCGTGGGTGTAGCTGAAGGTGCCATCTGAGTTCAAAGTGAATGACGAGGCATTGGAAGGTCCAGTAGACAACACCGCTTCAAGCTCGTTGTGTGGCGTGTCGTCGTCTGTGTCGTTGTCGAGAACATTGAGCGCACCGGGTGAGATGGTCCCCCCCTCCTCGACCTCGATCGAATCCGCTACTGCAACCGGGGCATCGGGTAGAAGCGTAACGCTGATGCTCACCGTGGCGGGTGCCGACAGGTTCCCGTCTGTGTCTCGTGCGGAGTAAGTAAAGCTGTCGGATCCGGTCTCAGACCCGTCGTGTGTGTACGAGAACGACCCGTCGAGATTGAGCGTGAAAGCCTGTGCGTGGGCGGGCGAGTCGACCAGTACCGCCTCGAGCAGGAAGTAGCTACCGTCTTCGGCGTCGGTGTCGTTGGTTGTGATGCGCGTCCACGAGTTGGAGAGCCGAGTTTGAGTACGCCCTTCCAGGACCGTCATTGCGTCACCGTTGGCCACTGGCGCGTCGCTGAGACCGCTCACGGTAATAGTGACCGTGGCCTCTACGACGTAGCTGCTGCCGTCGGTGACTCGGTAGGTGAACGTGATGTCAACGGACTCACCCTCATTGAGGTCATCGAGAGTATCGTTGGGATCGTAGGTGACCGTACCGTCGCCGTTATCCGTGACAGTGCCTCGCACCTGGTTGTTTGGGTTCCGCGGAGAGCCGAGTTGCGAGACAGTGAGTTCGTCGCCGTCAGCGTCACTGTCGTTGGCGAGAACATCGATGACAATCGCGTCGTCCTGTGTGGTCGAACCGGAATCGTCAACGGCCACCGCCGCGGTATTCCGGCCGAGCAAGTTGATTTGGGCCGTCCAGTCGGATGAAGCGGAGGACTCATCTGTGAGGGTGTATTGAACGGTCACTTGTTCGGTCTCACCGCTCTTGAGGTAGAGATAGTCGTCGCCTGGGTCGTATGTGAAGGTGTCGCCGTCTATCGCTACCGAACCCAATCCAGTCGTTATGACTGCGTCGGACAGCGTGAAGGTGTGGTTTTCAGGGTCTGTGGCTATCGCGACACTGAAGACGGCGGCCTGGTTTTCGCTGCGCGTCGCGGTGAGCGGCTCTGTGTCCATTCTCGGTGCGTCGTTCACACCGTTAACTACGACCTGCACGGTCGCCTCGGAAGGTGGCCATGAGCCGGTCGGAACGCGGTAGGTGAAGGTGGACGTGATCGAGGCGCCCGCGTCGAGGGAGTCGAAATCGGTGGTCGGATCGAAGGCCAGCATGCCGTTTCCGTTTTGGGTCACCTGACCACCATTGTCCGGCTCTCCGACGGAGTAGAATGTCAGTTCGTTGTCCGGCTCGAAGTCATTCGCCAAGACATCCAGAATGGTCGGGTCGTCTTCCGAAATCACGTAGGAGTCGTCGTTTGCGACCGCGAGATCGTTGATTCCGGATACCTGGACTCGAAGAACCGCCTGAGCCGAACCGCCGTTGCCATCTGCGATGGTGTAGTTGATCACGACGTTCTCGGAACCACCGGACGGGATGAAGTCGTATGCACCTCGCGGGTCAAAGGTAATCGAACCGTCACTAAACGTAGCTATACCGAGGCCGCCGTCGATGGTGGCAGCTGTGACTGTCAGTGCGTCAAAGTCGGGATCGGAATCGTTGGCACTCACGTCGAAGGTCACCAGCGTGTCTTCATTCGTCGAAGTGGCGTCATCCTGCGCGACTGGCGCGTCGTTTCGGCTATTCACGGTGATTGTGACCGTGGCTGGGTCCGAGTCGCGGAGTCCGTCGTTCGCACGGTAGGTGAACGTCGCGGTGCCATTGAAATTGGCGGAAGGCGAGTACACGAACGACCCATCGCCGGGGAATGTCAGATCTCCATCGGTGACTCCCGTGGCGAGTGCCGCGGTGATGCTCGCTCCCTCGGGGTCTGAGTCGTTGTCGAGGACACCTGGAGTAGGCACGGTGAGCGTGTCGTCCTCGTCGACGGAATAGACGTCGGCGAAGGCGACTGGGGGTAGGTTCTCAACGCAACCAGATTCGCCGTCGCCTGTGTAGAACTCTGGACAGGCGCCGCAAGTGCGACCGCCGACCGTGTTCGTGCACTGTGTGAGGAGGTCGCAGTCACCGTTGTTCGTGCTGCATTCGTCGATGTCATCGCACCCCAATCCGTCGGAAGCGAGCGTGTAACCAGCACCGCAGGAGCAGGAGAAAGACCCGGTGGAGTTCGTACAAGTCTGAGCGCACCCACCATTGGCTGAAGCGCATTCGTCAACGTCATCACACGAAACACTATCGGCGGCCAGAACGTAACCTGAGTCGCAGCCACACGAGAAACCACCCTCGCTGTTCGTGCAGTTCTGCTCGCAGCCGCCGTTCTCCACGGCGCACTCATCAATATCGTTCACTGTGAGAACAAACGTCTTACTGTCCTGGCCACCATTGCCATCGTCTGCCGTCACGGTGAACGAGTATGCGCCGACTGTGGCAGGCGCTGTGCCCGAAATGGTCAGCGAATTGGTCCCCGTGTCCAGGGCATCCAAGCTCGGAGGAAGGTCAGAGACGGTGATTGTTGCGATATCACCGTCATCGTCTGTCACTTCAATCGTAGCCGAATAGGTTTGACCGTGATCGGCGGCCGGGATATCGTTTGTTGTGATTACTGGGACGGCGTTGACGATTTGGATCTCGCTGGAGACGAAAGTCAACTCTGCGGCCGGAGTTACGTCGGTCACGGTGACAACGAGACGCCAACACTCGCCCTGGGTCGTGTGCGAATCGTAGACATCACGAATCTCGAGTCTGCCTTGGCTATCTAGCTCTTGACCGTTGAAAGAGCCCAGTACTTTCGCAAAGCTTTCAGGGTTCCCACAGGTGCCTTTCTGCAACTCGTAGCTTGCGTCAACGTTTCCGAGCCGATTGTCGTTGACCTGAACGTAACCGCTGACGGCCTCCAACCCGTGCCCGCTCAGAGCGAAAGAGGGGTTACCGGTGGTTGAATCCTGGAGCGCAGGAGGGGCTTCGAGGGTGGGATAGGTGTGTGCGAATAGGCTTTCGCCAAATGTGACCGTCTGCTGAGTCTCGTCAACAACGGTGAGCTCGACGTTGAAGTACCCAGGTTCGGAGACCATCGCTGTCGGTCTTTCGACAGTGAACTCCTGGCCGTCGATCGTCCAACTGTGCGTGTACGGTCGGTTGCCCCACATGCCCTGCGCTCGGATCTCAAAGGGTTCATCGACTGTGACCGTATACGGAACAGACAGGAAGTCTCCCTCCACGAGCTGCCTGTCGGCCCATACCTGCACCCAGTCCACGAGCGTGAGACGCTGTCGAGACCCGTCGGTAACGACGAGGTCGATCCGTTCGCCAACGAGGTTCTCAGAGGTATACGTGTGTGTGATGGCGCACGTTGCGTCCGGCGCGCCCTCGGCTCCACAGTAAATCGATTGATCGAATTCCGTTCCTACGAAGTCGAAGGTGGTCCTGTACTCGCCGACACCGCCAGTGATGGTTGCGCTCAGGACAGCCGGCCGGTTCTCGTAGACGCGGCTCAACCCACTTTCGTCGATCCATGTAAAATCAATTTGGAGCGCTTCGACCACATCGATGTGCAGAGGGACATCGAGAAGTCCACCTTTACCGTCATCGAAGTGTACGACCAGGTCGTATGAAGGTGTCGTCTGCGCGTCTAGAACCGCTCCCTCGACCACTCGAACAATCCTGTGACTGTCAATCTCGAAGGTTCCGTCTTCGTTCCCGCTGGCGAATCCAAACGTCATGGGATCGCGATCGGGGTCGAAGACAGTAAGTTGACCCAGGCTTCGGCTATGCGACGGTTGGGCTCCCTGCCCTTCATAGGCGTAGCCGGTGAGGGTATGGCTGTAGAACACTGGCGCGCGATTCGAGACCTCAATTGTTTCAAAGTGAGTTGACTCGCCTCCATGGGTATCGCGGGCCACGACTTTGATTACCAACTCGTCGGCGTCCCAGCCAGCGCTCAAGGTAGGCTGCCCAGCGTGCGCCGGACTGCCGTAGCTCGGGCTGATCGTCGCGTCGCCCGATTCGACGAACCAAGTAAAGGTGAAAATTGAATCGCCATCGGGATCGGTCGTTCCCGTCGCGTCGACAACGACTGAATCGCCTCGATACAGGTCGCCGCCAATTGAGAGCACAACTTCTGGTAGTCGATTTGTGGTGTGAATCCGCGTCGTGACGGTGTCCTCGCCGCCTCGCCCGTCAGATACGGTGAGCTGAACATCCAGCCAGCGAGTGGCAGCCCCCGCCGTGATGGCTGTCGTCAGGCCGCTATTTGAAACTAACGAACCGTCGCCCGAGACAATTTCCCAGGCATAGGTGAGTGAATCGAGTTCCGGATCGGAGCTCGTAGCGGCACTCAGCGTTGCAGATTCTCCTCTAAACAAGTCGCCCACCAGTTCGAAATCGGCCGTCGGGGGTAGATTGTCCAAGGAGCAAGTTAGGCCGTCGCCTGAGTATCCTTCGTCACACAGGCACGTCCGCCCACCAGGGGTATTCGTGCACAGTGCGTTGTCGTCGCAGCCACCATTGTTCTCAGCACATTCGTCGACGTCGTCACAGCTGGCACCATCGGAGGCCAGCGTGTAGCCACTGTCGCAGGAGCAACTGAAGCTGCCGGTGTCGTTGGTACAGGTCTGAGCACATCCGCCGTTGG
>CAZDBH010000309.1:0-10354 GCA_964503485.1 uncultured Bradymonadales bacterium | reverse complement strand
CACCAGAAGGGAGAGCAGGGTTGCCGTCATCTTTAGTTTCATCCTCTCGTTTCCTCCACTATGCCCATCCTGGGCGTTTCGAGTCGGAATCTGTTTCTCATAGCTTGATGTCAGGGTTGTCTCGGAATTGTTACGTTTAGGTGCCAGTCGAGCCGTCGTTCGTTTGAAGGGGCAGATTGACCCAAAACCGGGCGCCGCCGCCCGGCCGTTCAGTCACGCCGATCTCACCGCCCATCGCAGTCGTGAGGTGCTTGGCGATACTCAACCCGAGCCCAGTGCCGCCGCGATCGCGTGAGCGCCCTGGATCTACCCGGTAGAATCGCTCGAAAACCCGATCCCGGTGGCTGGGTTCGATTCCGGGGCCGTTGTCGTCCACCTCGATCCGCCCAAAGTGCCCTTTGCGAGCGAACCGGATCGCGACCTCACCGCCGTCTGGAGTGTATTTCACGGCGTTTTCAACCAGGTTCCGGAGGACCTGTTCGACCGCCTTCCGATCGGCCGCAACCACCACGTCATGGCTAAAGTCGCGCGACAGCGATACCTGTCTTTTCTCAGCTGGCTCACACACGGCATCGACGACCGATTGAGTCACCTCGTCGATGGAGACATCCTCGGCGCAGAGGGTTACTTGACCCGCTTCCAATCGGCTGATGTCCAGTAGGTCGGACAACAGTGCCGACAACCGGGTCGAGTGGCGATGGATCGCGGCCACGAACCGCTTGGCGCTGGCCTCGTCTTCGAGGGCTCCGTCAAGCAGCGTTTCGCTGTTGGCCTGAATGACAGCCGCGGGCGTGCGCAGTTCATGGGAGACGTTCGCGACGAAGTCGCGCCGTACCGTCTCGAGCATTCGCACCCTTGTGACATCTCGCAGGACGATGACTGCGTTTCCGCTCGGTCTTCGTCCGATTGTATGAGCCTCGAGCCAAACCCCATTGGGGCGCTCGATTTCACAGTCGGCGGCATCTCCGCCGTCGATGACCTCGAGCAACTTTTGGAACTCAGGGGTGCGAATTGTCTCGAGTATAGACTCGCCTAGCATAGCGTCGTCGCGCACCAACAGGGTCCTGGCGGTTTCGTTGAGCAAGACCACCTGGTTCGTCTCGTTGAGCAAGACGACGCCTTCCCCCAGCCCTTCGGTTACCGCCTCAAACCGGTCGTGTTGCTCCGCGAGCAGGTCGACCTGCTTCTCGAAATTGTCGACCAGAGCGTTCACCGAAAGAGCCAATCCCTCTACTTCATCGTCGGTCTCGTGGATTCCACGGACAGAGCCGCGGAGCTTTCGGGCCTCGAGTCGTTTCCGGGTTTCTAGCAGCAGAGAGCGCAACTCACGCGATAGAAAATGGGATGCGAGGCCGCTCATGAACAGCGCGACTATCAGGCCAATGAAGCCTGCTCCCAAAATCAACCGACGCAACTGACTCACCATGCCGTCAACCGCCACCAGTGATAGCGCCACTCGGACCACGCCCGATTGCTCCCCATGTTCGAACGGGACAGCAACGTAAAGCATGTCGGTTCGCAACGTCGTGCTATAGCGCCGGGCCACTCCCAATCCCGAATTGGCCGCGCTCACGATTTCAGGGCGATCCCCATGATTGTCCATCGCCACGACATCGGCGGCAGATAGCTCCGAATCGCCGAGGGGCCGACCGTCGGAGGCTACGATTGTCACACGGGCATTGAGTGCCAGCCCGAGGGTGTCGGCAAGCTCATCAGCGCGTTCACTGCTAAGACTAGTCGACTCTTCTACGGCAACTTGCGCTGAGCGAACGGAGTTGACGAGCGACGACTGGACTTGTTCCTCGAAGAGCTCCCTAAGCGTGCCTTCGAGGTATAGCGAGCTGATTCCACCCACAGCGATGATCAGCACCACCGAGGTCAGAAACAGCTTGCTGCGAAGACCGAGTTTCATGAGCTTTCGTTCGGTTTTTTTGCGAATCGATAACCAACGCCGCGAACCGTCTCAACGTACACTCCGGCGTCACCAAGTTTCTCCCGCAACCTTCTGATTGTGGTGTCCACTGTGCGGGTGGTTACGTGAATCGAGTATCCCCACACGTCACTCAAAAGGCGGTCTCGGCTCTGAACCCGCCCCTTCCTTTCCATCAAAGTGGAGAGCAGTTTGAATTCGAGAGCTGTCAGGTCGACCGTCTCGCCTTCGACCCAGACCTGGTGGCCATCGGCGTCGAGTTCGAGCCCGCCAAAAGACACCCGCGCGTTGTCTGCAGTCTCCAAGGTGACCCGCCGCCGGAGGACAGCTTTCACTCGCAACACGAGTTCCCGAACACTGAACGGTTTGACCACATAGTCGTCGACCCCCAACTCGAAGCCGACCACTTTGTCGATTTCCTCACCCTTGGCGGTCACCATGATAACGGGCACATCACGCGTGCGATCACTGTTCTTGAGATTTCGGCAAACCGAAAGGCCGGAGATATCTGGCAACATGAGGTCAAGCAGCACTAAAGCGATGTCATCGGTGCGCTCGGTCTGATCCAAGGCTTCTAGGCCATTCAGCGCAACCGCCGTGCGAAACCCCGCTTTTTGGAGGCTGTAGGCCACGGTCTCGGCCAAATCGACTTCGTCTTCGACTATGAGAATCAGGTCAGACATGTCTGAATACCTAACAGCCCAACGTTACAGTCGTGTGACAATGCTAGCCGCGCTATCGAATCTTGCGTTCACACCGACATAACGGCGCTCGATGCAAGACCCGTGAGGTGCTTAGCTTAACTGCGAGGCTTTGGGAAGGTGTTTGGAAAGAGAGTAGATCGACAGACGAGGGCTGGATGAATCGAATCCGACCGGTTCAGTCGACGAACATCACTCGACAGTCCCAGTTGGTCTGGCTCTTCTGAAGCGTGAAGCCGGGTGCAGTGTCGACACCCATCCCGTCGGCGAGGATGCAACGCCCCCTGTCTACCGCGGTCGTCACTTCGGCGATGTGCGGTTGACCGAGAACTTGGCCGTCGCGTCCCCAACGGTCGTACCAGATATTCACCCAAGTCCAGAGGAAGCGTTGGTCCGTGCTCCAGAACCCGGAATCCATGTCGTAGACGAGATGGAACACGCCAGTGGACGCGGCGCCGTTTTGAACACCGCCATCGTCGAGCGGTACCCCGGTCATATGGATTTCACACCCATTCAGATCGGCACAGTACTCCTCGATAATCTCGATTGAGATATCGATCTTGCTGTCGCTCGCTCCCAAATGAAACAGCGCCGGACGCGGGTTGTAAGCCAGCTCGACTTCGTCTTCGCCAGGTTGGAAATATCGGACCGGAGTTTGCCCATTCGCAGCCACTTGGCCGTTTACCCACTCCTGGGTTGCTGTCGTCGCAATCGGGGCATAGGCGGTCTCGGCGGCGCTCGCCGTGAGGTAACCCTGGTCCCGAACGAACCGTTCACTTGCCAGTCCTTCCGTTGCAGACGATGTGGCGGAGTTAACGTAGGACTCGGTAGCAAAGCCTTCGCCTTCCAGCTGGCTACCGGTGACGAAGTTCTGACTGCTGACATAGCTCTGTGTCGCATAACCAGAAAGGTCGCTATCGGTGACGAAGTTCTGACCGTCCACGTAGCTGCGGCTCGCCAACCCAGAGATATCGCTGCTCGTCAGAAAGCCGAGGCCGCTGACGTATGACTTGGTTGCGTAGGAACTCAAATCAACCCCAGAGGAAGAGACGGCGCTATCGACGTAGGCTCGAGTGGCCAACGGGGCCAGGTCGCCGTCAGTCGCATAGTTTTGAGCATGTACCCAAGTCTTGGTCGCCATGTCCGCAATCGCTTCCGGTCCGATGTAGTCGTCGCTGCCTTCACCCACACTGTTCGGCATATCGACACACAGGGGCTCACCCTGATCATCCAGACCTCTCATTACCTGCTCGCTGGGGCATGCCATATCGATCTGAGCATACTCAGCCGGAAGCGAGACACACGCCCAGTCCTCGCTACCCACAACCGCCGCCTCACCCTGCGTGCAACCGAGTTCGTCAAGGCTCGAGCCGCCAGCAAGCGCCTCGCCTGTCCAATTACCGGCGCTGTCGACAACTTGATAGTCGCCCACGAAAACGCCGTCGTTGTTCAAGGCCGTATCAGCGACTTGAGCGTACGGTACACTCGAAGGATGGATAGGCGGCGACAGCACATCGCCATCGACCACGAACTCGAGCACCCACTCATCTCCGAACGATGCGATGTCCAAAACCTGGATGCTGCCAATCTCGAGCGTGAACTGGCCGTCGATGACATCGACGAACCGGTGAACCTCAGTAACCTCGGCGCTTCGAGCGCTCTCTGACATCAGGATGCGAACCTCGACCTCGACTTGGGCGTTGACCGGGCCGTCCTCGGTCTCGAGGTAGCCAGAGAACCCAAAAGACTCCGGGACTTGGCTGAGTGCTTCGCCAGCTAGGGCGACTAGCGCGAACAAAGTTAGAATTGCGATCGTGCTGCTGTGACGTGGAACGCTCATTGTGTTTCTCCCTACTCTTCGTATGTGGTTCTGGTTGTGACTGAGATTCTCTAGATACCGCCCGTAAGTACGTACGTGCTCCCCTGTGCACGCACCGGCGTACTCCACACCCGACCCGTCAGCGTGAGGGCGTTTGACCCCATGACTTGCTGACCCGCGTGAACAGCAGGCGCTGCGAGGGGCGTTGCTTTGGTCACCGTCGGGTCGCTCTCAACCGGCGTTTCTCCAGGGTCCTCGTGCTCCTCCCGCGGGACATCTGGATCCTCTTCCTCTGGTACGTCGTTGAAGGAGACCTCCTCGACCTCGGTACTCGCGGGTGAACTGTCTCCGCCGCAGCCGGACAGGGCGAACCCGGTGGCTGCGAGCAGAGAAATCACGATGCCTATGAAACGTGGATGCATCATTCGACTCCCTTGAAATTGTCTTGTTGTTTGGTTACGAAACTCGAATGCTATACTACACGCACCTACATGTAGGTGCAAGTAGGTTTTTGTGGTTTTTGTGGGATAGTTGCGCACGACGTCGAATGGGTCGCCGTTTCGAGCGATCTTATCGAGAGTTCAACGACGTTTCCGGGGCGAGGTTTGGGTTGGTTTCGTAACATTTCGAGGCATCGTTACCAGCAGAGGACAAACAGGTCTTAGCGCTTTTTACTAGTCAATGGATATCATCCTCTGCTGAAAGGGTTTTTCTCGAGGTCGAAATCGACGCCAAAAATGCACGGTTTTTGCACACGTGGCCATGGATTCCATTGCGAAATGGCCCGAAGGAGCAGGGCCAAGCCGGGAGAGATGACATGAAATTCAATCGACGGAACTTCCTCAAATCAGGTCTAGCGGCCGCCGGAGGTGCGGCCCTACCTCTATTCCGCGGTCCATGGATTCGCGAGGCCAATGCCGACATTCGGAGCGCGACTTGGGAAAAGGCGCCCTGCCGTTTTTGTGGAACAGGCTGCGGTGTTGAGGTCGCGATCGACGAGGGCAAGATCCTGGCCGTGAGAGGCGACGAATTGAGCCCCGTAAACGAGGGCCTGCTCTGCGCCAAGGGGTACGGTCTCGCCGAGGTGCTCTATGCTCAAGACCGGCTGACGACCCCCCAGATTCGGGACGAACACGGGGTCCTTCAGGACGCGACCTGGGAGGACGCCATCTCGTTGATTGCAACCAAGTGGGGCGATGCGATTCGCGACCATGGCAAGGACTCGGTAGCAATGTTCGGATCGGGCCAATGGACGATTCCGGAGGGCTATGCGGCTCTGAAGCTCATGAAAGCGGGAGTGAAAACCAACAACCTCGAGCCGAACGCTCGCTTCTGCATGGCCTCGGCTGTGGTCGGTTTCCTCAAGACCTATGGAATCGACGAACCGGCTGGTTGCTACGACGATTTCGACATCGCAGATACGTTCTTCCTATGGGGTGCCAACATGGCCGAGATGCACCCCATGCTGTTCAACCGCATCTTGCGACGCAAGCAAGCCGATGACAACGTCAAGATTATCAATCTGACGACCTTTGGGCACATGACGAACGACGGCGCGACCGAAAGCCATATCTTCACGCCGCACTCGGATTTGTATCTGGCGAATGCGATGGCTTACGTGCTGCTGCATGAGGACTTGCACGACCGCACCTGGATGGACAATCACACCAACATCATGGTGAGCGGAGAGGACGGAGACTCGGCGCTGACGTTTGAGGAGTACAAGACGTTCCTGTCCGACTACAAACCCGCAGATGTTGCGGACGCGATCGGTATCTCAGCCGAGAATATCGAGCGCTTCGCCCGTATCTACGGTGACGAAACGAACAAAACTGTTTCGCTGTGGACCATGGGGATGAACCAGCACACGCGCGGTGTCTGGATTAACAACCTCGTGCACAACCTTCACTTGTTGACCGGCAAGGTGTCGAAACCGGGCAACAGCCCGTTCTCACTCACCGGACAACCGAGCGCGTGTGGAACCTGCCGAGAGGTCGGAACCTTCACCCATCGTTTGCCTTCGGACCGCCTGGTCGCCAACGAGGCGCACCGAAATGAGGTCGAAGACATCTGGGGCGTCGATCGAGGGACCATTCCGAGTCCGACCGACAGTCCGCTAACCCACGCCATGGCGATGTTCGAGAAGATCGCGGCTGGCACGATCAAATCGGTCTGGATCAACACGACGAACCCGTTCCAGACCGTTCCGAACCTCAACGCCATTCGACAGCGCATCGCGGATTCGGATGCGTTCATCGTGGTCTCGGACATTTACCCAACGGCTTCGACCGAGGTGGCGGACGTGGTCCTGCCCTCGGCTTGCTGGGTCGAAAAAGAGGGCATGTTCGGGAACTCCGAGCGCCGCACCCAACACTTTGCCAAGCTGGTCGACCCGCCTGGACTGGCAAAGGGAGACGCTTGGCAGTTCGTCGAGGTGGCCCGAGCGATGGGTTACGACAACCTCTTCCCGGAAGAGTGGGACGATGACCTCGCGAAGAACCTCTACGATGAATACCGTCTCACGACCCTTGGAACCCACCACGACATCGCTCCATACGACCTGCTGGTCGCGAGTCGGGGACTGCGGTGGCCGGTGATCGAAGGAGAGGAGACGCTCTACCGCTTCAACAGGACCTACGATCCGGAAGTCGCTGAAGACGCAGTTGACGGCATCGAGTTCTACGGGAAACCGGATGGCAAGGCCGTGATTTGGGCTCGACCATACGAAGCCCCGGCGGAGTCTCCCGATGAGGAATACCCCTTCTGGCTGTGCACCGGGCGAGTGCTGGAGCACTGGCATACCGGCACCATGACACGCCGTGTGGAGGGCCTTCACCAGGCGGTGCCGGAGGCGTTGGTCTATCTGAACGACGACGATGCGACCGACCTCGGAATCGCAGCGGGAGACAAGGTTCTGGTTGAATCGCGCCGAGGTGAACTGGAGTTGACCGCTGAGCTGGAATGTCGAATCAGCTGCCCACCTGGGATGATTTACGTTCCGTTCTTTGACGAGGGTAAGTTGATCAACAACGTCACTCTTGGGGCTATCGACCCGATGTCGAAGCAGCCTGACTACAAGAAGTGTGCAGTCAAGATCTCCAAAGTGAGCGAATAGGAGGATATCAAGATGACGACCAAACACCCGCTCAACATGAGATTACTGCCCATTTTCGCTGTCGCGTTACTGTTTTTGGCCGGCTGCCCAGATGACGAAGAAGTCACTCCGACGTCTGACACGGCTGACGATACGACAGCGGTCGACATGCTCGACGACAGCGCCGTTGATGAGACGGACGTCAGCGAGGACGTGATCAACGACGAAGCAGACGCTACCGAGGAGGTAGAAGATACCGACGCCACTGAGGAGGTCGCAGACGCAGACGCGACTGAAGAGGTCGATGCGGTGGAAGAAGTGGAAGACACGAACGACGCGGATACCTCCCTCGAGGAGCTGCCCGAGAACGTTCGCTTCTACGGTGCACCACCACAGATCACTCACGACGAGTACGCGTGCGACATGAACTGTATTGACTGCCACTCGGGTGGTGACTTCATCACCCCGCACCCGGAACGGGTGATGTGCAGGCAGTGCCACACCCCCATGACCGACACGCCGGCCTGGGTCGACAACGACTTCGAGCCGTGAGCAGTCCGTTCCCTGCCCTCTGAGCACCTGTTAGCTGGGATCGGTCTCGGGTTGATCGTCGAGAGTCAGCCGACTCAAGACCAGCAGCCCGGGAACCGCCAGCACCACCGTCAGCACAAAAAACGACGACCAACCGAGGGACTCGGCGAACCACCCCGAACCGCCGCCCAGCACACGTCCGATCACCGAGGATGCGCTGGAGAAGGCCGCGTACTGCACAGCTGTGAAGCGTTTGTTACAGAGCGACATGAGGTAGGCGACGAAGGCCGCAGTTGCCAGTCCGCCAAAGAAGTTATCAACTCCGATGGCGCCAGCGAGCAGTAAGGCGTTGGTTCCCGTTACATCGATGGCGAGATAGAAGAAGTTGGCGCTGGCCTGCAAGACTCCGAAGACCAACAAGGAGGCCTTCAAGCCGAATCGAGCGACTAGCCCACCGCCAACCAGGGCTCCGGCGACCGTGGCCGCAAGACCCAACCCCTTGGCGAGGGTGGCGATTTGCACCATCTCAAACCCCGTCTTGAGCAGGAACGGGGTAATCATATGACCGGCGAGCGCATCACCGATTTTGTAGAACATCACGACGAACAGAAAGCTGAGCGCCTCGGGTCGTTTAAAAAACTCTACGACCGGTTCGTAGACCGCCTTACTCAGCGACTCGGGTGGTCTCGGCTGCTCGGTCGGGCTCGGAGCAAACCAGGTCGCAACGGTACCGATGAGCATCAGCCCGCCCATCAAGCAGTAGATCGCCCACCAATGCATGTGATCTGACAGCAGCAGTGCACCAGCTCCCGCAACGATCAGAGCAACCCGGTAGCCAGCCACGAACACAGCCGTTCCCGAGGCGCGTTCGTGGGCGGGGAGGACGTCCGTCCGATAGGCGTCGCTAACGATGTCTTGGCTCGCCGAGCAGAACGCGACCAGCAGGGCCATGAGCGCCAGCGCCCCCGGAGCGGCCTTGGGATCAACGAAGCCCATCACTCCGATAGACACCAGAAGCAACAGTTGGCTGAGCACCATCCAGCCACGACGCCGACCGAGTAGGGGCAGGTTGAAGCGATCCATGAGCGGTGCCCACAGGAACTTGAAACTATAAGGCAACCCGACCAGCGACATGAGCCCAATCGTTGTCAGATCGACGCCCTCGACCGTCATCCACGCCGTCAGGGTGCTACCGGTCAACAGTAGCGGGAGGCCCGACGCAAACCCAAGGGGGGCCATCAATCCCACTCTGCCCGTCCTGAAGGCGTCGAGGAACGTTGGTCGGCGCGACAGGCCCGGTTCGCTGGAGTCGTTTCTCAAGAGCTTGGCTTCCGCAGCCAGTCAACCAGGCCGTCAGCCATCGCAAGCAAGAAGAAAGGCGCCCACGTGGCGAAGAACACCGCACCGCGGGCTGCAGCCTCTCCGACAATTCGTTCCACAATCGGTGACAGCACGAACGCGAGCAGCGCACCGCAGCCCAGGGTGAAGACGAGCCGAGCTGCTCGCTGCTTCACCGTTCTCGAAGAGTCCGCCGTCTTCTCACGTGGCGGAATGGGTAGCCCCTTTTCGGCCAGTATGAGAGCCAGACCGCCGATAAACAGGTAACCAGAGAGCACAATCGCATCGAACGCGACCGAGAAGATTGGGGTCAGGGCGCACCCAAAACTCAGGACTGCGGCTGGGATGATCCGACCAAACCAAGCCAGAAGCAGGGCCAGGATACCCCCCGCGAAGAGTCCCATGAGAAGCCACGTACTCTCCTTCAGTTGGCGGTAATACGACAACACGAGGATCGGCATGTCGAGGCCCGGGTCGCCGTAACCGCCAGCGTTTTCGACGAGCTCGGCGTCACTCGCCGTGTGAGCGTGTTCGAGCGATTCGAAGTCATAGGGCGCCAACAAGTGGCCAAAAGGGTGCGCCTTCGAGGCCTTCTCACCCAGCGTCCTGAGCTCGGTCGCGTTCATGTCTTCGCTGCTCTGGGAACGGGAAACCTGTGCCCGTTGATTCAGCACGAAGAAGGCGGCAATGGTCACAGCATAAAGTACGAAAAGGGCGCTGCAGACAATGCGGACTCGTCCTGAGTTCACCGTTCCGGATGTGGTCATCCTGACCTCCCGACACGAATTGGGGTACAGAGCCAGTGATATACCGGAAAGAAAAAAGGGGAAAGGGAAAGGAGAAAGGGAAAGGAGAAAGGGAGAAGGGAAAGGGAGAAGGGAAAGGGAGGCGCTGGGGAAGGGCCAGGCTATGGGGCAAGGCTCTTAGAGCGTTGGCTTTTG
>CAZDBH010000308.1:0-10382 GCA_964503485.1 uncultured Bradymonadales bacterium | reverse complement strand
GCTAAAAGCCAATGGCGGAGCCTGGAGCGCTATGCGCGACAGGCTCCTAGTTCGCCACTTCTTGACATTGCACAAGTGTTCAGTGAAACTAATGTTCAGTGTTTTGTGGAAAAGATCCTGAATCTCCAATCGGTTCGACACCAAATTGTCTTGGTTGCAATGGGTTGCGAGGACGGGTTCACAGGAGGAGACCATGAAAGGCCTCACAAGGCGCCAGCGGATGGTGCTCGACGTAATCAACAAAGTCATGTCACGGCGCGGGTACCCACCCACAATTCGCGAAATCGGCGAAGCGCTCGGCATTCGTTCCACCAACGGTGTCAACGACCACCTCAAGGCCCTCGAGAAGAAGGGGTATGTCGTCCGAGACAAATCCAAATCACGGGGCATCCGTTTGCCCGGGGACGTAGTCGATCCACTTCAAGACGCCGATCTGGTCTCGATACCTCTGGTCGGCCGAATCGCCGCCGGTGCTCCGATCCTGGCTGACGAGAACCGTGAGGCCACGTATCACATCGATCGAGCTCTGCTCGGTACGAGCAAGGCCCACGACGTCTTCGTCTTGAAAGTCCGCGGCGAGTCGATGATCGGCGACGGCATCTTCGATGGCGATCTCATCTTCGTGGAACGCTGTAATGACGCCAAACAGGGCGAGATCGTAGCCGCCATGGTCGACGGTGAAGCCACGGTCAAACGCTTCTACCGCGAAAACGGTCACATCCGACTCGACCCCTCGAATCCAACCATGGAACCAATCATCGTAACCGAGGCCGACGGACGCGATACGACGATCGTGGGTCGTGTGATTGGCGTCTTCCGCCAAGTCTAGCAATCGACCGAGATCCTAGCTCCCATCAGATCTAGAGCGCCGCAGCGCATTTAGAGGCATTTTACAGCGACGCATCCTGTTGACGCCTTACTACATGCGTGCTAGACCGGGCCCGCTGTACCGGTTCACACCCTACCTAGGGCGCGTTTTGGTCGGCAGCCAGCCAGTGGAATGGAGGCATTGATGCTCGCGGATTATGCGCCAATATTGGTCCTGTTCGCCATCGCCGCGGCAATTGTCGTGGTGATTTTGGTCCTGTCGACAATATTGGGACCAAAGCGAAAGAACCTATCAAAGCACGACACCTTCGAGTGTGGAAGCGAGCCCATCGGTGACGCACGAATGCGTTTTTCGGTGAAGTTCTATGTGGTCGCTATCCTATTCATCCTGTTTGATATCGAAGGTATTTTCATCGTGCCCTGGGCGGTTCAATTCCGCGAACTTGGCGTCCCCGGTTTCGTGGAGATGGTGGTCTTCTTGACCATCCTTCTTGTGGGACTGGCATACGTGTGGCGGAAAGGAGGACTCGAATGGGAGTAGAAGCTGGTCTTCCCGGCGTGGTCACGAGCAAGATGAGCAGCGTCCTAAACTGGGCGCGCGCAAACTCGCTGTTCCAATATCCCTTCATCACGGCCTGCTGTGGCATGGAATACATGTCTACTGCGTGCGCCCGTTATGATATCGCTCGTTTTGGCGCTGAGATTCCCCGATTCAGTCCGCGGCAGGCAGATCTCCTGTTCGTGGTAGGGACCATCAACCACAAGCTGGCTCCCTATCTCCGGACGATCTGGGAGCAGATGGCGGAACCCAAATGGGTTATCGCTTTTGGTGTCTGTGCCTCCACCGGTGGTTTCTACGACAACTACACAACGGTGCAGGGCATCGATAAGATCATCCCGGTCGATGTTTACATCCCCGGATGTCCGCCCCGACCAGAGCAAGTCCTCGATGGACTGATGGAGCTGCAGGCCAAGATTCGTGGGGAGAAATTCGAGAAGCACTACGAGCCTTTCGATCTCTTGGCGCGCGTGAAACGCGACACAACGGAAAACGAATAGGCGGGCCTCAGCAGCCGCGTTCCACCGCAGAGCGAGAAGAATATGAGTGAAGCCGTACTCAAACGCCTTGCCAAACAATTCGAAAGCCATGTCATCGACACGAGTACGGATCATGGCAACGAAGTTGCCCTGCTCGACAAGGCGGGCCTGAGGGAAGTATGTCTCTGGTTGCGAGATGATCCCAGCAACCAGTTCAACCTACTTCGCGATATCACGGCCGTCGACTATCTGGGCTACATGGGCGGAGGCGATGGCCCTCGCTTCGCCGTCGTCTACATGCTCTACAGCATCACGAAGAAACACTCGATTCGCCTCAAAGTCCCCCTAGCCGAGGACGACCTGACGGTTGATACCGTCAGTGACATTTGGGTCGCCGCGGTTTGGGGCGAGCGGGAGACCTGGGACATGATGGGCGTTGTCTTCAAAGGACACCCCGATCTCAGGCGTATTCTCCTGTACGAAGAGTTTGAAGGCCACCCGTTGCGAAAGGACTTCGACAAGCGGGCCAGCCAGCCGCGCATGGACCTCTTGGCTCCCGAGCGCGACGCCCTTTCTGAGTACAAACACTGGGACCGAACCTGTAGTTCCAAAGGTGAGACATCGTCATGAGCGACGGCACCGTATTCCCCAGCGACGGACCGGACCTTCACACCGAAGCCATGGTCGTCAACTTCGGGCCTTCTCACCCGGTTACGCACGGCACGGTGCGCTTCGTCATTACACTCGATGGCGAAAATGTCGTAAAGTGCGACCCTGAGATCGGCTATCTGCACCGCGGCTTCGAGAAAGAGGTCGAGAACGGTACCTGGTCACAGGTCTTCCCCTACACCGACCGGCTGAACTACGTGTCGCCGCTGCTCAACAACTTCGGCTTCGCACTAGCCGCCGAGAAGATGATGGGAGTGGAGGTTCCGGCGCGCTGTAACTACATCCGTGTCATCATGGGCGAGTTGGCTCGCATCTCTGACCACTGCACTTGCATTGCTGCTGGAGCGCTCGAGGTTGGTGCGTTCACCGCCTTTCTGTATGGCGTTGAGGCACGTGAACTCGTGTGGGAGCTGATCGAACAGGTAACCGGTGCACGGCTAACGTCGTCATACGGGCGAATTGGTGGCCTTGCAAAAGACCTCACAGACGACTTCGAAGATCAGTGGAAGGCTCGTCTGCCTCATTTGACCAAGATCGTATCGGACATCGAACGCCTCCTGAACAAGAACCGCATCTTCTTGGATCGAATGGAGGGGACCGGAGTCATCAGCGCCGAAGACGCAGTGGCTTACGGCTTCACAGGACCCTGCTTGCGCAGCGCTGGCGTGGACTACGATGTCCGCAAAGACAAGCCCTACTTCGCGTACGGCGAACTGGACTTTGAGGTCCCGGTCGGTACTCGAGGCGACAACTTCGACCGCTATCTCGTGCGGGTCGAAGAACTGAAGCAGTCTGTCAACTTGATCAACCGCGCTCTGGCAGGCCTTCCGTCCGGCCCATGGCGCAGCGATGATCCGCGCTGCTCTCTGCCTGAAAAGGAACGGGTCTACAACAGCATCGAAGGCATGATGAATCACTTCAAGATCATTTTTGAGGGGATTCGTGTTCCAGCTGGCGAGATCTATAGCTATACAGAGGCGGGCAACGGGGAACTCGGGTTCTTCATCGTGTCCGACGGTAGTGGGCAACCGTGGCGGATCAAGGTTCGGCCACCGTGTTTCTATCTTGTTGGTGCGATTGACTCGCTCGTCGAGGGAGGAATGATCGCCGATATTCCCCCAACTTTCGACACAATCAATATGATCGGCGGCGAGATCGACCGGTAGGGAGCCTTTTCATCAATGCCTACACTGACGATCAACGGTACTGAAGTCACGGTCCCCCAGGGCGCCAATATTGTCCAGGCGGCAGAAGAAGCCGGGATCCAAATCCCCTACTTCTGCTACCACCCCGGACTGAGCACGCCGGCGAACTGCCGTATGTGTCTGGTCGAGATCGAGGGAGCCCGCAAGCTCGAACCGGCCTGTTACACCAAAGCGCGCGACGGGATGGTGGTCAACACCGAGTCCCAGCCGGTGAAATCGGCTCGCAAGTCGGTGCTGGAGTTCATCCTGGTCAACCACCCGATCGATTGCCCGATCTGCGATCAAGCCGGCGAGTGTTGGCTTCAGGACCACTACCTAAAATACAACGCCGATGCCTCTCGGGTTCGGACCGAGAAGGTGGCCAAGGTCAAGGTTCACCCCATTGGCAACGATGTCATCTACGACGGGGAACGCTGCATCCTGTGCACCCGGTGTGTGCGGTTCTGCGAGGAGATTACCGAAACATCGGAACTCACCGTCGTGGAGCGCGGGGACAACGCTGAAATCAGAACGTTCCCCGGACAAAAGCTCGACAACCCCTACTCGATGTGTGTTGCCGACATCTGCCCCGTCGGTGCGCTGACCGCTCGTCCCTTCCGCTTCAAACGACGGGTTTGGCTGCTGCAAAGCCAAGCATCGATTTGCGCTGGTTGCTCGAGAAACTGCTCGATATACGTCGACCACTACCAAGATGCGGTGGAGCGTTTCATTCCCCGTGAGAACCTCGAGGTCAACGAGTATTGGATGTGCGATGCGGGACGTTACTCCTCTGTCGAGTTGAACTCGGACCGCCTTTCCGAAATCACGGTCGACGGAACGTCGTATCCACATTGGCCGCAGGCCCTACGGCACGTTAAGGACCGAATCGCTGGCGAAAGCGGCTCGACCCGAAAGTGGGCTCTCATGCTTTCGCCCTACGCTTCCACCGAGAGCCTCGCGGCTGCCGTTAAATTCGCAGAGCTCAGCTTGGGCGGCGCGCGCCTGTTTCACGGTGGAAAACCCGACGGATTCGAAGACGAGTTCCTCATCCGAGGCGACAAGAACCCGAATAGCGCTGGCCTCGAACTCGCCACAGAAAAGGCCGAACTCGAGGAGCTCGGCAGTCTCGTCGATGCGATCGAAAAGGGCGAGGTAGACAGCCTCTACATGATGGGTTCGGATATTCCCGTCCCCGAAGACGATGAATTGTTCAGCTGGTTCCAAACGGTCATCGAACGGCTCGACCTGTTTGTACTGCAGAGCCCTTGGCACGGACTTTACGGCCCCAAAGCCAACATCCTGCTTCCGGCCGCTGCCCATACGGAGCAGCGCGGAACGTTTGTAAACTGTGATGGCATCTTCCAGACCGTCCCCGCTGCCATAGAGGCGCCGGGGGACGCCATTGCCGACTACGAGATTTTCTTGCGGCTGGGTCGGATTCTGAAAACGCCGCTCCCCTTCACCGATTGGTCTGGAGCCGCCGAGTTTGCTGGGCTCTCTGACGAACAGCTGAATGAGCCAACCAAGTTGAATCGCGAGAACCTGGCTGCACCGCACGGGCCACATCGAACGATTCCCAGGCGAACCGCAACACCTCATGTGAGTGGCGTCCGAACCTGGTGGGATACCACCACGCGCGGCACACCGCAGAAGCAGGGCTGAGATTATGGCGCCACTACTGCTGATTCTGGCCAAAATCATCGCGATTATCTTCGGGTTCGTCATGCTGAGCGGAACCTTGCTCACCATGATCGAGCGGAAGCAAAGCGCGCTCGTTCAGAACCGCGTCGGACCAAATCGCGCGGCGATCGGGGGGCTTCGCCTCGGTGGTTTGTTGCACATACCCGCTGATGCCGTCAAAACCCTCTTCAAAGAGGACATCGTCCCGAATACGGCGCACAAGAAACTGCACTTCTTTGCTCCATTTCTGGGCCTCTTCCCGGCGATGCTGGTGTTTGCCGTCATTCCTTTCATGGACAAATGGTGTTCGGGAACCGTGACCGTCAGCAATTTCGGCGGTCGAATCGTAGAGTCCTGTACCGGTACGGAGCAGCTGTACTTCCAAATCGCAGATGTCGACGCGGGGCTTCTGTTCTGTTTCGCGGTCCTGTCGATGGGTGTATACGGCGCGGCAATTGCGGGCTGGTCTTCGAACAACAAGTTCAGTCTGTTGGGTGCGCTTCGGTCCACCGCTCAAATGATCTCGTACGAAGTCTCGATGCTGTTGTCACTGGCTGGCATCTTGATGGTCTTTGGTACGGTCGACCTGAATGAAATGGTCCGCCAGCAGGGTGAGTTGCTCTTCGGTTTCCTTCCCAAGTGGGGGATTTTCGTCCAGCCACTCGCCTTCTTCCTGTTTTTGGCTGCAGCAATCGCCGAAACCAAGCGCGCTCCATTTGATATGCCAGAAGCGGAGTCAGAGCTGGTTGCCGGCTACTTCACCGAGTATTCCTCAATGAAATTCGCCGTGTTCAGTCTCGGTGAGTTCATTGGTGTCGTGACGGTCGCCGCTCTAATGGCAACCCTATTCCTGGGTGGATGGCAGTTCCCGTATCTCTATGCGGACGGCTTCCATTTCGGTTCAACCGTTTGGGAAGTACCGTACGGCGTCGTGGTTGGGGTCCGAGTGGTGGCTTTCATTACGAAGATACTGGTCATGTGCTGGCTGCAGCTCATGATTCGCTGGACAGTGCCTCGATTCAGGTATGACCAAGTCATGACCCTGGGTTGGAAAATACTGTTGCCGCTCAGCTTGGCAAACTTGCTCATTACTGGTCTCTTTCTGTTGTAAGAAGACCTAGAGGAACGAATGGCGACTACAAAAGTACTTCATCGTCACAAACGAACAGCCAGCGAACGAATCTACCTCTGGGAGATCTTCAAAGGGCTCGGCGTCACAATCCGTCAGTTCTTCCGCAACGTGAAACCGGGCGGAAAACGGGACACCTTCACGGTGCAATATCCCGAGCAGCAGATTGAATACCCCGAGCGCTATCGGGGACTCCACCGCCTCATGTACCGCGACGATGGGCAAGTCCGATGCGTGGCGTGTATGTGCTGTAGCACGGCTTGTCCGGCGGATTGTATCCACATCGAAGCCGGCGAACACGAAGACCCCAAACTCGAAAAGTTCCCGGTTTCCTTCGTTATTGATGAGCTGCGGTGCATCGCCTGTGGATTCTGTGTCGAAGCGTGTCCTTGTGATGCAATCCGAATGGACACGGGCCTCCACTGCGAGCCGTTCACGACTCGAGAGAGCGCTTTCTTCGACCTCAAAACGCTCATGGATCTGGGCGGGCTTTCTCACGCGGTACAGGGCGGCCGTATTCGAAAAGCCTCTTCTTCTCACTAGTTTACCAATAGGCTCCGCTACCGTGCGAGGCGTCTCGACATGACCAGCGGAGCGACAACCAAAAAGCTGCTGAAGGGTGTTCCACTTGTTTTACTCGTGGTCGTGGCGGTTTGGACCCTGTTCGCCCAGCGCTCCGAACGGGAGGCGGCGCCCTCGCAGGATGAGTGGTCTGCCGCGCAACAGGTGATTCGTGACAACTGGGTCGAGGGCGACGTCATCCGTATTGCGCCGTACTGGGCCGACTCTGCACGGGTCGGCATGTATGAATTCGAGTTCAACCACGCGATCGAGTTGGACGAGTTCGACCTCTACCTTTACACACGGTTGTGGATTATCTCCGATCTGGAGCACTTCGAAGAAGTCCTCTCGGCTCTGCCCGACGGGTGGCAGATAGAAACACAATGGGAGCCAGCACAGCGAACGCGAGTTGCTCTGGTCCAAATCCCACCGACCGACAACGTCACGTTCGACGTCGTAACTGAGATCGGCTCCGCTGCGGTGACCCTTGGGCCCGCCGAACAGCAACGGAGATGCAGCCGATCGCGTCGCGGTGAGATACACTGTGACCGCATCGACAACTTCCTCCACGTGAAGGAGTCCCTGGAAGAGACAGGAGATTCTCTACACCGCTGCCTATATCTACCTGCCTTTCCCGATCCACTAACGGTCTCGTGGTCCGATGTTCAGCTTGGGAGCCGCCTGGAAGGGAACTACGGCAACACAATGGCTGCGATCCGGGCCGAGAGAGGCTCCGATGTTCAGTTTCGAATCGCGATCGATGGGGAAACGGTTTGGGAACACACTCTGGGCAAGTGGGACCGCGAGTTCGTTCCGGTCGAAATTGATACCAGCGCCTTTCAAGGTCAGCCTCGCCTCGTTTCACTCCATCTCTCGGCAGAGGACTTCTTTGATCGCTGGACCTGCCTAAGGCTTCGTTCGGTGCAATGACCCGCGCCAAACGCGGCTCTATCCCCCTTAACTTCTTGGAATACCTTGACTCACTCGCGTTGACACCACGTCGTCGGCCCCCGTACCATTGCGCAGCAAACTCTGAACATGTGTGACGGACTAGGCGTGCCCTGAATGGAGAACGGTACTCAACAACTCGGCAAGTACACGCTGAGACAGAAAATCGCGACGGGAGGCATGGCCGAGATCTGGCTGTCTGAGCAGCAAGGTCCCGGCGGGTTCACCAAAGAACTAGTGATCAAACGCATTCTGCCCCATCTCGCGAGCGACGCCCGTTTCGTTGAGATGTTCCTCGATGAAGCACGGCTTGCTGCGAAGCTCTCCCACCCCAACATTGTTCAAATCTACGATCTCGGGGAGGCTGACGGCAGCTACTTCATCGCGATGGAGTACATCAAGGGCAATGATCTAGAGGGCATCATCAACCAGTGCAACGCCCATGGTGAGCGAATCGATCCGCCGATGGCCGCTCGAATCATGGCTGATGCCTGTGCTGCACTCGACTATGCACACAGCTTTGCCGACGGAAATGGGAACCCTCTGAACCTGGTGCATCGAGACATCAGCCCGCAGAACATTCTGGTGTCTGAAAAGGGTGTCGTAAAACTGGTCGACTTCGGGGTCGCAAAGGCCGCGAGCAGCTCACACGTAACCCAGGCCGGAGCGGTCAAGGGCAAGTTCTGCTACATGTCGCCCGAGCAAATCGCGAGCAAGCCACTAGATGGTCGCTCGGACCTGTTCGCTATGGGAATCGTGCTGTACGAGTTGCTGACTGGCCGACGGCCATTTGGTCACGAGAGTGACATGATGGCGGTGACTGCCATTCTCAACCAGCCTCCACCGCCACCACAACAGTTTGGCGCTCAACTACCGCAAGGACTCGAGAGCGTCCTGTTTCGGTCGCTCGAAAAGGACCCCAATCGGCGATTTCAGTCAGCTGATGCCTTTCAAACAGCCTTGGAGCACTACCTGAGCACGACTGGAGTCCTCGTACGCACCAAAGAACTGGCTCACTATATGGCGGGTCTGTTCGGCGATGGACCTCGGCGTTCAGGCACGCAACTCGCGGGTCCTGCCCTTGCCGACACTCAGCTGTCAGACGGTTTCGCGGCCGCTCCGGGCGGCCCTGGTTCGCAAAGCGCCGCCCAGCCACGCCCAACGGGACAGGCAACGGGCCCGGCAGGACCGCCGCAGAGTGCGAGTGCACCAGCACCTGTCTCAGTTGGTGCCGCGAGCCAGCCCCAGCCGGCAGCTGCGCCGAGCAATCCTCACCAGCTGGTGGCTAGTCCTCATGCTGAGGAGACCCGCTCGTTGACCCCGGGGGCTCCAGCCTCTGAACCCTCTTCTCGGGGAATCGGCCCAGGCCTCATCGTGATTCTCGTCTTTGTGTTGGCTGCGCTGGCCGGTGGCGGGTATATGCTGGTAACGATGCTGGGAGAGCAGACCGGCAATGAAGACGCTGTCGTATCCGAATCCGACGCGGGAGAAGACGCCGGTTCGGAAGAAGACAGAACCGCCGAGGAAGACGGGCATATTGCCCAGGGCGACACGGGCGCGGCGACCGACACTGCCAACTCCGACACCTCCAACCCCGACCTCTCAACAAGCGATACTGCCGCTTCTAGCCTTCCCACGGGGGATGCCCAGAGCGAAGACCTCGCAGATGACACGGCGGTCGCCCAAACAGACACGTCTGCTGACGATACCAAGGACGAATCGGCAGAAACTGTTGAACCTGGCGATACGGTAGCGGCAGAGATCGAACCAACTTCTGACATCACCGAGGAGTCGGACACGGCTACAGCCTCGACGGACACCACCGAGCAGTCCACTGAAGACACAACACCTGAGGATACCGCTGAGCAGGACACTGCTCAGGAGGACACCGCTCAGCAAGACACTCCACAAGCCGATGCGGTTGAAGAGGACACCGCTCAGGAGGACACTGCAGAGGAAGTTGCAAACGCTGCCGACACAGAGCAGCAAGATACAGCAGCTACCGAGGAAGTGGCTGAGAGCGACACTGGAACCACTCAGGACACTCGTCGCAGAGACCGGAGAAGAGACGAACGACCGGGCCGACTCACGGTTACGGCAGCTCCTCCAGGCCGCTACGTGGTCCTTCTCGGCGATGAGGAGCTCGGTAGCACCCCCCTCAGAAACCACGAACTTCCCCCTGGGCGACACCGCATTACTGTTCGCAGCGCCGACGGCAGTCTCGAGGAGACGCGACGTGTTAGGATTCGTCCCGCGCGCAACGAAAGCGAATTCTTCGACTTCCGCGACTAGGCGCCCTAGGAGCCTGTCGCGCATAGCGCTCCAGGCTCCGCCATTGGCTTTTA
>CAZDBH010000307.1:0-10387 GCA_964503485.1 uncultured Bradymonadales bacterium | reverse complement strand
AGCAAGGTGTCCGCTTCGCTATTCGCGAAGGTGGCCGCACGGTTGGCGCGGGTGTCGTGACGAAGATAAACGAATAGGTGTAACCGATGGCTAGCGACAAGATTCGCATCAAGCTCAAGGCGTACGATTACCAGCTGCTCGACCAGGCCGCCGCCGAAATCGTTGATACAGCAACGACTACAGGCGCCAAGGTCGCGGGGCCGATTCCGCTACCGACTGCTATCAGCCGGTACACGGTTCTCCGAGGACCTCACGTGGACAAAAAGTCCCGTGAGCAATTTGAGATTCGGACTCACAAGCGGCTGCTCGAGATCCTCGAGCCAACGGAACAAACACTCAATGCGCTGATGCGGCTCGACTTGTCGGCCGGCGTCGACGTTGAAGTGAAGTCCTGAGGAACCGACGATGAAACTAGACGTCTACAATCTTCAGAATAAGAAGGTCGGTGAAGTCGATGTCTCTGAAGACATCTTCGACGCGCCGCTCAAAGACTACTTGCACTACGACATGGTCCGAGCTCAACTCGCCGCCCGTCGCAGTGGCACAGCCACAGCCAAGACGCGTGCCCAGGTCAAGGGCAGCACCCAAAAGATGTACCGACAGAAAGGTACAGGACGGGCGCGTCACAGCACGACCAAGGCGCCGCAGTTTGTTGGTGGCGGCCGTGCATTTCCGCCTCAGCAGCGCGACTACAGCCTTGCGATTCCAAAGAAAGCTCGCAAGGGAGCGCTTCGCAGTGCCATCAGCCAGAAAGTTCGCGAAGGCCACCTAAAGGTCATCGAGGACTTCGCGGTTGCGGCACCTCAGACCCAAGCAACGCTCAAAGTGCTGCAGGGCCTCGAGACAAAAAAAGCGCTGGTCGTCGACCAGGCCGGCAATGAGAACCTGAAACTCTCGGTCCGCAATCTCAAGGATTACAAATTCCTTGCCGCTGAGGGTCTCAATGTATTCGACGTGCTGAAGTTCGATGAGGTCCTTCTGACCCGCTCAGCTGTCGACCAAATTCAAGGAGCGTTGGCATTATGAAGTCGCAATACGACGTCATCCGCCGACCGGTCCGGACCGAGAAGAGCACCGACCTGGAAGAGTTGAACAACCAGATCGTCTTCGAGGTAGACCGTCGAGCCAACAAAATCGAAATCCGGCAAGCCGTCGAAGGCCTCTTCGGCGTCAAAGTCGAGAACGTTAACACTCTGACCCAACGCGGGAAGCCGAAACGTGTCGGGCGGGTCTTTGGACGCCGCAGTGATACGAAACGGGCGATCGTTACCCTCGCTGAAGGGGATCAGATCGAGTTCTTCGAGGGAGCGTAACCAATGGGACTCAGGAAGTTCAAACCGACTTCACCTGGTCGTCGCTTTATGCAGATCACGGACTCTTCGGAGATCACCCGCGACACGCCTGAGCGAAAACTGACCAGCGGTAAGAAGCAAAGCGCTGGACGGAACAACCACGGCCGCATCACGGTTCGCCGTCGGGGTGGTGGGCACAAGCGAAAGCTGCGCAAGATTGATTTCCGTCGCGAAAAAATCGGCGTACCGGCTGTCGTCACATCGATTGAGTACGATCCAAACCGATCGGCCAACATCGCTCTGGTGACCTACACGGACGGCGAGAAGCGCTACATCCTGGCGCCGCGCGACTTGTCCGTAGGCGACAAGGTTGTCAGCTCTGCTCACGCGGACATTCAACCGGGAAACTGCCTCCGGCTCAAGTACATCCCCCTCGGAACCCAGTTTCACAATATTGAACTGCGGCCCGGCAAGGGTGGGCAAATCGTTCGCAGCGCGGGCATGAGTGCGCAGCTTCTGGCGAAGGAGGGCAAGTATGCAACTGTCCGTCTTCCCAGCGGTGAGATGCGAAAGATTCTAATGGAGTGCCGAGCCACGATTGGCATCGTGGGTAACTCTGACCACTCCAATCAGTCGTCCGGAAAGGCGGGTCGAACCCGCTGGCAAGGCCGACGACCGAAAGTGCGCGGTGTTGCGATGAATCCTGTCGACCACCCACATGGTGGTGGCGAGGGTCGCTCCAGTGGTGGACGTCATCCATGTACTCCATGGGGTGTTCACACCAAGGGTAAGCGAACGCGCAAGAACAAGCAGTCTGACAAATTCATCGTATCGCGTCGTAAGAAGCGTTAAGGAGTAAACCGTGGCACGTTCGATTCGAAAAGGGCCATTCGTAGCAGACCATCTCCTCAAGAAGGTGAAGGTTGCACAAGAAACCCGGAGCAAGCGGGTCATCAAGACCTGGTCGCGGCGCTCCACCGTCATTCCAGAGTTTGTCGGACTGACATTTGCGGTCCACAACGGCCGGAAGTTCGTTCCAGTGTTCGTCACGGAGAACATGGTCGGCCACAAGCTCGGAGAGTTCGCACCAACGCGTACGTACTTCGGCCATGGGTCTGACAAACGAGGCCGTCGCTAGGAGCTATGGGGCTATGAAGAAACCAAGAGGACAACGATTTAACGTCGTTCAAAGGCGCCACCTGCGTTCCTCAGCTCGAAAAGCTCGAGTTGTGGTCAACCAGATCCGAAACCTGCGGGTTTCTGAGGCGCTCGACATCCTTCGCTTCAGCCGTAAAGGCGTGAGTCCAGACCTTGCCAAGTTGCTCGAGTCTGGCGTCGCCAACATCGCTGAGCATGCAAAGGATTGGGATATCGATCGCCTGATTGTTGCGGAAGCTTTCGTCAACGAGGGCCCGACCATGCGCCGCTTTCTACCGCGTGCGATGGGTCGAGCGACTCGAATACGTAAACGCACTTCGCATGTCACGCTGGTTCTGGAGCAAGAGGCCTAGAGCCGTCGGCTGAAGGCGTTTAAGGAATAAGGAGCACACTCGTGGGCCAAAAAGTACACCCAGTAGGATTCCGACTCGGCATCATTCGCCAGTGGGAGTCAAAATGGTACGAGGCACGGAACTACGCGCGTTGGTTGCATGAAGACCTTCGCATTAAAGAGTTCATCAAGAAGACCCACTACACCACCGGGATCTCTCGCATCGAAGTCGAGCGGGCCGCGAACAAGGTCAAGGTCAACGTATTCACGGCGAAGCCGGGCATACTGATCGGTCGACGCGGTTCGGGTGTGGAGTTGTTGAAGGGTCAACTACAGCACATTACGGATTGCGAAATCTTCCTGAATATTCAGGAAGTTCGCAAGCCAGAACTCGACGCCCAGCTGGTCGCCGAGAACGTGGCCGGACAGCTTGTCCGCCGAGTCTCCTTCCGCCGAGCGATGAAAAAGTCGGTCGCGGCGACGATGAAGTTCGGAGCCAAGGGCGTGAAGATGATGTGCGCTGGTCGACTCGGTGGTGCCGAGATGGCCCGCCGAGAATGGTATCGCGACGGCCGAGTGCCGCTGCACACACTGAGAGCTGACGTCGACTATGGCTTTGCCACTGCGAAGACCACGTATGGCGCCATCGGTATCAAGGTGTGGATTTTCAAGGGCGAAATCATGGACGCCCGGAGCTTCATCTAAGATAGAGGGTTTGAGTCATGCTGGCTCCAAAGAAGATCAAGTATCGAAAACAACAGAAGGGCGGCAAGCTCAGAGGCACCACTAAGGCTGGCTCAACACTCTCCTTCGGGGAGTACGGCATGCTGACGCTGGAGCAGTCCAGAATCACGAATCGCCAAATCGAGGCGGCTCGTGTAGCGATCACACGCGCGATGAAGCGTCGTGGAAAGCTCTGGATTCGCATCTTCCCAGACACCCCGCTGACCCGGAAACCTGCCGAAACTCGAATGGGTAAAGGTAAGGGCTCGCCGGAGGAGTGGGTTGCAAAGGTCAAACCTGGCCGACTCCTTTATGAGGTCGACGGGGTTACCGAGGAAGTTGCCCGAGAGGCGTTCGAGCGAGCCGGAGCGAAGCTCCCCGTCAGAACCAAGATCGTGTGTCGGAGGGATGAACCATGAAAGCGGCCGAACTTCGAGGGAAGGAAACCGCCGAGCTGGAAGCCATCGAGGCCGAGTTACAGGAAGAACTGTTTCGCCTTCGTATGCAACACCACACCGGCCAGTTGGACAAAAGTTCTCGTTTGCCTGAGACACGCCGTGGAATCGCGCGTATCAAAACGCTGCTTCATGAGCGACAGGCCGACGAAAATGCCGAACAAGGTGCCCAATGAATATTAGAGGACATCGCAAAGACCGGGTGGGTGTCGTCGTCTCTAACAAGATGAACCAGACAGCTGTCGTGGAGATCACGCGGCGGGTCAAACACCCCATTTATAAGAAGTACATCAAGCGTTCTAAGAAGTTTCATGTGCACGATGCCAACAACGAACTGAACATCGGCGACCGAGTTCAGATCGAAGAGACGCGTCCTCTGAGCAAGACCAAGCGCTGGCGCCTGAAAAGTGTCGTCGAGCGAGCGCCGGTCTTTGAATAAGTAACGTTTGATTTTTAGGCAATAAACGAGCAGGTGCTTCGATGATTCAGATGCAAACCTACTTGAGCGTGGCGGATAACTCCGGTGCCAAGAAGCTCCAGTGCATTAAGGTACTGGGGGGCAGCAAGCGGAAATACGCCAGCGTTGGGGACATCGTTGTCGCCTCGGTAAAAGAGGCGCTCCCCAATTCCAAGGTCAAGAAGGGTGAAGTGCACCAGGCTGTGATCGTCCGAACCGCAAAGGAAATCCCTCGACAAGATGGATCCTATATCCGGTTCGGCGACAACGCCGCGGTGCTTATCAATCCCCAGGGCCAACCGATTGGAACCCGTGTGTTCGGACCTGTTGCCCGCGAGCTTCGCGGTCGACAGTTCATGCGAATTATTTCACTGGCACCCGAGGTTCTCTAGGACACCGTTGGAAGAAAACCGATGCATGTTAAGAAAAACGATACCGTGGTGATCATCGCCGGCAAGGAAAGGGGAGACCGAGGCAAAGTCCTCCGTGTCCTGCCCAAGTCCGGCAAGGTGATCGTTGAGCGACGGAATGTAGTCAAGCGGCACACTAAGCCAAACGCGATATTGGGCGTCGAGGGCGGAATCATGGAGCGCGAAGCGCCGATTCACGCCAGCAACGTCGCCTTGTACTCGCCGAAAGCTGACGGCCCGGTGCGCACTCAGGTGCGTTACCTAGGCGATAGTGGCGCAGTTTTTACGACCAAAGCCGAGGCGGCAGCCAGTTTCAAAATCGTACCGGAGCGAATCCGAAAAGTACGATGGGCTGCCAAGACCGGCGAGACCTTCGAGTAGGGGACAAACAATGATTCAGCCTCGACTCCAACAACACTATCTCAACGAGATCGCTCCGGCGTTGCTCAAAGAACTCAGCATCGACAATGTGATGCAGGTTCCACGGCTCACCAAGATTACGGTGAACATGGGCATCGGCGAGGCAGTCAAGGATGTGAAACTGCTCGACTCCGCCGTAGCAGAGCTCACAGCAATCACTGGCCAGAAGCCTGTCATTACAAAGGCGCGACGGTCGATTGCAACATTCAAATTGCGCGAAGGCATGCCCATCGGTGTGATGGTCACACTTCGCCGTGCACGAATGTGGGAGTTCTACGATCGGCTCGTCAATATCGCGCTACCTCGTGTACGCGACTTCCGTGGGTTGTCTCCCAAAGCCTTCGACGGCAAGGGCAACTACTCACTTGGTATTAAAGAGCAAATCATCTTCCCAGAGATTGATTACGACACAATTTCGAGAGTGCGCGGTCTCAACATTAGTTTGACCACGTCCGCTCGAACTGACGAAGAGGGCTTAGCCCTCCTGAAGAAACTCGGCTTCCCGTTCCGACGGTAGTCGACAAGGAGACTTGAAGTGGCGAAAAAAGCGCTGCGGAATAAGGCCAAACGCAAGCCTAAGTTTCAGGTTCGCGCCTACAATCGATGCCCACTTTGTGGGCGACCTCGAGCGTATATGCGTAAGTTCGACATGTGCCGCATTTGCTTCCGGCAAAGGGCACTGAATGGCGAACTTCCTGGAGTGATCAAGGCCAGCTGGTAGGCCGACTAATTTTGACCCGGGCGTGTGGGTGTTGTCCCAAACTGTCCGGGGTGCCGAATAGGAGTTAATGAATGCGAGTCACTGATCCCATAGCGGACATGCTTACTCGAATTCGCAATGGCTTGCTTGCCCGAAAGACGGTGGTCCGTGTACCGGCGTCAAAGGTCAAGATGGCTATCGCAAACCTGCTTCAGGACGAGGGCTACATCGAAGAAGTAGACCTCGTGAAGAACGACCATCAAGGTCAACTTCTTCTCACTCTGAAGTATTGGAAGGACCAACAACCGGTCATCGCCGGGATTCGTCGGGTCAGTACACCTGGTCGACGGACGTACGTCAAAGCGAACGATATTCCAAAGGTCCTCGATGGCCTTGGTATCTGTGTCCTGACTACGTCCAAAGGTGTCATGACCGGGCAGTCAGCCGCCAAATCGAATGTTGGTGGTGAAGTCGTCTGCGAAGTCTGGTAAGCCACTGCGACCGAAGTCCCTTTGGGACGCATGTCGCTTGTGAAGGAATGGAACAATGTCGCGAGTAGGAAAACGCCCAGTAGCGATACCTAGCGGTGTGAAGGTAAATCTGGCAGGTCGCCAGTTCTCCGCCCAGGGACCGAAAGGCAAGCTTGAGCGTACACTCCCAGATTCGGTCAATGTCGCTGTCGATGGCGAGACCGTGGTAGTGACGCCGGCTGCAGAGAGCAGGAGAGCCCGTGCAATGCAAGGCCTCACCCGCACTCTGGTCGACAACATGGTTGTCGGTGTGTCCACCGGCTTCGAGCGAGGTCTCGAGGTGATCGGTGTCGGATACCGGGTTGAACTCAAGAAGAACTATCTGATTTTCAACCTCGGGTACTCCCATCCGATCTGGTACGAGCTACCGGCCGGACTGACCGCCGAGGTCGACAAGAACAATAATATCACGCTGAAGGGTGCCAATAAGGAAACCCTCGGCCAAGCCGCCGCCACCATCCGGTCGTTCCGGCCTCCCGAACCCTACAAAGGCAAGGGCATTCGGTACGCGGGCGAGGTCATCAAGACGAAGGTTGGTAAGGCCGGCGCGGCTTAATCAGTCAAGGAAGCCGAGAGGAACCCAAAATGGGCAAGAAACTTACAAAACACAGCAACTTGCGCGAAGTCATGCGGCGTCGGCGGCACCGTCGAGTGCGGAAGAAGGTATTCGGCACAGCGGACAAACCACGCCTGTGCGTCTTTCGCAGCAACAAGCACATCTACGCCCAAGTCATCGACGATACGGAAGGTCGCACTTTGGCTGCTACCTCGACGTTGGTCGAGGCGGTCCAAAAGGACATTACCGACGGCGACAAGAAGGCGGCTGCCAAGCGAGTCGGCCAAGAGATCGGACGTCTTTGCTTGGACCAGAAAATCGAGTCAATCATCTTTGATCGAGGTGGTTATCTGTACACCGGCGGTCGGGTCAAAGCTCTCGCAGAGGGCGCCCGCGAAGCTGGTCTGAAGTTTTAGGCTGCGGAGATAAGACGTTGGCTAACGATAAATTCAAAAAACAGATGAAGTCGGATAGCGACGAGCCAGAGCTCGCCGAAACCGTCGTGCATATCAACCGTGTCGCCAAAGTCGTCTCGGGCGGTCGTCGCTTTAGCTTTAGCGCGATCGTGGTCGTAGGTGACAAGAACGGTCGAGTCGGTATTGGCCATGGCAAGGCAAAGGAAGTTCCTGAAGCAATTCGCAAAGGAACTGAGAAGGCCCGCAAGAGCATGGTCGATATCCCGTTAATCAACGGCACCATTCCGCACCAGGCTCTCGGCAGATTTGGAGCGGGTCGCGTCCTCCTCAAACCAGCAAGTGCAGGTACCGGCGTCATCGCCGGTGGCCCGGTACGCGCGGTGGTCGAGGCGGCGGGAATCCACAACATCCTGACGAAGTCGCTCGGGTCGAATAATCCTCACAACATGGTCAAAGCGACGATGGAAGGGCTTCAACAGCTCTTCAGCCCTGAGGAATATGCTCGAAAGCGCGGTAAGACCGAGCTCGATTACCAACCTCGGTCCTAAGGCAGGTGAGCAATGGCTAAGAAAATTAGAATTACACAGCGCAGAAGCGTCATCGGCCGTCAAGGTACCCAGAAGCGGACCGTAAAGGCCCTGGGCTTGCGCCGAATCAACCACTCTGTGGTCCACGAAGATAGTCCTTCGCTCCAGGGAATGCTCTTTCAGATAAAGCACCTGGTCGAAGTTGAAGAGCTTAAGGAATAGGCCAATGGGACTCCATAACCTAAAACCAGCTGAAGGCAGCCGGAAGACACGAAAACGTAAGGCGCGAGGTCCCGCTTCTGGTTGGGGCAAAACCGCCGGTCGTGGGCAGAACGGTCAGAAGTCGCGAAGCGGCGGTCTGCCGCCTGTCGGTTTCGAGGGCGGTCAAATGCCCTTGCAGCGCCGTGTTCCGAAGCGTGGTTTCAAGAATATTTTCGCAAAGAACATCGCAAGCGTTAATCTCCGCGACCTGAATCGCTTCGACGACGGGACAGAGATCACGCCTGAGGTTCTGCAATCGGCAGGACTCGTTCGCAAGAACGTCGATGGTGTGAAAATCCTCGGAGGAGGAGAGCTGGAGCGGAAACTCTCTGTGACAGCCCATCGCTTCAGCAAGTCAGCAGAAGACAAGATCGAAGCTGCTGGCGGAACGGTAACGAAACTGTAGTTTGGCCGGCAGGACTCGATTCTGCCCTTGACGGAACTCTCTACAAAGAGATAAGGCGGCCGGAGTATCGGCGCGCTGGAGACTCAAGCGGTGGCTAGCACCTTTGCAAATATAACGAAGATTCCCGAACTGCGGAATCGGATTCTCTTTACGGTTGCCTGTCTGGGAATCTATCGGGCTGGCGTCTTCGTCACTACTCCCGGCGTCAATCGCGCCGCGATGGGCGATATCGTCGCACAGTCATCAGGCTTTCTCGGTCTGCTGAACCTGTTTACCGGTGGCGCTCACGAGCACGTGAGACTGTTTGCAAACCCCATCATGCCGTACATCACCTCATCGATTATCATGCAGCTCCTGCAGGTCGTTGTTCCCAAGTTCAACGAGTGGAAGCAGGACAGTCAGGGCCGCAAGAAGATCACCCAATACACACGGTACGGCACAGTTCTCTTGTCGTTGGTCCAGGGGTTTGCAATGGCATTCTTCTTGGAGAGCTTCAACGAGAGCGCGAACCAAACCCTGCTGATTTGGGGTACCGGTAGCTGGCGCTTCCGCCTCCTGACCGTACTGGCGATGACAACCGGTACTGCCTTCCTGATGTGGCTCGGTGAACAGATCACCGAACGCGGCATCGGAAACGGTATCAGTTTGATTATTACCGGCGGCATCGTCGCGGCGTTCATACCGGGCTTGGCGGGTACGCTCAAGCGTGTCCAGACCGAAGAGATCAAGGTGTTCGGGGGCATTGTTCTCCTCGTAATCTGCATCGGGGTCATCGCCTTTATCTGCTGGGTCGAACGGGCTCAACGGCGAGTTCCGGTCCAGTACACACGTCGAGCGGAAGGCAGAAAGAGCTATGCGGGTAAGACCTCGTACTTACCTTTGAAGGTCAATACGGCTGGCGTTATACCTCCGATTTTTGCCTCTTCGATGCTGATTTTCCCGAGCCAGATCGCGAATTTCTTCCCAGATTCGGCGATGGCTCAGTCGCTTCAGGCAGCATTGAACCCCATCGACTGGCGCTACAACGTCGTCTACGTGATCTTGATCATGTTCTTCTGTTTCTTCTACACGGCGGTCACGTTTGATCCCGTTGAAGTGGCCGACAACATGAAACGGCGCGGCGGCTTCGTGCCCGGCATTCGGGCTGGTAAGAAGACTGCGGAATACATCGACTACGTTCTGACGCGAATTACGTTTGGTGGTGCTGTGTATGTGTCAGCAGTCTGCGTACTGCCCGTGCTGATGCAAATCTACCTCAATGTACCGTTCTATTATGGCGGTACCTCGCTGTTGATCGTCGTATCGGTCGGCCTAGATACAGTCTCTCAAGTCGAGCAGCATCTGATAACTCGGCACTATGAGGGAATAACTGGGCCTCGCGGCCCACGTATCCGGAGCCGTCAAGGCGGCGGTGGGGGAGTATAGGAAGTCCTGTGGCGGTTGAACTGAAATCACCTCAAGAGCTCGAGCGGATGCAAGTAGCGGGCAAACTTGTCGCCCAGATACTGGACCGTCTGCACGATCTCATTGAGCCAGGTGTGACAACCGCTGACTTGGACCGCGAAGCTGAGCAGATGGTGGACGATGCGGGCGCCGTGGCGGCGTTCAAGGATTATCCACATCCCCACGGTGGCCCAGCGTTTCCGTCGGTACTGTGCACTTCCTTGAACGAGGAGATTGTGCACGGCATCCCATCGGCCAAGACGATCCTAAAGAAAGGCGACATCCTCTCTGTGGACTGCGGC
>CAZDBH010000306.1:0-10394 GCA_964503485.1 uncultured Bradymonadales bacterium | reverse complement strand
GGGGAGACCTTGTCGCTGCGCGGAGGGTTCGAGCCTTGGCTATAGGTTTCGGGCTACTCAGACCGCAGGGAGAGCTGGTCAGCGTTCCTGGTCGAGGCCAACGAGGCGGGCCTACTGTCCACACCATGAAAGAAGAGCTTTTCGCGGCTTTGGACTCCGCGCTCGCCGCGGGCGCAGACTATGCCGACGCTCGGGTGAGCGACGGACGTTGGGAGGCTCTTCACACCGAGTCCTTTTCCGTAACAAAACTCGATGCCGGCCAGCGTTCGAGCGCCGGCGTGCGTGTCAGAAAAAATGGCAGTTGGGGGTTCGCGGCCGGAACCGACCGATCCGCCGAGGGCCTTCGTTCGCTGGCGGTGGACGCGGTGAGCAACGCTCGATCTGCAGCACTGCTGCTTGGAAACGAGCTACCACTCTCTGCCGTCGAAGCCATCGAGACGGACTGGGCGACCCCGGTCAAGGAGAGCCCGTTCTCGATCTCGGTCGAGGAGCGGGCTGAACTGCTCTTCGATGCGGAGCGAGGTGTTCGGCGGCTACCTGCAACCCGGCGGATGGTCGGCTTGCTGAGTGCCACCCACTCGTTGTCGTACTTTGCCAGTAGCGACGGCAGTATGGTCTCGCAAGAGCGCCACGTGACCGGCGTCGGATGCTCGGCGAAGGCAGAAGGCTCAGACGGCTCCGCGTCGCGCTCCTTTCCGCAGGCCGGTCTTGGACAGTTGGGGTTGGGCGGGCTCGAGCTGATTCGAAACATGGGCCTTCCGGACTGGGCGGAGCGGGCCGCCGAAGAGGCCACCATGCTGATGACGGCTCCGAGTTGTCCGGCTGGCCTGGGTGATGTCATCCTCAGCGGTTCGACCACAGCGGCGCTACTACACGAAACCATCGCCCATTTCGCGGAAGTCGACCGGGGTTGGTGGGAGCCGACCGACGTCGGGTCCCGGCGGGTCGCCAGCGACGTGGTCAACGTCGTGGCCGACGCTCTGCAACCGACCGGTCTTGGGACGTACGGCTTTGATGACGAGGGTGTACCCGCCACCCAATGGCAGCTGGTTGAGGCGGGTATTCTCACTGGCCTCGTGGCCAACCGCGAGCTAGCTGGGCGCCTCGACCTCGATCCGACGTGGTGCGCTTCGCGGGCAGAGGGCGCTCACCGCGCTCCCAGTGTCCGGATGCCAAACGTCAGCCTCCTCCCAGGCAATGCGACTCTCGACGAGGTGATCTCGGGGACGGCTGGGGGTCTGTTGATCGATACACCGCTGCGAATCACTGTGAACCGGGCGGCTGGAACCGTCAGATGCGAGGCAGAGATCGGTTGGGAGATCGCCGATGGCCGAGTCAGGCAGATTGTTGCGAGACCAGCCTTTGAGCACCGTGTCGCAGAACTATGGAGTAGCTGCGACGCGGTCTGCGATGCCGCCCACTACGGGCTGTGGAGTATGCCGGATTGCAAGAAGGGGCTTCTGGGTCAGAGAGTTGCGACCAGTCACGGAACCGCTCCAACCCGTTTTCGTACCATCGACTGGGTTGGCTCTTGGGGGCAAACTTCGTGATCCATGAACGGGAACAAGTTCGCGCATTTCTGACCGACATGATCGATCACAGTCTCGCCACCGAAACCCAACTGAGTTTGGGTGGCGGCGAGCTTCGCCTTACTCGCTTCAGCGACAATCGAGTCCCAGAACATATGACTGAGCGGCGCCTTCAGTTGTGGGCGAAGCAGGCCTTCAGACATGGCGACCGCTGGCGGGTCGGTCACTCAACGTGCACAGACCTGAGCACCTCTGGCGTCGCAGCGCTTTTTGCGGCGAGCACAGCGGTGGCCGAGGCAGGGCCGCTGCTCGACGACTACCAGCCTTTACCCTGGGCCGAGGACTACGAGAGCTCGCTGGAAGATACTGCAGGAGCCTACGACCCGGCCACAACGACCGTCGGACCGGCGTTTTGTGTGTCCGAGGTGGCCGACATCGCCCTGCCCTGTCGAAGGCTCGGGTACACCTGCGGCGGCTATCACGCGCTCTTGGAGGGTGGCCTCGACGAGTGGGGTAGCACGAGGCAAAACGCGGTCTGCAACAACAACGATCTCTTTCAGTACCACAAAGGGACCCGCGCAGTTATCGACGCGGTCATCCGAACCCCCACCGGCGGGCTCGGCTCCCTATGGGCTTCGTCGCACCGCGCGGCCGGGCTTCAGATACCAGAGCTGTTGGAACGAGCAATCCTCGAGGCGGAGCAACCCGTGTTGAGCGGTGCGGTTGAGCGCGGCACATATCGGGTCGTGCTGGGTCCCCAGGCAGTCGGGGACCTTTTTCGGCGGCTCGGCCCCCACTTCAACGGACGTGCTATATCGGAAGGGAGTAGTCATTTCGCCCGCAGGATTGACGAATCGGTTGTAGACAGTCGTCTCACCGTTAGCGTCTAACCGGCTCACAGCGACATCCTCGAAGCCCCATTCGACGCAGAAGGATGGCCACGCCGGGAAGTCACCCTCATTCGAGAGGGCAACCTCGTCACGGGTTTGAACTCTCGGGCCTGGGCCTCGGAAGCGGGTGGAGATACTCACGGATATCTCGGCTTCGACCGACCCAGCCGCGATAGCCAAGCTGAACACATGGTCGTTTCAGGCGGTGACGCCGAGCTCGAAGAGCTGATCTCGACTGTGGATCGGGGAATCTACCTGCGACGCTTCCCCAGCGGCCTGACCTGGTCTGGCCTGACGGCCATGGGAGTCGCCACACGGGACGCATTCTTCATACGTAGCGGCGCGATTAGCCACGTCATCCCGTCGATTCGCTTCAGCTTCGATTTGGATCGACTGCTCAATCGAGTCCTTACGATTGGTGCGGCCGTGCCGGTGCGAGATCTAGTGGCTCCAGGCATCGTTACAGATGGGCTTCAGGTACCGGAGTAAAAGGCGAACCTGGGTTTCTATCTCGACCGCGCCTTCAGGTCGTCGATGAGCTCGATGAACTGCACGGCTCGGGCGGCTTCGCCGCCGATCGCTCGAAAACTGGCCTTTGCCCGATCGAGCTCGCCTTCAGACAACGCCTCAATGGCGTCAACCCACGCTTCAGATGGCGCTATCTCGTATTCCCAGTCACCGCTGACTTCATCGATCGCGGTGAGGCAGAACAGCGCGTAGTCGGCGTCTAGGCTGTGCCCAGCGGCCTCTTCTAGGAGATTGCGGGCTCGCTCCATATCGCCTTGCCCCTGGAGGGCGCCGGCCCACTCGTCAAGTCCCGCCTCTAGCATATCGTTGGCGTGGTCGCTCATCTGCGAGCAGCGCTGCCACACGACAAAGACGCCGATCGCTATCAGAAGACCGATCGATAAGACTCGGCCGAACCTCGCGCCGGCCTGTCGTGCGCGGGAGGTCGTTCCCATGGCCTAGAACGGTCTCTCGAGCCGGACATCGTTGAGGTCGAGCGGCCCGGTTAGGCAACCTGTATTGTCAACATAATCCGTCGGGGCGGTGCGTTGCTGCGCTTCGCTGGGGTTGGCAGCCAACGGGAGGGTAGCGATCCCTAGACCCGCAACGGTTCCCTTGATGAAGGTGCGGCGAGATACGTTGAAAACTGGTTTTGGCTTCATGTCAGGCCGCGAGGCTCAGAACCCATCCGAAACCGATCCACGCCCCCATCGCTGAACCCATTGTTGCGGCAACAGCGACAAGAAGGACCCGGGTGAATGGATTCTTGTAGAACCCTTTGAGGCTCTGAACGTCTTCGTTGATTCGTTCGGCGTCCTGAACAGTGGGTTTTCGAAACCAGGCCTCGGCAAAGCCCACCACCATTCCGGCCCCAATTGCGGGATTGAGGGATGTGATCGGAGATGCAAAGAACGCGGTGAGAACCGACAGGAACTTGGCGCCCGCCACAGCCGTCAGAATCGCGCAGAACACCGAGTTCGGTAGGATCCAGGCGAAGAGCATGTCCTTCAGCCCTCCCCCGCCCGACTTGTTCTGCCAACCGATGAAGAACATTGCGAGAATGAGCACCGGGATGACGTATTTGAGCATGCCCCACACTTTGGACTTCGGAGGCAGCTGTTTGAGGCGCTCGCGGTCGACGGGAACACCAAAATTGGCGGTCATTCCTGGGACATGAGCTGCCCCAACCACGGCGACAATCGTCTCTCCGGGGGCATCCTCGATACTCGATATGAGGAACTGGTCGCGCTCGTCGATGAGTGGAACCTTCACATCTGGTAAGGCTTTGGCAAACTCGGCGAGCATCTCGGACAGGTGCGCCTTTTCCTTCAGCATTTCGATGTCGTCGGCACCGATTTCCTGGTTCTTCGAGAAGAGACTCTCAACGATTCCGCCCAAGAGCGTGAGCTTTTTCCAGAACGACAGGTTGGCCCAGGTGCGACGCAGCGTGGCGTGAATATCGCGGTCCACGAGCTCGAGTTTCGCACCGATTTCCTCGGCCTTTTTGACTCCAGCCATCAACTCGGCGCCGGGTTTCACACCCAGTTGGGCCCCTAGCCGGCGCTGATAGGCTCCGATGGCCAGATTAGCGAGCAAGAATAGAGTCTTACCCTCTTTTATGACCTTAAAAACGTCGAGGTTTTTCCAGCGATCTTCGTCGGTCAGCGCGCGATATCTCGCTTCGCACAGCTCGACACAGACCGTGTCGGGTTGGACCTTCTCGATGACCTCTTGTACTTCTCTGACGCTGTCTTCAGAGACGTGGGCGGTACCTACGATGTAGTAGGTCCGTTTCCCGTCCTTTAGTACGGTTACATTTTCTGAGAACGTGAGTTCCTGCTCGGGCAAATCCAAGTACCCCTCCTGGGTTCAGGCCCGCGTCGATTACGCGAAACAGCGAATTTCGTCAACTTGATCTGTCGTCGATTCCAAGCCCGGCCGTTCGCTGAGAAGCAACCTAAGCGCGGATTGAGAGGCGACAAGTGGGTGCGAGTTTCCCGGCCCACCCGCGGCCCAGCCCGGTCCCATCACACCGACCCGACGACCCCGCTGGAATAGCCGTCGGTCGTCGATCCTTGACGTAGTTGATTCATGGGTGCGATTGACACTAAATAGTGATGGAAGCTGAACTTCGGCCAGGAGCAGTCAATGCGACTCAGACTAATTATCGGACTGTTGTTTCTAGTGGGTTGTGGCGCGCAGGGAGAGGTAGTCCCCGAAGAGCCGGAGCCAGAACCTGATCGAAACACCGGAACGGACGGTTCGATGGCGACCGCTCCCGCGGCGCAGGACGGTGAACAGGACTCGATCGACGCAGAGAACGGCGACAACACGGACTATCGCAGTTTTGACGCCGATGAAGATAGCGTGGCTGACCTCGAGATCACGTTCGATTCACCTACGGTCGAAGGCACCTTCGCGATTCTCGACGCCTATGGAGCCGTGGTAGCGGAAGTTCCCATCACCGAGGGCATGAGCTCGGTGAATTTCGCCGGACTCGAACTCCCTCCAGGCCGCTACTTCACCCGACTGAACATTACGAAAGGCAGCTCGGCCTACACCGTGGGCCAATCAGTCGAGGTGGTCGACACGACTCCAGTAGAACCGCTTCAACCACTGGTGGCTGAGCCGGAACCGGAGCCGGAGCCCCGGCGCCGACGGCGACGCGACCCGGATCCAGAGCCTGAGCCGGAACCCGAACCAGAACCCGAGCCAGAGCCTGTAGTCGAAGTTGAGCGACTCCGCGCCCCGATCGTCAATCTCAGGGCAGCCAGCGACGGCGCCATCGTGATCATGCGCAGCTGCGGCAACGCTAGTGGATTGCAGGAAGGAGCGAGAGGAAGCGTGGCCGGCTATACCGTGCGGATCACATCGCTTACGGGCAGTGACTCCTGTGAGGGCGAAACCTCGGCGACGGTGGATCAACTCACTGGCCGAAGCGCCGTCTACTTCGACATGCCCTAGCGGGTAACCTCACGTTCGCGGGCTCTCGGACCAACGGAGCCACCTTCCTTCAACCTCCCGTAATCAACCAGCGTTCTTTGTTTCACCAGTGCGTTTGGCGCGTTCCACCGGGGCGGTCATCTAGACGGAATAAAACGGCGATCAACGCCCTTTCCTTTGGGCATTCACCTGCATATATTCCGGAGCCGATGACTAGGGAAACGCAGCAAGAGGTGGCAACAAAGGTCCCGCTGGAACCAATCGGCGGAACACTGATGTTGCAGCACGCCTATTCGGTCGACAAACGGATTCGGGTGACGAGTCTGTTCGCGGAATACAGTGCGCGGCAGGAGACCTTTGGCCGCCCCGTGCGCATGCGACTGTACAAGAATTTCAAGGCCCTCTCCTTCACTCCGGGGGCCGAAAAGCGAATCCGCGACCTTATCGAAAAGGGCGGAGAGAGCAGTCTGACCATCGATGTTGGCGAAATGGAGGACGGACATCCGTTTCTCGTCGTCCAACCCCCGACCGGCGAACCGTTGGGAGCCTGGTGGGAAGGCCGGAGTGCGAAGCCTCCCGCACTACTCGCGGCAGTCGGGCTGGCGGTTCACCACGCACTCGAGAAACTCACTCCTGCACAGCAGCGCGAGGTCACCCTCGACAAGCTCTATATCGAAGAAGACGACCGGACGGGCTTGCTGGTTCAGTTGTACGCCTTTGGCGAGTTTCCAACTCGGGCCGAGGTCCGGATGATGAGTGGCCTGGCGCAGCGAGATCTTGCGCTGGGCTTCCCACCGGAGTGCTTTGCGGTCGAGACGTCCACGGAAGACGCGCTGGAGAGCACCGAAGCCGCGAGTGTTTACCGACTGGGTGCCATTCTCTTTGAGTTGCAGTCCGGCGATCATCCACTGTTCAAACCGGACGATGACGTAGCCAAAGCGGCGGCTCGGTTGGTCAGCGACCTCGAGCCGAGCGACCACCGGTGTAACACCACCAACGAGGCCCTAAACAAGTGCATCGCGTCCGCGATCGCCGTGGATCCAGGGGACAGGCCGTCCTTGGCCAACCTCTTGAGTGAGCTTGACGCCGCTGTCGATCCCACCGGCGAGGCCTTGGCGATTGAAGAGCCGGAGCTGGACTCGGGAAGTGAGGCCCTAGCCGGCACCAAGCGCACCATACGGTTGGTTCTCTTCATCAGCCTGTTGCTCATGTCATGTGGCGCGACTTATCTGCTCTCTAATCGGCCGCCTCAGGAGGTCTCGGTGCTCGTAACGAGTGAGCCGACGGGGATTCAGTTCGAGCAGGTTCTCGCGAACGGCCAGGGCAATGAGCTGGGTCGGACGCCACTGATCGTCCCGAATGTACCGATCGACGGGACATTCAACATTCGCCCGCTCTACGAAGACGGAGAGGTTGGTACCACCCAGGCCGTGCAGCCCAACGGGCTACAGGTCTTCGAGGGCTGTCGTGGGGTCCACTTCAACTTCGAGTAGCCTCGTTTTGATGGCTGGACGGTATGCTATGCGTGACAAGCTCGTAAGCCAGTACGCTCAGCGGTCCAGGGGGTACAGGTGGTATGGGTGGTCAGGGGACAGTTGGATCTTCACGATAGGTTGGCGAGGTAGTCCTTGCCGCTATATTGAGCGTACTAGCCGACCGATTCCTCAGTCGGTCCCCTGGGATCTGACGCGCGGCCAGTTCCGATAAAGAAACACCGTTCGACCGCGGCCCTATTCCCTTTCTGTGCACGCTCCGTCCGAAACCAGTGACCTTGCCTCTGTTGAGGAAGCTCGGGCCAGTGCGCTAGCCGAGGCGAATGGCTTGGTACATAATGCCGCCGCTCATGAACGCCGCACCCACCCAGCACCTCTTGGTTCTCCCTGTCTTCGACGGTGTCGAGGAGAGACTGAAAGCCAGAGCCATAGCAGCCACCATCGTCGACCCAAGTCGGATCGTGACGTTCTCGGCCGTCGTGGATGCGCTCAGGGAGTCGGGCGAGCGTCATGCAGACCTGGGGTCCTGGTGGAGCGGAAGGCGCTTCGCCTCGGAACCCGAGCTCGCGTTGCTACGACGACAGGCAATCGCGCAGGCCCGGGAGGGTGCCCCAGAGGAGCTCGTCGAAGTGCTAAAAGCTCGAGGCCTACCCCGGCTTTTAGCCAAATTCGTAGATGAGTGTACAGAGGGCTCTGTCGAGACCGGTGAGTTGGCTTCGTTTGCTGCCAGCCAATCGGGATCCGACGGGGACCGAATCGCCCTTCTGAGCCGCCTCTACCGAGACTATCGCCGGCTGCTCACCAAACACCGGCTGCTCGACGACACCGACCGACTGCGTATTGCCCAAGAGGTTGTATCGAGCCAGACCTATCCGCTTCCCGCTCTGTTCGAAGGGGTTTCGACGGTAGAAATCCGAGACATCTTCGACTGGTCGGCAGCCCGCCTGTCGATCGTGATCGGGCTCGCAGAACGGCTCCATGCCCAGCTGGGTCCCCCTGAACGCCTCCATCTCGTGGTGCCCTACAGCCACTCTGGCCAGCGCCTTTTCCACTACATGGAACGAGCGCTTCGGGAGCTCGAGGCCCGCTCGGACGTGCATATTGAGGTGAGCTTCGAGGCGGTCGAGAGCACAGCCCGAGGTCCCTCTCAGCTTGCCGTGCGGCTCTTTGACGAGGATATCGGTGATTTAGATTCGTCTTGCAGTCTCGAGAGCGCACCAACCGCTGCCCAAGAATGGCGTAAAGTGGCGCGGGAGATTCGACGCACGCTCGAAGGCGGACACTCGCTCGATGAGATCTGCGTCGCTCTGCGGCATCCCGAACAGGACCGCGAATCGCTCACAGATGCGCTCACCGCGTATGGGATCCCCTGGCGTTATCGGCGCGGGGTAAGCCTCCATGAAACAGACCTTTTTCGGCACGTCACTGGGCTTTTCACGGCCGTCGTCGAAGACCTGCCAAAAGAGTCGTTGATTAGAATCATGACCTCGGCCTTCTCGAATGCCCCCGTCCGGGTCGAGGGGCGAATAGAACCGGTACCGCGGTCTTCGCGCGCGAGGCACCAGCTAGCTGATGGTGTGGCGGCGACCTTGGGAGTCGCCGGGGTTCGCGACTTGGGCACCGGCGCCGAGGGCAAACGCTCCGGATACCATGTCAGATTGTCGAACTACCTTGATAGGATTCGCCCAGACTACGTCGAGAGCGGCGACGGCCCGATCCAGGGCGATCTGTTCACGACCCCGAAGCAAAGTCGTCTGTCGCGTTGGTTCGCCTCTCAGGAACGCCAGGTCAGGACAATTCTTCAGCGCGTGAGGAGCCTCTCTCATCTGCGTGGAAAGCGGACTGCTCGACAATGGGCTCTGGACTTGAGTGCGCTCCTCCGGGAGCCCGGTTTCGAGCCCCTCCCTGTGTTGGCCGGCGGCCGAACCCAGGTCCTCGGCACCGATGGGCTCGACGGGCACGCCCAGGCCGCGATCAACGCCCTCGGGGAGGCCCAACGTAGTTGGGTCGCTTTGCAGCGCATTTTGAATAACTTGGCGGCCTGCGAGTTTGCCGACCAGGTCACCTTGGGTCCCGGTGGTTTTCGGTTGCTATTGAGTGAAGTGGCCGAACAAGTGCCTCTCAATCCGCCCGGTGGACGCGGGGCAGCGGTTCAGATTCTCCCGATTCGGCAGCTTGTCGGACGCCAGTTTCGCGTCCTGTTTCTGCCCCGAATGAACGAGGGTATCTTCCCTGCTTCGGTGAAAATCGATCCGCTCTTCAAAGACAGGCAACGGGTTGCGTTCAACCGTTGGCGCAGGGGCCAGGCTCACGGCAAGCCATCTTTCACCGGCTTCCCCATCGAGGAGCCGCAACCAGAGGATGAGCGGATTCCGGTCCGGCGATCTAAGGAGACCCTTTTGCTGGCGCTCGCCCTGCGTAGCTGCTGCGAGCAGGTGTTCGTGTCCTGGGCGACCCGGGATGCGGTGGGACGCCCTTTACTGCCCTCCCTTTTCGTCGAAGCCCTCGCAAGAGCTGGGGCTGTCGAACAGGAGGGGGAACCGCTGGAGGTCCTTCCTGCACCGGAACGGATCGTCTCGTCGCATGAGCTTTCGCTGGTGGGCTGCCGTGCGGGCAAGTCCACAGCTGCCCTGTCCCCGGAGTGGATGACCGTTCTCAGCCAGCTGAATGGGGCCGATTGGTACCGAGCCGTGCGGGCCAAGACCGCTGTCGAAATGGCTCGAAATCGATTCTACGAAACGCCAAACGGAGGGGAGTCGTTGCGCGCTGGCGGGGACGGCAGCGAGTACTGCGGCTATGTATCGAGTCCTGAGATCCGGTCATGGCTAAGCGAGCGACGATTCGCGTTTGGCGAGACGAGTCCAGCAAGTGCGACGCGATTCGAGCGTTACGGGACGTGCCCGTCCAAGTTCTTCTTTCAAGACGTGCTCAGAATTGAACCCGAGCGACACGGGGACGAGGAAATGGACGCCCTTGGCCGGGGCAGCCTGCTGCACGAGGTCATGGACCTACTCTACAAGCACCTCGACAGT
>CAZDBH010000305.1:3745-10408 GCA_964503485.1 uncultured Bradymonadales bacterium | reverse complement strand
CTAGTGATGTTGGTGCCGTCCCCCAACCCGAGGAACTGTCCTCCGAAGACAAGACTCCTGCACAACCACCGACTGAGCCGGTACAACGGTCGTACGTCGACGAGGTTCGCCAGCGGCTCGAAGAAATGTGATCGGCCAGAACAACGCGGCCTGAACAATACTCAATTCGATTAGATTGTGTGGGTAATCTGACTGAAGGAACCCACCTCACGGTCAAAGCCCAAGGCCTAGCCGATCCGCGAGAAAGAGAGCATTGGGAGGAGGTTGGTCGAGATTCAGTTGAGCGGCTTGTGTCGCTGGTCCCGTCTGCGCTCGGACGGCTTCTGGAAGCGTCCGCTAATGAACTGCCCAGCGAAAGCATAGAGCACGCCGCAGACAGCGAGGCCGAAAATACCGAGAACGATTGCAGCTCGAACGTCCATGAGGGTTCCTCATTCGTAGCGATCCGACGTGGGGCGGGAACATAGCGAGAAGCGAAGCGATTGTCTACGACTATCGGCCGAGCGATGGCTGGTTTGGGGGTTCTAGGCGGCGATGGCGGGCATGGCCGCGCTACCCTCCGAGCGCATCACGCCCGCGTTCTTCGCAGCGGCGGCGATCTCGCCACCTCGGCTGACGAAAATGCTCGACTCCAGGCTGAGGCTGAAGCGCCGAGCGGTGTCCCAGAAGGGGGCCGGGTCGTAGGGGTTGTGCATGACCAGCACGTCACTGAGCGGAAGGCCAAAGGGGGACCGTTGGTGCGTGCGGATCGAGTATAGAAGCTCGACCCGATTGCTGCACGACATCTCGCTTAGCGCAGCGGGGTCACAGATAACAACAATACGATAACCACACGCGGCATAGTCTCTCAGCACACCCAATGCGCGTGGGTCGCTGCCGTAGTCTGTGAAGTGTAGGGCGTCCAGCGTTATGAAGAGAGCGCGTTTCCGTCGCTTTGCAAGCTCCTACAGTTATTGGGCCTTTCCATGGCCCGTTGTTCACTCAGCCCATAGCGTTTGCCTCGAATGGGCTGAGGTGCTGCACCTGCCGGACACCCCGCGGGAGCTCCGCATGCTTCACATGCGGAACGCCTACAGAGTTAAACGTATGTTCTGTACGTTTCGTTCAAAGGTTTCTTCAGGTGGGGGCAACGGTCAAATTTCCCACGTTTTCGGTGGATCACCGTGCCGCTCGGTGGATGTAGGTCCCCGTAAAACGCGTTAAAATATAGATAGTTGCGAGTTTTGCGCCAATTTGTACCCGAAAACGGGTATAGTTCTGGCGGTCGAGCAACAATGTCGCTAGAGTGAGGTTCGTCGTGAGCATTCTGAAGGAACGGTTGGCTAGACATTTAGCTGTAACGACCGGTCTGTCTCCTTCAGAGGCCGGGCACTTGGTCGATGAGGTTCTCGACTTGTTCGGTTCCGATCTCGACGAGTTTATTGTGTCGCGGCATGCCGAACTTCAGAAAGAAGGGGCCCGAAGCAAGGCCATCTACCGGCAGATTCAGCGCGAACTCGATGAGTGGCGATTCGCGGCGCCGCCACTCTCTATCCGCCAAATTCGGCGGCGCATTTACGGATGAGGCTAGGGTTTCCAGGGAGGAGATAAGCGATGTGTGGAATCATGGGTTATATCGGGTCGCGCAACGCGTGGCCCATCGTCATGTCTGGATTGAAGCGACTGGAGTACCGAGGATACGACTCCGCAGGCGTTGCGATGCTCCATCGAAGTCGCCTCAAGGTGGCCAAACAAGTTGGGCACCTCTCAGCCCTCGATAAAGCCTACTCAGCAGGGCTGCCCGGAAGCGTCGGTATCGGTCACACTCGTTGGGCCACCCACGGTGGCATCAACCAGGCCAACTGCCATCCACACGTCGATCCAGACGACTCAGTAGCCATCGTTCACAACGGCATCATCGACAACTTCGACACGCTGCGAGCGGAACTCGAAGCGGAAGGGGCCGACTTCACATCAGACACCGATTCCGAGGTGCTGGCTCATCTGATAGGAAAGGCCCTCAAAAACGGTTCAGCCACGACACTGGTCGACGCCGTGAGGGCAGCACTTCTCAAGATCAGCGGCACCGTCGGCCTGCTGGCAGTCTCGAAGAAGGACCCCGAGAACATCGTGGCGGCCCGTATAGGAAGTCCGGTCGTCATCGGTATTGCCGAGGACGGGACCTTCATCGCGTCGGATCCAAGCGCGCTGGTTGGACACACCAAACGCATCGTTTTCCTCGACGACAGCGAGGTCGCAGAGGTCAGCGCGAAGGGGTTTCAGACCTTCGATCTACAGAATCGACGAACCGAAAAGCAGATCGAAGAGATCGCCTTCGAAGAAGGCGACATTGCTCTGTCTGGTTATCCGCACTTCATGCTCAAAGAGATCAGCGAGCAACCCACTGCGCTAAATCGCACCACCCAAGGCCGTTTTGACATGGCCAGTGGTACCTCGCGAATAGGTGGTCTGGACGATCTCGGCCGCCAGATTTTCGATGTGAAACGCATTGTCTTGTTCGGCTGCGGCACGAGCTTGCACGCTGCCGAAGCCGGCCGCTACTTGCTGGAGCGATACGCTCGAATTCCCACGTCTGCAGAAGACCCAGCGGAACTGCGCAGCCGGAATCCAATTGTGTCACAAGACACCCTCTACGTTGCAATCACCCAATCTGGCGAGACCGCCGATACACTGACCGCACTGCGGGAGATCAAAATGAGAGGTGGCCTGGTCGCTGGGATCACCAACGCAGTCGGCAGTAGCGTCGCCCGCGAGACCGATTGCGGGACATACATTCACGCAGGCCCAGAGATCAGTGTGGCCTCGACCAAGGCGTTTACGTCTCAGGTCGCAGCGCTGAGTTTACTGGCCCTTAAATTCGCCCGCATGCGCAACCTGGGAGCCCAGGAAGGCAGAGAATGGGTCCAGGCCTTTCAGGATCTGCCCAGCCAAGTGCACGAAATGCTAGCCCACAAGGCTGTGGTGCAAGACCTGGCCGGAACTTTCGCCGACAGCCCCTACACCATGTTCGTCGGTCGCGGGATCTGTTGCCCGGTCGCAAAAGAGGGCGCACTCAAGCTGAAGGAAATCGCATACATCCCGACTGATGGCCTGTCCGCAGCCGACATGAAACACGGTTCCCTCGCCCTCATCGAGGAAGGCACGCCGGTTTGGGCACTCGTGCCGCCAGACGATAGCCGAGACCGAATGGTCGGCAATCTTCAGGAGTTGCAGGCTCGCGGCGCGGCGATCATGGCAGTTGCCGACCCAGAGGACGAACACGTGCGCAAGCTGTCGCGCGTCCTCATTCCAATGCCCAAACATCACCCGGCATTTTCAGCGATCCTCAGTGTCGTGCCACTGCAGCTCTACGCCTACTACGCCGCTCTAGCCCTCGACCGCGACATCGACAAACCGCGCAACCTCGCGAAGTCGGTGACCGTCGAGTGAGTCGATCAGCTAAGTGTTACCTATGTACCTAGACTGATCTGTTACCCATGTTTTTAGACTGGACCGTGATTTAGTGTTCCCCCGCCCGTGTGGGGCCGCGAAGCGAGGGGGGAACGCCTAACCCTGGCCTCGTCATTCGTCACCCGGTCCCAGTACCACGACCCCCGATATCGATCCCGACCCCGAGTCCCTGAACCTGAATCCAGATCTCGACCCCGACCCATTCAGATTGGGGGTGAAATTAATTTCACTGGCGAACTCAATGCGCCGAAGCGAAGATACCTACATGTCGGTCTCTGGGGCACACTGGCGGCAAATCTCCCCGCACAGCACGTCAGGCCCCACGGAGTCTGCGAGACCTGTTCAGAAATAGTGCCTCTTTGGGTTCAAGCTGAACCTGTGGGATACTGGGCCTTCGTTCACAGTGGAAGCTGAACGGTTGACCTCTAGTTTGGGTACTCAATGAGCGTCAAAGTTCTCATCGACAACATCGTCCAGCAGACGACGATTTTGATCGCTCAACTTGCAACGGCGGCCGGCATTCGCGCCCCCCTTGCCCATGTCGCCAACGAGGTATTCTTGACGCTGGTCCGAGAACTCGAGTCACAGGGAGTGGGACGAAAGGTGATTGCCGACATGTTTGGGTTGGCGCTCCGGTCGTATCAGCTCAAGGTGCAGCGCCTCAGCGAGAGCGCCACCGAACGGGATGCGTCCCTTTGGGAGGTCGTCTTCCAGACCCTTCGCAAAGAAGGGTTGATGACCCGGGGCCAAGTCCTTCTTCGTTTCCCACGAGATGACGAATCGACGGTGCGGGGCATCCTCAACGACCTGGTTGAGTCAGGTTTCGTATTTAGAACCGGACGGGGTCACAAGACATCGTTTAGAGCGGCATCCGAAGAAGAGCTCGAACACCTCGACGCGGCTGATTCTGCCACTGGCATCGACGAGTTGGTCTGGATCGGGTTGTACCGCCTCGGCCCGGCTGAGGTGCCGCAGATAGCAGAACACCTCAAACTGAGCGCTGAGGTGATCAAGCCGGCGCTCGAGCGCCTGGTTGCCGCCGAGAAAGTGGAACAGACTCGTACGGGCGAGAGCTGCCGTTATCACGCCACGCACTGCATCATCCCGATTGAGACTGACGCGGGTTGGGAAGCCGCCCTTTGGGACCACTTCCAAGCCATGGTCACGGCGATGGGCATCAAGCTGCGCGCAGGGCAAGATTCATCACTTCCCCAGGACGTCTTGGGTGGAAGCACCTATTCGTTCGACGTGTGGCCCGATCACCCCTGTGAAGACGAGGCGATGGGGCTTTTGAGAGACACCAGAAAACGGATTTCTGAGTTTCGGGCGAGGGTCACCGAGTACAACGACAACAACGAGAAACCAGCCGAAGGCTGGAGCCGAGTCACCTTCTATGTAGGCCAAGGCGTGAGGGAGGAGATGTCCGTGACCGGATCAAACGAGGACAGCCGCGATGACTAAGGCGCTCCTGATCGGTATTGGGCTCGTCGCCGTACTGGCCGCTGGCTGCAGTGAGGTCACCGAACCGAACCTCGACAGCGAGACCCACTGGTTGACGGTTTGTGAGGCGAACTCAGACTGCCAGTCGCCCTACAGTTGCATCTGCGGCACCTGTACCCTCGGCTGCCAAGACAGTACCGACTGTAGTGACACCGGTGAAGGCGCCATCTGCACCGACCTCGCCTGTGACGGCGTGTCGGGTGCCGGTAGCGGCGTATGCCTACCGACCTGCCAGTCTGACGACCAGTGCAGCGAGTACAACGACGGCCTCAGTTGCACAGAAACGGTGTGCCAAGCATCCGCGAGTACGACCGCGGATCCAGAGCCCGACGCGGGCGACGCAACCGACCAAACCGAGACCGACAGCGCGCCAGATGAGAGCAATCCAGACGAGTCGGTGCCGGACGTGTCCTTTCCAGACGAATCCGCGGATACAGACGGCGGCGACACTGGGGACGTTGCAATCCAGGACGCCGATACCGGCGACATGGACGCGGTAGACATCGCGGACAGTGACGCCGACGCCTCCCCGGAATGGTGCGAAGAGCGCGCTCTCTACGTGTGGTCATCGAACACGTTGTCGATCGACAGGATTCAACTCGACGGCCAGCGCGTGGACACATTTGTGGAGGGTGTGGACGATTTGCGGGCCATGACGTTTTCCCCAGACGGGGATTGGCTCTACTACACCTCGCACGACGCACCGCAAGTGTCGAGAATTTCTCTAGAAACAGGGCTCACTACACCGGTCGTGTCAGAGGACGGCCTGGAAGGTCGTGGGATCGACTTCGATGACGAAAATACTGTGTACTTTGGGGGTGCAAGCACAGGCATACATCGTTTCTCAGTCGATTCGCCGGAAATCGTTGACCTGGTGATCGCGGGGCTTGACTTGCCGGAGCTGGGTTTCCCTGACGAACCAGACGTGCCCGTGGGCGTCGGCGCTCTGTCAGTCGATGCAGGAATGATCAGTTTTCAAACCGTCATGAATCGTGGCGGTAACTGTTGCGGGATGTACCGGATGGCCACTGACTCGAGTACCGCAGAACACCTCAGCTACCTCATCGCTGTCGCCGATCTCGACCGGGAGGTCGATCTCGAAGCCGAACAAATCTACTACCTGCGTCATCCACCCATCTATGAACAAAGCCTAGAGCGTATGGGTTTCGATGGCGAGGGGGCAGAGTCCGTATATGAGCGAGAGGCTTCTCGCGGCCAGTCACTGGCTCGCGATGACGAAACAGGCCACCTCTACATTACGTTTCGTACCTCTACCCCTGACCCAGAAGACGATCCCAGGGAGTCGACAATCGTTCGCTACGATCCGGAGTCGGACGAAGCTGAGGACTGGTTCCGCCGGCCAGAGTATGATTCTTCCTACCTGACCATTACGGTCGGGCCCGCCCGCCCCGACCCTTCCTGCAGCGAGTAGCCGTTCCTGAAGCGATCGGCCACGTAACCAAGTCCCGCACGGTGGCGTAGACCTCGACATCAGCTCAACGACTCAATGAGGTGGGCTCACTGGATGCGCGCGAAGGACGTCTACATCATCACGATTGTACTGTTGGGCTCGGTCGAATCGAGCTGCGCCAGCGACATGAAACCTGCCCCCGAGCAGCCGATGGACGTGGCAGTGGCGGACAGCGAGACTTCAGAAACGACTGCCGCGACCTGCGGAGGGCATTGGATCACTCGAGCCACCGGCTCGGTTGT
>CAZDBH010000305.1:0-3735 GCA_964503485.1 uncultured Bradymonadales bacterium | reverse complement strand
ACGCACGGCCGCAACTCTGTCTAAGAATCCACGACACTGGCCAGCAACTCTGTCTAGCGCCACCGCTAACTGACGACGCCGGCCAGTTTGACATCCAAGTGCCAGATGGACGGTGTGTCGACCAAGTAGCGATGCGGATCAGTCTGCCTGCCTCAGCGTTCGGAACGTCGTACTGCCAGGTTGAACTTGCTCCGGTCGAGGGTCTGCTCGCCTTCGATCCGTTCGTCCTCTTCTCAGTCCGAGAGCCCAGCCTGCTGCCGCCGCTTGGCGACGAGACCGAACCCCGCACGGTCGTGTTCGATGATGGGCTCGAGATGGACGTTGTACCCGCAGACCTTGGGATCGGCGGAGATTACGCCAGGCTTGCCGCCCGACGGATCGAGATAGACTCGCCCAATCCGTGTTTTGCCGAAGCTGAGAACGACCTCGAGGGAATCTACTTGCTGTCAAAGGAGAGCAACGCAGATCCGGGATTTCCAGTCCGCATCCCAAACAACACAGGACTACCGGCTAGCTCGCGAGTCGAACTTCTGCTCGTGGGTGGCCTATCGACGTACCTGCCTGATGAGACTTACGTCCAGGAGGCGGAGTTGGCCCCTTTCGGTACCGGCACCGTCACAGAGGATGGTTCAATGATAGTCAGTGATCCAGGGTCCGAGCTGCCCTACCTGTCCTGGCTCGCCTATCGTGCAATTGCCGACACTGCCTCAGAACCCGAGCCCGACATTATCGAACCCGAACCCGAACCCGACCCGATCGAACCAGTGAGCTGCGAACTAATCGAGAACCTGGATGGATTCACCTATCCAGAAGGCCCATACGGCAGCCACATCGGCGATCGCCTAGAGGACTTCGTCTTGAGGGACTGCGATGGCAACGATGTTAGTTTTGGACAGGTTCTGAGCCAAGCCGAGTTGGTCTTGCTGAATGTCGGAGCGGGCTGGTGTGGGCCATGTATCGAAGAGACGCGAGTCATGGAGGAGGAGATTTTTCAACCATTCTGTAGCCGGGGCCTGCGAATCGTTCAGGTCCTATTCGAGGACGCCGACGCGCTGCCAACAACCTCTTTGTTTTGCCAGCAATGGCGCGACGAGTACGAACTCACCTTCCCAGTTCTGCGCGACCCACTGTTCACAGTGGAGAGCTACTTCGACGATCACCTGACTCAGACCCCCTTGAATCTGTTGATCGATCGAGAGGGAGTGATTCGCTATCGAGAAGAGGGAATCGCTCCGGGCGATCTCGCCACACAAATCGAAGCGCTGCTGCCCAACTGACGAGCGCCCAACTCACGATTTGAAAAAAGCCGTAACCGAACTCTGACGACAATCGTAGCTGCCAACCAGTATGCGAGTTCACCTGATAGTTTGTGCCCTTTTCGCGCTGACGGCGGCGGCAGGCTGCTCGAGTAGCGCCGGCATCGAGCAACAGACCGACACGAGAGCGTCGCAGGCGGGCGCCGATACCACCGTGTCTGACCTCGATGATGGCCGGACCACCGACACAGTCGATCAGCGCGAAGACTCTCGAACGGGAGCCGGGGACTCGACTCTATGCCCTGCTGATTTGGACGACATGGAGGTTGCGGACCTCCTAGAGGAGACTGACGGCGATGAGGACGTGGAGACGACTCGGTCACCGGACGAATCAGAATCTGACACTCGGCCCGAGACGGCAGAAATGGATGCCGCCGAGGCGGACGAAAGAGCCTGCGTCGATACCACCGCCGACCTGACACCCGTTCTCTTGGAATGCGAGGAACTCGTCTGTCTCGAGTGCGCTTCGGGCACCGATGGATGCGCCGCCGGCGGTAGCCCGATCGAAGGGACCTGTTGCGCCGCTGGCGATTCCCTGGTCCGCCTGGGAACGGCCCCCGGATCGGAAGTCGTCGACGTCGAGCACGGTGAGGGCCTCATCGTGGCATGCGGTGGATTCGGGGCATCTGTTACAGACGTCTCCAACCCCCGCTCACCCACCTATCTGGGAGGCGCTGGCCGTCGCTGCCAACACGCCTCGATCGGTCCAGAGATTCGTGGAGCTCAGCTCTTCTACGTGACTCACCACGGTGATTCTTGGGTTAGTAGCCCCAGTCTGGACACCTATCGAGTGACGGTCGAAGGCACCGTCAGCCGAGTGGGCGGAATCGTCGACGAGGACATTCTGTTCGAGGGCAGCAGCTACAGTGATGGCTACTTGTATGTCGCTGCACATGATTTGGGAGTTCTGGTCTATCAGATAGCCGCGAATGGTACGCCCCTCTACTCCACCACCATCGCCGATGTCGGCAATGCCTGGAAAGTCGAGGTCGAGGGCGATCTCGCATACGTCGTCGACAATGACTTTGGGATTCACGTGGTGTCAGTCGCCGACCCCGAGAGCCCGTCGAAGCTGGGAAGCTACCGAACCACGGGTCAGCCCCGAGACGTGGTCCCTGCCGAAGGCAATCTGTACGTCGCGCTCGGTGGCTTCGGGATAGACGTGTTCGACGCCTCCGAGGAGGGCGAGCTCGAACTCACTGGCCACCTCGAAACCCGAGGCTCGGCTCAATCGGTCGACGCGGATAACGGGGTGCTCGCAGTCGCAGCCTGGAGCCACGTCGCTCTCTACGAACTCCCGAACATGGGGCTCATCGCGACCCAGAAGACCAGAAGCCGTCACGACTTCGAACAGGACCTCGGCGTAGCTATCTCCGGCGACAGCGTCTTTGTGGGAGAGTGGGAAGAGGTTCATATCTTCGAGCACCGACAGGGGATGGTCGGTCCCGACCTATGGCTCGATGAAGAGCTGTTCGCGTTCGACTCCGACGCGGTCGGCGCGCGCGCTGTGATCGTCCGAAACATCGGGCTCACCGCTCTCGAGGTCAACGACATTAACACGTCCGATCCCGACCGGTTCACTGTCGATGCGACCACTTTGTCGCTAGCGCCAGGTGAAGCCGGCGTAGTGGAACTCTACTTTGACGGTTCAGGGCCTGGCTCAGCCGAGCTCATCATCAGTAGCAACGATCCAGATGAAGCGACAGCAAGCATTCTGTTGGTCGCAGAGGACAGCTCCAGTCGAATCGGAGTTGGAGACAAACTCACGGAGCCCTTCGCCTTCTTGGATCCCAGCGGGGCAGGGCAGTTGGAGGGCCTGGAGTGTAATGTCACGCTCCTGGCGTACTTCGCCCTCTTCTGACCGATCTGTGGTCTGGAGTTACCAGACCTAGAATCATCAATCTGGCAGCAGTATCAAGACGAGAACGTACTGGTTTACGCCTTGTACAGCGGTGAACAGGCTGAGGCGCTGGCCGCTTTCGTGGAGCAGACGGGTATCACCTTTCCGGTGATTCAGGATGAGTCCCGAACGCTTCGTCTGTTCGATTTCCCGCCGGGCGTCGGCTATCCCTACCCAAGGGATGTCGTCATCGGTAAGGACTTGACCGTGCACCTGATCCGAAACTCGTTCAACGTCGACGAGGTCGACGCCCTGGTCCAACGCCTTCTCAGGGAAGACTGTCCTGAGTGACCCTCCTTACCCGGCCGAACCAATCTCCTTCTCGAACCAGGCGACGTCCCAATACTGGCCGAACTTTCGACCGACTTCAGAAAAGACACCCACCGGTTCGAATGAAAAGCGCCGGTGCAGGGCCACAGAGGCTTCGTTGGGCTGAGTGATCCCGGCCACTGCACGATGAACGCCGTTTGCAGCGAGTATCTCGAACAGCCTCGTGTAGAGCGCGCTACCGACCCCCCG
>CAZDBH010000304.1:0-10454 GCA_964503485.1 uncultured Bradymonadales bacterium | reverse complement strand
GCTACTACGCTTGCTGATTTCGAGGGTTTCGGCTTCACGACGGGTACTCACACCCCCCCCACGACGCAGGCCGATATCGAAGGTTTCGGCTTCACAGTAGGCACTCACACTCCGGCGCCCACCGTTGGTACTATCGAGGCCTTGGGTTTTTTCCCTGGTCGGCACACACCGGCGCCCACGGCCGACTCTATCGCATTGCTGGGCTTCTTTCTGGGTGAGCACACGCCCGAGACGACCCTTGCTGACATCGAGGGTTTCGGCTTCACAACAGGCGCCCACACGCCTTCTATGACCCTTGCGGATATCGAGTCTTTCGGCTTCACAACCGGCACACACACGCCCGCCGTAACCCTTGCAGATATCGAGGGTTTCGGCTTCACAGTAGGTACTCACACGCCGGCGCCCACCGTTGGTACTATCGAAGCGCTGGGTTTCTTTCGCGGTGAGCACACACCAGCGCCCTGTGGGGGCGGTCCCGTAAACGCTTGTGGTGGCTGCGCTCCTTTAGTCGCCGACCCGTGGACCAACTGTGGCACATGCGGTACGACGATTTGTGCAACGACCGAGACAATACTGTGTCTTGAACGGGCCTGTACGCCCCAATGCCAGGCTGATGGGGATCTGACATCCGAAACCTACACCCACTTCGGTAACGGTCAGGATCTACCGCACCTCGCCGATCAGAGCTTTCTCTCGGCCGCAGAAGGTGACGATGCGGGATGGCACAACAGCGGAACCTCGCCTGCACTCGCCTACGCGGCGATTCAATACCCGGAACCTCTTACGGTTAACACCCTACGCCTATTGCTTCGGACCGATGGCCCGACTCAGGTTTCGTTCCAGGGCTCCAACAACACGACGGACGGTGTGGATGGCGATTGGACCACCCTGCTTGGCCCGTTGGACACTTCGGGCGACCATCCGGAGCCATGGGTCGAGTGGACGTTCGAGAATGAGATGAATTACACGAGCTATCGCCTCGCCGACGACTCACAGGTGGGATTCGTGGTGATGCGGTGGGAGATGCTGCCATGTGAACCGGTGGAGTCCAACACTACACTGACCGGCAATTTCACGATAGAAAACAACCTCGACCTCGCCTTTGTCAGGCCGTACCGAGAGATAACGGGCAACCTGGTGGTAACAAAGGTGATGGGGCTCACTTCTGTGGATCTACCAAATCTCCAGAGCCTGGGCGGGACGCTCTACATCTGGGAGAATGAAGAGCTGGAGGAAATCTCGTTCCGTTCGCTCACAACGATTGGTGGCTCACTAAACATCGGCCTATCGCCGTTGGTTACCACTCTTGCCTTTCCGTTGCTTCGACAAGCAGACAAGGGCCTTGAGATTCTCTATTTGGACGGCATTGATGAAATCGCGTTCCCGGAATTGGTCACGATCGGCGAGACTGGGGACGCACCAGGCTACCTCGGGCACCCCCCTCGCCTCCAGATACAAAGCAACGCTGCGGTGACCGGATTGAGTTTCCCGTTGCTGAGTACAATTTCAGACCGGATTCAGATAAAAGCCAACACCAGCTTGACCGACCTTGTCTTCCCCTCCCTAACAAACCTGACCACCGAGTATTCTTTGCCCTTCCAGATCAGCGGCAACCACTGCTTGGCGACCGAACCGATCGAGGCCTTGCGCGTGGCTCTGGGGTTGGAAATCGACCAAACCAGTGTTTCTGATAACTTGGATTCCGGCCTATGTGAGTTTTAGAGTACTTCGTTTCCGGTTGTGAAGGAGCTGGCTGGCTCACTAGCGTTGCAGCCAGTGCCGCCGCCCCGATGGGTTCCGAGATTTGGGGTTCGCCGTTTCCAAACGCTACTGTGTTCGAGACCAACGAGTGATTCCTGCTGGAGCGCGCCCCGATTATGGACTCGAAGGATAGGGCAAAGAAGCAGACGCGATGGGTGGCTGCGTTCTTGCTCGGCACCATTGTTGTTTGTACGGCCAGCTACTTGCCGGCGATGTCGGGCGAATTGTTCTTCGACGATATCCCGCTGCTCGTCCGAAACACATGCTGGCGGGGCCTCGAGAAGATTCCTGCCATGTTCGGGTTTGGCGAAGGTAACTCGTGCACCTATCGCCCCGGCCGCTACCTGACCTTCGCTGTAGACTATTCTGTGGCCGGAATGAACCCGATCGCATTTCACGTCAGTAACCTCATCTACCACCTGCTCACATTGCTCGCAGTATTTGCGCTCTTCAGGCGCTGGGGCGATATGGCGCCGGCCGCACTGATGACCGCAATCTGGGCGCTCCACCCCGTTCACGCTGATGCCGTTGCCTATATCTCTGGGCGCCGGGACGTGTTTTCCACGCTTCTCTATGTCCTCGCGTTCCTTCGCCTGATGCCACCCAAAGGTGAGCGGCTCACCATAGGGAGGGTCGTGCTGGGGCTTGCGCTCTTTGGCCTCGCAATGCGCACCAAGGAGATGGCCGTCACTCTGCCCGCCGTATTGATTTGGGCCGGCATCGTGAACTACTCGGGCCAGCTGGGAGGACTGAAGGCGCATCTGAGGAAGCGGTGGCCGTTGTATCTCGCGCTGATGCTGTGTGCGGGCACTTATTTCGTTTTTCGAGCGGTGCTGTTTCCCCATACGAATATGCAAGGTAAGTGGTGGGGAGGGACGTTTGGCACCAATTTCGCGACGGTTTTCAGCCTCTATGCACACTATTTCCGGCTTGTGGTGTGGCCAGCGACGCTGATTGGCGATTACTTTCCTGTGACGATCCCCGTGGCCAAGAGCTTCCTCGAACCAACTGTCGTGATTGGGATGGGCATGTACCTCGGGATGGTAGGTTTGACCGTCGTGTCCCTGAGAAGGGGGTGGCGCGCAACCGCATTCGGTATGGGTTGGTTTCTGATTACTATGCTGCCTGTATCCCATATCTTCCCTCACCACGAGCTTTTTGCCGAGCACTTCCTCTACCTGCCTATGATCGGGTTGGGAATTGCGTTTCTGCCTCTGGTTGACCGCCTGTTGAGGTCCAAGCTGTGGGTGCGCCGAGTCACCATACTCACGGCTTGCTTGGTCAGCGTTGCGTTTTCGGTCCGTACTGCCGACCGGTCAGCGGACTACCAGTCCGGTCGCGTCTTTTTCGAGACAGCTCACGAACTGGCGCCCAATAACGCCCGGATTCTGTACAATCTGGGCCTCACCTACCTGAACGCACAGGAATGTGAACGGGCGGTTCCGCTTGTGATTGGTGCGGCACAATACCTCCGTCGGGGAGGTGCGATGGCCCGTAGTAGTGTCGCGAGTTTTCTCCATTGCGCGGAACAAGTGGGACGTTTCGACTTAGTCAATTCTCTGGTCGGTGCCCTATTGACGCGATATCCGGAAGAGAGTTTGGGTTTCGCTTGGGCTGGTCGCCGCCTGCTCGAAGCTGGCGACCTGACCGCTGCGATCGCGTATTTAACGCAGGCGATTGATCTGGGTAGCTCGCGCGACCCCGCCGCGGTCGCCATGCTGGCTTTGGCTCTCAACGAAGCCGACGATCACGAACAAGCTCTCGCGATGTTGCGCCGGTACCCGCACAGACACAGGGGCCATTGTGAACAAGAGGTGCGGGCTTTGATCAAACTGGGTGTCAACAACTACGAAGAAGCCTTCACCCGCTCCCAGCGCTGTTTGCTCGACTACCCCGACTCCCTCCTTTTGCTCGAGTTTCGCGCAGCACTCTACTTCGCTAGCGGGCGACTTGCACAAGGCGATGCGGACCTCGCGCGACTCGAGACGCTCGGAGCCAACGAAGTGACCCTCGAAAGGGTGAGGGGTCTCCGGCCCGTTGGACAATCCGAAAGTCTGCAGTAACCCCGCGAAGAGCCCTCGCTATCTTCTGCGGGCTTCTGAATCCGACTTCAACACCGCGAGCTACGAACTTGGGAATCATAGCGTCGGTCTTCTCAACATCTTCGGAAACAGGAAGCATCGGTCGACCGATTGACACCGTGTCAGCCGGGATCCATAGTCGACCTCGTGGCGGAAAGGATGTTTGTTGTGTCCAATCCTCTGCGGAACTAGCCATAATTGCCGGGTCCCCATGCAAGCGTGCCCAGTGAAGAATCGACGTCGTCCATCCGAAGCGGCCGCAGCTGTTGTCGTCAAACTGATACTGGTTGTCGCAGCTTTCCTCGTTTTCGGATGCTCCAGCGACTCGGGGGTCGATCAACCGACCTCCGAAGATGACTGCCGGTACGAGAGTCGGACCTGTGCGTCTGGGTTTATCTGTGCTGAACAACCCGGAGCTTGGGCATGTGTTCCCGAAGATGCATCTGACGCCGGGGTGGACTCCCCGGACGTTGAGGAAGATGCGGCTGAGGATTCCCGGATCGGGGATGGAAGAAACGATAGTCGGGCGGACACAACTGGCCGATGCCGAGAAGGGAACAGCGCCCCAAGCATCGACCCAGTGCCCGCACAGGAGATCAGCGAGGGTGAGACGATAGAGCTCACGTTCACTGTCTCTGATCCGGACGGGGACCCGATCTACCTCGAGGCGGAAGTGGTTCCCGCAGGTGGTGAATTCGACCCCGTTCAAGGCACCTTCGTTTGGCAACCGAACTTCGACCTGGTCTCGAGCGAGGAGGGGAGCCTCACGCTCCCGCCGATGACTGTGACGGTGGATGACCTCTGTCTTTCCGACTCCACGTTGGTAGAAGTGACCGTTCAGAACGAGAATCTCGCCCCTTTCTTTTTCTCCATCGAAGCAGAACCTCTTGTCACACTCGAAGCCCATGTTGAGCCAGGGGCAGAGCAACGTTTACGCTTCCGGGTCATCGATCCCGATAACGATGCCGCGTTGGCTGTCACACTCGAAGATGCCCCCGAGTATGCGTTACTCGATGGGCACGAGACCCTCGTGTTATCGCCGCTCGAAGCAGATTCTGGTGAGGTTGAGGAGTTCGATGTGGTCGCCTCTGATGGGCTGGATTCAACCCATCTACCGATTCGAGTTGTCGTCGGCACGTTGGGTGTCGAGGTGCCCCGTGTGGAAGGACTCAGCCAGTCTGATGGCACGGAAGTCCTCGACGTCGGTGCTGCCGCTTTAGAGGGCAGCTTCACCTTCTCGGCCGATCCCCACGGTTTCAACCTTGGAGGTCTTCGTCTTCAGGTCGATTTGGCACCTCTCGGCGTTTCCTATGGAGATGGTCTAATCGGGATCGGTGATGCTACGGCACGGGATATGCGAGCTGTCGTCGACATCGACCTAGCCGGCAATGCTAACTATCGGTGGCGGGCGCGCTTCCTGTCTGACGAATTTGGCGGTGGGCCGTTCTCGTATTATGGCGAGAATGACGAAGCCTCCGCCGACCTCGTCGTCAAGATCGAGCCTGAGACGACACTACACGTAGTGCCTCACGATCCCAGTCCAATCGACGTCACTTTCGAATTCTCGTCGCCGAACGCAAGTGACTTCGAGTGTAAAATGGACGAGGCGGAGTGGGGTGAAACCGGATGCGGACCCACCTCAAAGACCTATCTCGGGCTCTCGGCGGGCAACCATACATTTCAGGTCCGGGCAGTTAGCCGAGATGGAACGCCCGATCCGACACCTGCTCAGCACGCATGGGAGGTCATGGCGGTCGCCGAGCCCGACACCTCATTTTCGTCGACACCCCCGTCCGGGCCGAGCTGCAGCGCATCACCGAGCTGCGGTACCGTCAGCTTCAATTTCACCTCGAACCAATCACCGTCAGTGACCTACCAGTGTCGTCTTTCGAAGACCCACAGTTTCGATGGGGATTGGGTAGGGTGTGGCAATCCAACCCCGTCCAAGGAGTATGTTGGGCTGACAAACGGCAGTTATACTTTCTCAGTGCGCGCCATTAACCTCGTCGACGAGGCTGACTCGACCCCGGCAAGCCACGACTTCAACGCGTCCTGTGGTGGATGCGACTGACAAGGCAAGTACGTCATGAAGACGACGACAGAAATCTCAAGACGTTGGCTTGTCCTTTTTGCAGCGCTTGTTGGGCTATCGGCCTGCTCGAACGCGAACGATCCCGGCGAGAGTGGATTGGATAGCGCAATCAACGTCGAGACATCCGACGCCACAGCGGACGTGCGGCTCGATCCGAGTGAGCCTGACGCCGAACCGGATTCTTCAAGCGACGTTGCGGACTCCGAGGATAGGGCGGACGAGGACGGGCTAGCGGATGATGGTGAGGCAGAAGTCTCTGACACTTTGCACAATCCAAACAGTGGCGCTTCACGCTGCGATGGTTACTGCCTGTTGGTGCCGGTGCGGGGCGACACTGGGATCTCCGTGGGTTTTGGCGGGAGTGTAGCTCTTAAGGTGGCTCTCTTCAGCCTCGGCACTCACGCACCGGTTTCCGAAGAGGCCATCGAATGGCGAGTCGAGTCCGGTACGTTGGCGGGCTCGCGATTGGGTTCGAGTAGGTCGACCACCGATTCCAGTGGACGCTCAGAGATCCAGTTCGTCGCCGGCGACACCATGACCGAGGTCACGGTTGTCGCTTCGCATCCTCGCGCCGACCCGGTCGTTTTCACCGTTACCGTGCTCGATCTCCCGGTCGGGGGTCTCGAGATTACGGTCTTGCACCCCACCTCGGATATTTATGACGTAGGACCGATCGACGTCCGCCTGTACTCCCACGACGAGTTAGACTGTGACGCTGTCACCGCTGGACTCGTCCCCGAAGGCTCACTCGTCGACACAGAGATTGCCGACACTCGAACACCCGCGGTTTTTGAGGACCTGATCGCCGAGGACGGAATCACCGTCGTCGCTTTCGGGTACGGCGCTTTGGGGGAGGTGGTGGCTCAAGGTTGCATCAATGACATTTTAGTTGCTGAAGGGGAGACAACCGAGGTCAATCTAATACTGCACCTCAACCCAATGAATCTGGTTGGGGAATACGAGGTGACAACCTCCCTCGACTTCTCTCTCGCGCTCCTCGAGACAGGCGCGGTCGGCGAGATCATCGTGGATATCCTGGATCTCTTCGAGGACCCGGGCGAGCAACTTTTGGACTACATGGTCGATGCCTTGGGCTTGTTCGTCAGTGAACATGTGTCAGACGCCGTCGACATCTTTCTAAGCGTCACTCGTTTGGACCGACTGATCGGGGATGCGGTCAACGACCTGATAAACTCGAGCGATACGCTGCGGCAGTTCTTCTCGATTGGTTGTGATTTTCGGCGAATGGTGACCAACTTCCGTGTGTCGTCGGTTCTGCAAATAGGAAAGGTCGGCGAGGATTCCGAGGTGTTTGGTGTTGAAACCTGGAACACGATTGAGCTCTGTGCTCCTCCCGAAGACGAGGACTTTGTAGTTGGCGAATGTGACTTCGACCCGGACTGCGATCGCGTTGAGATAGGTATCGAAGATGATTCATTTGGCAGGTTAGTGAGCGGTTGGACTGGCCGTGTGGTCGACTACGACACGCTTCAGATCGATGCTCACCGAGTCGAGCTCGAGTATGGGCATTTCATGTTGTTTGTGCTGGAGAGCTACCTTTTTCCAGCGATTGTGCAGGAGCCGAGTGCGGTGACGCTCGAGGACGTGTGGCTCAAGATCATCGACTGCGCCAGCTTTGGTGGGTTTGTTACCGGTAGCGATGGCGAAATCTGCGTGATCGGCTGCCTGACTGATGACGACCTCAGCGTGTTCTGTGAGGACTCCCTCAACGCAGTTTTCCCGGCGACCTTCGAGCGATTTGCCACCCAGCTGTCTTTCGATTCACATCTTGAGCTGAGCGGAACTTGCACGCTGGGGAACGACGATACGGATCTTGATGTGGAGCTCCTCGAAGCCGGGGCGCTCACCGGGACAATCACCGCAGACGATGACAGCACGCCGATAACGGGGACTTTCGTCGGTGTTCGTAGGGCGGACCCGTCGGGCGAGTGCGAACCGAACCGCCCCTTCTGCGTCGACTTCGAGACCGCCGCCGAATGCACTAGCGAAGGCGCTGCAGGAACCATGTCATCATGTAGCCCCGGCCGCTGTTTCGAGGGCGGGTGTGTGACTTCCGGCAATTCTACCGGCGAGGCGTGCAACGCGAACAATGCGTGCCTCGGACGCAGATGTATCTGTGGGGCCGACGACACCGCAAACCTAGACTCTGACCTGTGCGATGGAGACATGGATTCAGGGTACTGCACAAGCAGTGAATGTGAGCTAAATGGGTGCGATCCAGCTAGCGAGGAGTGCGTAGATTTCGGTTTGCCGGGCGTCTTCGGAAACGAAGCGTTCTGTGTGTTGTGGGACGGGTGTTCGGAACGTTTGGGCGAATGTGGTCGCGTGCACCGTGGTGACAATTTCGTTTGCAGGTCGTTGCCATTCACCAATGCGGCGCGTGACGAACGGACTTGGAACCTGGGCTGCTGGGTACCGGGCCCCGAAAACCCCGATGATGAGTGTTCCGACGATGACTGCCTCGCTCCAATAGGTGGGGCTTGTGGTTCAGATTCCGACTGTGTGGGCGGACTTTGCATTCGCGAGGGGGACATGTCCTATTGCTCAGCAACATGCAACGAAGGACTCGGATGTCCAGACTACTCCGCATGCGTTGAACTCCCCGAATCAACCTCCACCTACTGCCTTGCGCGCGCAACCGAAGAAGACTGCCCTCGCCTTTCAACCAATTTCGACATTGTCGCCTCTCCCTTACCCGAAGTCACCGGGACGGCATCAATCCAGGTATGCTTCTTCCGTGACTGAGTGATGGGCGTTGCGCCGCTCTCGCACCCCAGACTACCGTTTCCCGTGCTCGTCGCCGATCGAGTTTAGCCCGGAGGAACGGCCGCCGAACAACACCGAAATCCAACACTGCGGCCGGGGGCGTTGGTATCTGGTTGGACGGTCGCTTGATCGCAGCGCATCTCGTTCGAATTCGAGTTGAACGAACCGCCCATAGCGAATTCAGACTCGACCCATTCGGCCAAATTTCCACTCATGTCGAAGGCCCCTTCCGAGCTGACGCAAAGTGGTCGAGCACCGTTTGCGCCAGCGGTGCTTTCACGAGCGTCCAATCCATTGCATATTGTGCCGTCGTAGGTGTCGGAATAGGGGTAGGCAAGAAGCGCGATACCGCCACACGCGGTTTGCCACTGCTCCTGGGTGCACAGGGACTTCCCTGCGGCGGTGCAGGCCTGACGGGCGCCCGCGATACTCATGTTGCTCCATGGCAGCACCCCAGCGGTGGAATGGGCCACGATGTTGGCGCTGACGCCTTCGTTTGCCAACGTAGCGTCGTCACGAGCCGCTTCGTAGACGTCGATACAGTAGGCGGCGCCGCCGTCCCGGACGATCAGCGCCATCGTGCCGAAATCGCTCGGACATGTTCCGCAGTTGATTCCGTTGTCGGGCACGTCGTCACAATCATTGTCCCGGCCGTCGCAGACCTCGTCGTACACGACGCAGGTGTCCGCATCGCTGATGTCGTCAGCCGCATCGTCGGGACCGGCCTCTTCACGATCTAAGTCTGCGTCATAGTGTTCATCAACAAGTTCCAGGTCCGTTGTGGTCAAATCCTCAGCCGCGTCGTTCTGAACATCCTCGCCGTCATCATTTTCGTCAGGGTCTGTGGGGTCGTAGGGAACCCGATCTGCCGCTCGATCCAAAACAGTGTCGTAGGGAGGCTGATCTTCTGCTGGATCAGTGGCGGAGTCCTCCGGGCCGTCGGCCGTGTCGGTAGACTCAATACTGGCGCCCGGGTCTCGCCGTCCAAGGCAACCCACAATTGAGGAGGCGCAGACCGCGACGAGAAGGCTTAGTAGGAACAAACTCCACAGGCGTCTCGTGTTCATTGTTGTGCCTCCAATCTGAAGTCGACCAGAAAAGGCTCGGTTCGACGCTTGGAATATTGCTCCAGGTCCCCGCTGTGTCAATCCTCGACCGAGCAGGACCACCGCGGCTTGATCCGTAACCGGGTTGAAGCTATTCCCTGGCACTTGTTGAGCAATGAGTAGGGACGGCTTGTTGTTACCGGCCCTTCGGGTAGTGGTCGCCGGGACCGAGTCAATCAAGGGTCCGTGAACGCCTAGCAGGACCAAAACGCCGTTACTCATCGAGACCTGGAGACGGACCGGGTTGGGGGCGCAATAATTCTCGCCTACACAAAGTCTCGAGTTTTTGGTAGTGTTCTTTGTAAGGTGGGTATTCACCTTACACTGCGTACACGTCAAAAATAACGGTTTGAATCGCTTGAGTACGGCCGCTGGGGATCGGGGCCTGTATTGGTAGCGCGCGAGGTCTAGATGGCTGTCTGCTCGTCGAGTCCGCCCTTTGTCTATTCTCTGGCGGGAGTGAGTGTTCGTCTCTTGCTGCCGCTTGGGCTATTGCTCTCGCTCAGTCTCGTGGTCGGATGCGGCGGAGATTCGCCGGCCAGCCCAGATGGATTCTGTACCGATTGTGACACCGGCCTAGGAGCCCGTCGCGTATAACGCCCCGGACTCCAGCCGTTAGCTTTTAGC
>CAZDBH010000303.1:5826-10589 GCA_964503485.1 uncultured Bradymonadales bacterium | reverse complement strand
TCCCGCCGAAGTCGCGGCCAACGATCCGGTCGTCTTCCGCTTCGTAACGCGCCCATACGATCGCATCCACGATGGCACGATCTGCCTCCCTGGATTTGACGCGAAATCCATCATGCTCATGGAGGAAGCCTGGGACATTCTCAACGAGGCAGTCGGCGTGCGAAACGGGCTCAACGAAGCCATCGATAATCCAGGCAGCTATGCCTGCGGCAATAACGAGGACCGCCGCAATAGTCTCGAAGCGATGGAGACCTACCTGGTCCGACTCGAAGAGGCGGCCTCGGCCTGCGCGGCCGAACTGTCGAATCCAGACAGCACCGATCGAGCGGGGAGTTGCGCAGAACTCGAGACGGTCCTCAACGAATACGATCCGCCCGACATGCCCCTGCGTTGGCAGAGCCTGTTGACGTTCGAGGCATCCGCGCGCGAGCGTTATCACACGTTCTTCATTCCCAACAGTCTCGTTTGTCACCGGCTGCCCATCGAGGGTCTCTGGTCACAATGGTCCTCCAACAACCGTTGTCCCAATGCCGATGAGTGCTGGCGGGCATGCCCAGTCGGGGCTCAGTACGGTGAGGAGTATACGATTGAGTACGACGACGGGAACGTGTCCGACAACAGGGGCGTCTGCAACTACACGTTCGGCTGCTTCAACGCCGAGGACGCCTATCTGCTCGAGGCCTGCGAGGAGTCCGAGTAGCGGAAGGACACCTTCAAAGTGTGTTTCGGATTTCCGATGTTTGGGAGGCTAGGACGTCACCCAGGCGCCCTGTTCATTCTGTTACCGACGCGCCCGGTTGTGCCCAAATGCGAGCGGAGAGCGGAGAGCGGCAGCCGGACTCTTGGCCCACTCAGGCCGCCAAATCCTCAGCCGGTTCGGCCAGCAGCTCGAAGACAGTCTTCCATCCCCGTCGCTTCAGTAGATACGCGTAGTGAGTGAAACCCAGCACCTCTACGTTCTCTGCCCCCTCCCACCGAGCCGATTCCGCGGGCAACATAAACACGTCCGCCCGGCTCCACATCGCGACGGTTCGAACCTCAGTCGTTGGTCCTGAGGTGCTCGCGAGCCTTTGCATGAGTGGCGATTTTGGCCGCAGGTCGAGGGTCACATCCGTCGCGGCAAAGCGAGCCAAGTGGGTGCCCGAATGGGGCGTGCCGAGTGTGATCAGGGTGTGGACGCGCTTGGCGGTCTCGGGGTCGGTCAAGGCCAGTCGCGCAGCGATCCCGCCCATACTGTGGGCGACAACGTCAACCTGATCCTCGGGACCGAGCTGATTGCAGCCTGCGACTTCTTCGATGATTCGACGGACGCGTTTGCTCATCTCATCGAATGAGCCAGCTCGGGTCAGGTCGACCAGGTAGACCCGAGTGCGGCCCAGCATGGCGAAATAGGCTTTCATGGCCACGAAATTACCTGGCTTACCGCCCAACCCGTGCACGAAAACCACGGGCCGGGATCCATCGTCAGGCAGGGCGACGACGTCGGGGGCGCGAGGCATCAGCATGCTCAGCCCGACGAGCGGCAGCTGAGCGATGTGCCTGCGTGCATCGGGATCAATTGCCGAATAGGCCGACGAGGCCGCCTCCCCAACTGCGACTCCGCCGCGGCCAAGAAGCCGACCAACGGTCAGAAGGCCGCGGCCAAAACGCTGCCAAAACGTGCTCTGCGGGGCCTGATCGACGGGAATGAGTGCTGTGTTCGTAGTCATAGGGAGGAACTTAGGCTGGATGTGTCACGTTGTCAAACGTTTTGAAGTACATTGTGATACGTTCCGTGTTACAAACTGCTCGAGCTGTCTGGGGAATCTCGGCTTGACGTTTGCTCGCACCGCCTTTAGTTTGCCGCCACAAACACCTTTAGGAGGATCCGATGAGACGTCTAATCACGGCAGCAGCCGTACTATTTTTGTGTGCATTCGCGTCGACCGCCATGGCCCAAGATGAGGCCGCGGCAGAGGCCGGCCATCCGCAGCTCAACCAGTGGGTTGGAACTTGGGACGCAACGGGTACGATGGGCGGCGCTGAAGCGACTGCCAACGTGACCTGGGAATGGGTTTTGGGCGGTCACTACCTGCAGGGAACGCAGAGTGTGACCGTTACGACGCCGGAAGGCCCCTTCAGCTTTGACGCCCTCTTCTACATGATTCCCGCCGCGGACGGGACGATCAGCGCCTACGAGATGCAGAGCACTGGCGAGCACTTTCCGATGGAAGTGACTGTTGTAGACGGCAACATCCAACTCGATTGGACTGACAGTCAGGGGACCCACCGCTACCTGGTTGTGGTTGGAGACGAGGGAGCCACTGGCGCCCATTCGGTGCTGGGCGAGGACGGAACATATGCCGATATCGGCGGCATGACCTACACTCGGGCCGCTGCAAACTAGGCAGGTTCAGCCACCAAGACCTGGTCACAATGCACTGGGTCGTTATCGCCTCGCCAATCGATCTTCATCCCCACGTGAAGAACTGATTCTAGACCTTGCGTACCTTGACGCTGGCGACCAATCGATAACCCTCCTCATCAGTGACGAGGAAGTCCTTGAGTCCAGCTGACCGGAGGGCTGCGACGGCAACGTACAACCTATTGAGTGCCGACTCGTGGACCAAACGCTGATCTGGCCAGCCCACCTCGATGAGTTCATCGGCAGGAAGCGAACGCTGTGCGCCGGTCAGCTGGTCGAACAGAGCGATCAGAATTGCCTTCATCGAGCCGCGTCGGGCGATGTTGGTGGCCGGATAGGAACCGATCGAAAACCAACTATTGTCCTTGGCCAAGGTCAGTGTGCGGTCTCGACGTTTCAGCAGCCGACCGACGTTTTCCTCGAGAAAGGCGCGGAATTGTTCATAGCTGGCTGTCTGCCCTGCGAACTCCAGAAGCCGATCGTAGAGGGCACGAATCTCACCGATGGTCTGAGGACGCCGCTCCGGACGCGGTGAGAAGACGCTTTCGTTCATCTCCCAGTAGGCATCAGCCACCTGCTTGTCTTCGGGCAGCGGTTGTCCAGACATCACACGCTCTAAACCCGCCGGCAAAATGGTGATGGGTAGTAGGGTCCGAATGAGCAGGATCATGGCCCATACGTCACCCGCGGGGCTAGGAGCGGCGCCGAGAGCGACTTCCGGCGCATGAAACAAGGCGCTGAGTTCCTGGCCGTAGCCAGGGCGTGCGTTTGTGTTGACGTTGTGGCCGAACCCGATCAAATGGCCGCGTCCGTCGCGCGAAACCAGGACGTTCGACCACGACACCACTCCAAGACAAATCGGCCCACCGGTCGTCGGGTCGGTCGTATTGTGAGCTGGTTCCAGGGTGTCCAGCCATGCAACCCATCCCCCCATTCCAATCGACCAGTCCACGCGCTCGTCACCGGCGGCCAACTCTTTCCAGACGGTATCCAGGTCGGTGATCGCATCACAATCGAAGACGACATACGCGATGTCATCTTCGCTCAATCCGGTTTCGACAACTTTGGGAATCTGAGGGTGGTCCAAAAGGCGGTGAACTCGCGCCATCTCGATCAGGGCCGGTTGGTGTTCTGGGGTCGTCGAGATAACGACCCGCTGGGTGTTGGACTGATCTCTGCACGACGCAATCGTGAAATCGCCACTGGTGCGAATCGGTGAGCTGTCACTGAAAAGTTCATCGAATATCTGCGCGGCCATGACCAGACACTACACGATAACCTGCCCATCGTTGAAGAGACTCAGCCGATGGGCTCCAGTCGGCACTGGCTGCAACAGCGCCGACCTTGTTTCGGCTGTCGGGGCGCCGTATATCTCGGAGCGGTCACGGTACGGCGCCGTCGGCGTTGTGTGTGCCGTGTTCGCACTTTCTGGGGTGAAACATGTCCTACGGGGACGTCTTCACAGGCTCCTTCGCCAACTATTGGCGTTACCTCGTCAGCGAGGTCACGGCTCCCTCCTGGCACAGCTATTTCTACGGTCTGATCTTGGTATCCCTCGTCTTCCTCGTATGGGAGCAAGTCGCGCCCTGGCGGAAGCAACAGCCACGAGTCCGAAAGGACTTCTGGTTGGATGCCTTTTACATGTTCTTCAACTTTTTCATTTTCAGTCTAATCGGATTCGCTGCGGTCTCGAACGTCGTTGTTCACCTCTGGAACGACTTACTGTTCTCAGCGTTCGGTGTGACGAACATCGTCGCCGTGAAGGTCGACCAACTACCCGTTGTAGTTCAGCTCGCGACCCTCTTCGTCGTGCGCGACTTCATTCAGTGGAACGTCCATCGCCTTTTGCACAAAAGTGATTTCCTGTGGCAGTTCCACAAAGTGCATCACTCTGTGGAGCAAATGGGTTTTGCCGCTCATCTTCGCTACCACTGGATGGAAAATGTCGTCTACAAGCTCATCCAGTACGTTCCCCTGGCCGCTATCGGTTTCGGAATCGACGACTTCTTTGCCGTCCATATGATCGCGTTGGTCATCGGCCACTGGAACCACGCCAACATTAAACTGCCACTGGGCCCCCTGAAGTACGCCCTCAACGGGCCTCAGATGCATATCTGGCATCACGCCGTGTCTACGGCGGACCGGGGCGGAGTGAATTTTGGAATTAGTCTCAGTTGCTGGGACTACCTCTTTGGCACCGCCCATGTTCCCGAGTCAGGTAGAGACGAGGTCCTCGGGTTCGACGACCTGGATGTCTTCCCGACCGGTTTCGTCGGGCAAGCGGTCTATCCCCTCGGCCCATCGCGAAGAAGAACTGAGGCCGACTGAACGGCTACTCGTCAGTCTCTTCACGGCGAGT
>CAZDBH010000303.1:0-5816 GCA_964503485.1 uncultured Bradymonadales bacterium | reverse complement strand
TGCGCCTGCCCAACAACAGGTTCAATGGAGTCCCGCCAAGACCAAGCCCGACCCTTCCTGCAACCAGAGCCGGCTGCCTGAGAACTCCTCGAATCGCGAACGCAATGGCCCGGTCACGGCTGAGAACATGGAAGCGCTCTAGAAACCCTCTTGCATGGTCCGACCGACCGGCTCAGCCAACCGAACCTGCGGACAGCGGTTGTAAGCATCGGCGATCGCGGCGATATCCGCATCGTGATCGAGATGGCGTATGAAAAAGAGCGAGCGATCAGCGAGAAACCGGCCCGAAGAAGCCATCAGCTCGAACCGCTCCCGCTGCATTTCGGCGCGATCGCCAGGAAAGACCTGCTCGACGGACTCGAATTCGTCATCGAAGTTCTCTTCGACGCGCTCGATACAGGCGATGTCGCTGCCGTTGAGGCTGACGAACTCGCCTCCGTGATACGCAATTCCGAAGCCCTCGGCGAAGGTGAGGGACAGTTGGCCTGGGACGTGAGACCCGCTCAGGCGGGTTCGCATCGGTTTCAGCGCGGGTGGTTGATTCTGAATGAAGATGACCCCGCCAGACCCGTCGGGAATGCAAATATAAGGATCCCAAACCGTTCCATCGCCTTGCGGAACTGGGTTCGTCGGCCAGCGCTCGTTTACGGGCCGTTCGGCTGACTCGGGGCATGTTGTTGACGGGGGCGCCTCGGGGAGATCCGAGGGCTGCGACTTGCAGGCCGAACCGACGACCGTCAGGCCGAAGGATAGCAGGAGCGAGGACAGGAGACGTGCAGAGGTCATAAGTAGCCTTTTACTGTGTCTCACCACAGACTACCCGGACCAACCCGATTACTCACGGGTCTCCTACGATCGGTCGCAGGAGCTGGCCAACCACCGTCTGCTCATCATGTCTAAGACCAGGTGTTCTCGCCGAGATCGCCCGATCATCGTTGAATACCGAGGAGATGGGGAGCTGCCTTCGACGGAGTTGAGCGTACGTGGTATAGTCCTCACTCGTTACGCACAGCAGGATCCATTTCAGCATCGGCCATTTTCTGTATCCGACTAGAGGGACGCATGAAACCCCGACTCCAGAGTGAACCCATTCTCAGGTTTGTTTCAGCTATCTGTTTGGCAACCTTGACCGCCTGCGGCTCGAGCACCGGGCCTCCTGATGAGCCGCTCCCAGATGGTGTGGCCGTCGAGGGTGATTCAACGATGACGGACGGTACGATCGACTCCGACGATCTGGCCGGAGACCGGTCGGACGCGCCCGACAGCGATACCACGGTGGACAGTGCAATCGACACGGTTGCCGAGACGGACTCCGACGACGCGGGTGGTGACCCGGACGAAGCCGCCGACACATCCGAAGATACCGGTGAAGGAATTGATGGGGTCCGACTGGTGGGCGGTGGCCTCACTCCATCTGGTGGCACACTCACCAGCGATAACTTCCGATTGAGCGGCCGCATGACCGCGAGTAGCTCACGCCTATTCAGCGAAAACTGGACCTTAGAAGGGGGACTCTGATGCGACAGACAATAATCAGCACAATCGTCTTTGCTCTGCTGGCCCTGCTCTGTTCGTCAGCGCAGGCCGACCCGCAGGTGTTCACCTATAGTGGGATTCTGGTCGACGCCGAGTCGACTCCGTTCCAAGGGACTGTAGACGTTACTTTCGAGATCCAAACGGCAGCCGACGAGGTCCTGTGGGGTGACACCTGGGAGGAGCACGAGGTAGCCGACGGTTGGCTTTTCGTCGAACTCGGTACTCAGGCAGTCCTCGAAATCGACTGGGCCGCCGACGAGGTCTACGCGCTACATATTTGGTTGGGCGAGGAGTACCTCGGCAGCCAGAACATCAACTCAACTCCGTTGGCGACGGTCGCATCCGGCGCGACCGGCGAGCTCGAAACTGAGTTGGCCGAGGCGGCAGAACAGCAGGCGGCGAATACCGAGCAGATCGGCACGTTGGGCAATTCCCTAACCATTCTCGAGAGTGTGGTTGAAGAAGCGGTGAGCGATTTGACAGAGGTGGTCGAGTTTGTCGAGAACCTGATCGAGGCCAGTGGTGCCAGCGAAGACTTCGGTACCGCCGGTACCGAGACTGGCGAGACCGTCGACTTCGCAGAGAGCTTACTCAACGCGATCCAGAAAGAAGGCCAGACATCCGAAGAGGCCGCCGAGGAGGCCGCCGAAGCGCTCGAGAACTCGGTCGAAGTGGTGAACAAAATCGAAGAAGCATTTGCACCCGGAGAAGAGAGCTTCGATGAAGAGGCGGTCGAAGACTTCGGTGATGCTATGGCGGTTGCCGCCGGAATGGCTGAAGCCGCATCCGAGGAACTGACCCAAGAGGACTTGGAGGCGTTGGGCAAGGACATCGTGGAGAGCTCACAAGAGTGGGATTCCTTGATGGACGAACTGCTCGAGGTGTTGGCAGACGACGAGTTCAGCGAGCAGCAACTGATCGAAAAGGCCATTGAGGAGCTCGTCGAGAATTTCGAGATGGATCAGGCCATCGAGAAGACCCTCGAAGAAGAAGCGGGTGGCTCACTCTCAGGCGAGGAGGCAGGTAACACCGTCGCAGAAGGCAGCTCCTTCGCTGGGGGAATGAACGACACGATGGACGGCGAAGAGTTCGATGAAATGAGTAATGAGGAGAAAGGGGAATTCCTCGTTGAGTTCGTGGGCGATACCGCAGACAAGCTGCAAGCGCTAATGGACGCGTTCGAAGGCGCCTTCGGCGAAGGAACGGACGAAGAAACCATGGCCGACCTCGGCGATCTTCTGAGTCAACTCAAAGCAATGTTGGCTGCTTTCGAGTTCTCTTACCCGGACATCGAGGAACCCGGTGCAGCAATGGGTGACACAATCGTCATTATGGAGGTCTTCAAAGAAACACTCGGCGACACGGACATGAGCCAGTTTGTTGGCTCAATCGAAGAGTGGGAAGCGGTACTCAGCCGCTTTAAGGAATCGTTTGCTACCGAAACCGAGCCCGGGAATGCCATCGGTGGCCTGTTGGCGGCAGTCGGCTCGATGAACGGCGCCACAGAAGTTCGGGTGGCAGATGTCGGGAAGGCGCTCGAGGCGGGCTGGAACCTCCTCGCCGCAGTGCGGACCGCCAACCCAGGCGTCGAGGACATTGGGTCGCTAATAGGAGACACGGTCGTGGAGTTCCTCGACATGACCAAGCCGGCCCGAACCGCCGGGATTACGATGGAAGAACTGGGTGGTGATTTCAAGGAGCTGCACAGTCTCTTGCAAACGGTCAGCGCAGCCAACCCGAGTGTGATTTCGAATATCGGATCGTTCATCGGTGGTGCGACAAACGACTTCATCGACCTGACGAAGGCGGCCCGAACGGCGGGAATCACCATGGATACCTTGGGTGGTGACCTCAAAGAGTGGCATGACGCGATCGTGGCAGTAACCACTGCCGACGGAACGATTTCGGCACCGGGTACGTTCATCGGCGATGCAGCCATCGACGTGGCTGGCCTCCTCGAGACCCCGGCTGCCAATGGAATCACTGTTGCGCAGCTCAGCAGCGATTTCAAAGAGTGGCATGATGTCCTTGTTGCTTTCCAGACTGGGCAACCATCCGCGTCGAATCTCGGGACCACAATTGGCGATCGAGTCTCAGACTGGGCGTGGTTTCTGAAGCCGTTGACCGACCAGGGTATCAACGCCGGACCAGCCGGTAGCGCGTTGCAGGTTCTTGTCTCGGCTCTGGCGACCTTCCAAGACGGAGGTGATGCTGTGCCCACATTTGATGACGGCAGCCACAACTGGGCCGACATCGAAGGCATTCCAGGGGTGCTAGATCGGATGGGGAGTGGTGGTGAGGTCTTCTTTGACCAGCACAATCTCGTGTTCGAAGGCATCAACGTGCAGATTCGCAATGGTGAGGGAGCGCTCTGGGATCCGCGCCCGACCGATGACGGAGGGGACGGAAACTGGGACCCAGGTGACGAACTCCACACCTCGCTCAACGGTCGAGGCAACCTGATTGTCGGGTACAATGAACGAACCGGGCACGGACCCCTAGAGAGCCACGAAGGCTCACACAATCTGATTGTGGGGCCATTCCATGGCTACAACACCTATGGGGCCATCATGGGCGGCGTTAGCAACCGCGCTTTCGGGCCCAACGTGATCGTGGCAGGAAGAGGGAATCACGCGACCGGGGAATTCTCGGCGATTGTCGGTGGTGAGGACAATCGCGCCTTCTGCTATGGCGACGCGATTCTCGGCGGCCACACCAACTCAACCGGTTGGGGCGGGACCAGCTGTGACGCCCCGGCTGACGAGGCAACCGAGCGTCATCACGCAAGTATCGTAGGCGGTACCGGGAGCAGCGCCAGAGTGCCGTACGCTGTAGCCGTTGGTGGACGAGACAATAAAGCGTTGGGTGAGGCTGCGACTGTATGCGGTGGATACGACAATCGAGCCCATGGGATCGAATCGGTTGTAGGCGGTGGTGACTTTCAAGTGAACCACGCCGATCGCACTTGGCGAGGCCAGGGGACGCTGTTCCCTCCGCCCGCCGAGTAATCCTGATGTTCGCTCAACCCTGAGTATTCGCGACCGACTTCCAAGCATGTGATGCCCATGCCAGTAGCCCGACAATCGGCGCCGCGTAGACGCCGCCAGTAAACAGTTCAAACCAAAACGGCTTAGCTTCACCGCGGAAGCCCCAGGCGAGTGCTGCTTGAACAAAGAAGGCCAATGCCCATCCAATAGACAAGACCAGCGCCACACCAAACGTGGCGCGGCGCGAGACAGGCGGCTTGATAGCCATGTTTACCCTCTGCTGACGTCAACGCCAGCTACCCCAGACAGTGACCAAACACCGTCACACGGCGAGGCCATTCCTGAAAAATGTAGTTCAGTCTGGGTGCGATTGCCCTGCGGCTCGAGTCTGGATTCAAGAGTGGCGTCTGTTCAGATGGGGGGATGGCCTTCGGGCAGGACCGCGGGGTGTCCTTCGGGGAGTGGTTCTGCGCCATCGGCGGGCTGCGCACCGCCTGCAGTTCCGGCGTCAGACGCAAAGACGATCGTGTCGAACGTCCTGTCCAGCGTGCTGCTGTGGAATCCCCGCATGAGCACACCCGAGCGCACCTCGATGGAATCCCCAACAGCTGCAGCCAGACGTTGGGCCGCGACCCAGTACTGGCCTCCGTCGACGTCCATCAGTAGGTAGGTGTATCCGCCCGAGTCCATGGTTTCGACGACAGTGCCTGAGAACGGTCCGCCGTTCGCCACGGCAGATGGCATTTGCCCGGCAGGAGTTTGGGTCGCAGTCGCTTCCTGTGCAGTGGGTTCACCCTCTTGTGCTGCCGGTTCTTCGACGACGGGCTCCGCGCCTTCGGCGGTCGCCGCTGGCTCGATCGTCTCCTCTTCTTTTGCGCAGCCGAACAGCGGCGCCACAAGCAAGCAAATCGAAAGGTAAGCCAAAAATCGTTTCATGGTTGCTCCATCCGGTCATGTCGCCTTTTTTGGGCGACTGTTTGGAGGCAACTTACACCGCTGCTATGGTCAACGCCACAGTAAAACGAACCGGATTAATGTGGTCAGCCAGCTAGATTTGGGTTGCGCCCCATCACTTCGGCCTTAGATTGGAAGTCGTCGGTCAAAAAAACTATCCCAGTACACAACGTTGTGATGCAACAGATCACGCCTGGAGGGGCAATGCGATCATCATCTAAGTGTTGGAAGTTTCTGCTTATTTTGTCTGTTTGTGGCTGGGCGGTTTCATGTGCTGCCGATACCAGCCCGCCTGACGACGAGACCGACGCCGCATCCGCTGACGAGAGTGATTCGGCC
>CAZDBH010000302.1:0-10610 GCA_964503485.1 uncultured Bradymonadales bacterium | reverse complement strand
CCTAGTCACGCAGTTTCTGACGCAGGCACGACTGACCCTCTCGTTTGAGGCACCGATCGAGTCGCTATCAGGCCAGCTACGGGCGAAGGGTCGTGCCGACGGCGCCGTCATCTTCAATCGCAGCACGCAGTTCGCCGCTGGTCAGCGAGCCGACGATATGGATAGCGCCGACACCATCGTCGAGCACGATGAGGCTTTCCTCGATTTTCGGGATCATGCCGCCCTTGATGATGCCATCTTTGATAGCGGTCCGCGCCTCCGCGACGGTGAGAGAGGGGATTCGGCTGCTGGGATCGGCTGGGTCCCTCATGACGCCTCTGACGTCGCCCGAAACAAGCACCAAGTGATCGGCGCGAAGGGCCCGAGCGATTCGGGTAGCCGCAATATCGGCGTTGATGTTCCAGGCGTTGCCCGATGAGTCGGCGCCCAGGCTGTTCATGAGCGGTATGTAGCCGCCCTCGCAAAGCAGGCGCAGTGGAGCCGTGTTGATACCCGCGATGTCACCGACGTGGCCGAAATCAACCGGTTCATCACCCCAACCTGAAACAATGCGGGGTGGGCGTTTGACGCCGTCTATGATCTGGGACGATACGCCCGAGAGGGCGATGATGGGCAAGCCTTTGGCTTGAAGGCTGAGCGCCAAATTGACGTTCAGCTGGCCGGCGAGCACCATCTTCACGACCTCGAGCGTGGGAGCGTCTGTGATGCGCCGTCCCGCTCGCCGGGCCTGGGGAATTCCGAGTTGTTCGAGCAGCGCGGTGACCTGCGGGCCACCGCCATGCACCATTACGAGGTGCGCGCCCTCCGAATGAAGGGCGAGTAGATCTGCCGCGATTGCCGCGATTTGGGCATCGTCGGTGAGCGTTGTTCCGCCCACCTTGACGATGATCGTGCGCGGAGCGTTGCTCACGGCCAGATCCCCATATAGCTCATCAGGCCAGCGGTTTCTGGAAGCCCGAGAGTGATGTTCATATTCTGAATCGCTTGGCCAGCACCGCCTTTCAGCAGATTGTCGATTGCAGCTACGCTAACGAGAGTTCGGGTGTCTCCGTGCACTTCACTGAGCGTAAAGCCGACTTCCGAGTAGTTGGTGCCGGCGATAGCGACAACTTGAGGGGTGCGTCCCTTGGGCAGCTTGACCATGGGCCGGTTGCCGTAGGTCTCCTGATAGATGGCTTCAACGGCAGCATGATCAAACTCGGCCGGAATTTCGGTGAAGCTCGTCGCCAAAATGCCGCGCGCCAGAGGCGCCGAGATGGCTGTCATATCTAAACGAAAGCCCTCGCCGGCGCCTGCTTCATTGAGGCATCGGTTGATCTCATGGCGGTGCATGTGGGCCAGGACGCCATACAACTTGATGTTATTGACCCGCTCAGCGTGATGAGTCACGGGCTTCGGGTAGGCCCCAGCGCCCGATGAACCGGTCGCCGAAACGGTTTGAACCGGTTGATTGAGTAGTCCGGCTTTGGCCAGCGGCAGCAAACAGAGCTCGACAGCGGTGGCGTGGCAGCCCGGGCTGGCAATGCGAGTCGCGCTCGCAATGGCCTCACGATTCAGCTCTGGAAATCCGTAGACGTAGGTCCCGAGCATGTCTGGATGCGGGTGGGTCGTTTTGTAGTTTTCGTTGTAGACGTCAACGTCTAGCAACCGGAAGTCGCCCGACATGTCGATGACCTTTGCCTTTGCGTCGCGCAACTCTCCGGCGATTGTCGAACTCACCGTGTGAGGCAAACCCAGGATGACGACATCCACTTCCGCAGCGACCTCGATTGCGGGGATTTCCTCGAAACGAAGATCTGAAAGTTCGCACAGATTGAGATGAACATCTCCCAGCTTCTCGCCGACCCGGTCGATCGAGGAAACCGTGACCAGCTCAACGTCAGGGTGCTGTAGAAGTTGCCGGCAAAGCTCGGCACCGGCGTAACCTGTTCCACCGATAATTGCTGCTTTAAACATGAACCATCCACTCCCATTTGATTGCTGGCTAGCCGCTCTTCGCAGTACGCCAGCAGAGTCGTCGCTGTATGACTCGGACGGACCGCAACAGAGTCGGCTGTCGCCCGAGCGAGGCGAGTCGTAGCACAAGGCAAAGCGAGGGGGAATACCAATGTGTCGGCTCGAGATAGGTACCGTGGTTTGGTCCACACGGAAGGGCACTGAAACACGGAACCCGCCTCGTTTGGCTGTCGCCTGCGGTCATCAGGCCGGTTCGGACACTCGACCTGGAAGGCCCACCTCCCATTTCGCGGAAAATTGCCGTCTAGCGTTCGACGCCCTGTGCTCTGATCTCGGACTAGGCTAGCGGCTGTCTGACGATTATCTGAGCGAGCGAGATTGCGGTTCGCCGCAACGAGACCTACCTTCCATGTGGAGGTTCTCGTATGACCGAGCAACGACAGAGTCACCGTCAGGCAAATCTTCCTCGCATCCCAAAGAGCAACCGAGAGGCTGTTTCAGCACCCAATCTCGGCCCAGCCCTCGCTCAATCACAGGAAATTCAGGGACTGCTCAACGGGAGCGATCCAGGGACACTTCAGGCGAAAGGTAGCATGCGTTCCAGCGCGGCCGATCCGCGGCGCGCGGCCGCAGACGGGCTTCGCGGCGCTGGCCAGACACTGCCTCACATGGCTCGCATTCAGCAGGCCTTCGGGCCGACTCACGACCTCTCGACTGTCCAGGCCCAAGTGGGAGGAAGTGCTTCGGAAGCCTGCAGCTCCATGGGGGCGACTGCTTACGCACAGGGCGAACGAGTGGGGTTTCGCGAAACGCCAGACCTCAGACTCGCCGCCCATGAGGCGGCGCAAGTCGTGCAGCAACGGGCCGGTGTCAGTCTCTCGGGTGGTGTCGGCAAGACGGGTGATCGCTACGAACAACAGGCTGATCAGGTAGCTGATCGCGTAGCTTCGGGGAAATCGGCAGCTGATTTGTTGCCCGAAACATCAAGTGCCGGGACCGGCGCTCCGGCAGTTCAGTGCTACAAAGACCGGATCGACGACCAGGGCGATCCAATTCGCCTCTCCGACGACGGCAAGATGGCGGTTTTTCAGGCAAGTGTAGCGGGCAGTAACTGGGCGTGCGGCGATCCGGGCCTGATCAAGTCGGCGTCCAGCCAACTCGAAGCCGCGAAGTCAGTCATTCGTCTCGAGGGAGAAGGTGCCGCTATTCGCTACGAGCACGAGTGGTGGCTCTGTTCGCAAAACAGCGAAGGCGAGACTGTCCACCAGCCGGTCTTCAACGACGAGTCGGTCTTGGTGAAATATGTGATGGCCAACCCCGACCTGCAACACTACGTCGCGGCATCTTTCGACGCGGACTGGGAGAAGGTCGAGGCCTCCGCCAAGTTCGGCAAGATGATACCCGATGGTGTCGTCCAGCCGATCAAAGCGAAAAACCTGAAGAGCCAGATCAGCAAGCCCGAAGACGGCGATCAACCCTCCAACTATACTGAGAAAGAGACGTCTGGGGACGACATGAAGCTGTGGCCCGATTGCGGTCGGGCAGGAAGGACCGTTTCCGGCGCTGATAAGGGGACTGGGTCCGGGCGCGGTGGCATGAAAGCTGGCTACGACGACGCGGCGGCAGAGAAGACGTTTGCTGAGCACTACGACCCCGCCATTCAGAAGAGTGAGATCCTGATCGCGCATTACGGTGCCGATCTGAAAAAGCTCGGCCTTATGTCTAAAATCGAATCAGAAAAAGCACTCTACAAGAGCAAACGCACCGCGTGGTCTAACCATCCAGGCGGCCCGAAGGGCTCCGCTGGTGCCAAGGCGAAGAAAAAACTCTATCGAGAATCGGTCTGGGCCGCCAAGCGCCTGCATGACTACGCTCGAACGGTCTACGATTCGCTCACGGCCGAACAACAGGATGCGCTCGACAAGAAGGCCGGTATCAACAAGTACGCCGACCCGGAAATTGGAGAAGCCTTCCACATCAGCACCCACGGTTCCGAGCATCCCGAGCTGAATCCCGTAGGAACGGCCCCAGAAGACCGGAAGGGGACATGGAACTTCCACTGGGCTGGCGTCATCATGAAGTCCGGCGCCGACACCATGACTCTCGAGGGCTATGCAGACGGAACATCGGTCCAAAACAGCGACTGGGTGTTCCAGCTCTACGGCGTCGGCTCCCCCGAGAAAGGCAAGTCGTTTCACGAGCAGCATCGAGACGTCCACAAGCAACACGGGACGAAGCCGACGTCGATGGCCATGCGGCCGTCCTACAAAATCAAACCCAAGAAGCCATAGGGAGCGAAACCGTGGTGGAATCCAAGAAGCCGCCTCCTGGGAAGCCGGCGCCGAGCAAGGCGCCGCCGGGCGTTCAACCCACGTGGGAAGTCCAGTCAAAGAGTTTGCCCGGGAAAACTGCGGTAGGTTCTTCGAAGGGCAAGTCGAGCTCGATACCGCCTGGGCCACGAATCATCCTCGAGGGACGCTCCGAACTGCGATTTCCCGCCCTCTCGCAGGACATGGCGACGCTCCCCGCGATTTCGACGAGCAACGACGTGCACTCGTATGACGGGCAGCGGGTTCAAGTCATCGGAGAATACCGCGCAGCCGATGTTCGCATGGCGCGGATTGGCCCAAAAGTACTCCGCGGCCATGCGATCATCGTATTGGAAGACGAAAGCTGCCTTGCCTTTCTACCCATTTGGGACGACAACGCACGCCGCCCCGCCGACGAATCCATTTCGATGCAGGGCAAGGCGGTGCGAGTGGTTGGTACCGTTTGGACATCGGCTCCAGAGGACCCGTCCGGTGGCGCCAGCCCGATTGGACCCTGTATCGATGACGTCGAGGCGCTCGAACTCGCATGACGCCCTCCTCTTTTTGAACGCTCGCAACCCCAGTGGTTTCAGCCTTCAGCCGATTCTCGGATAGAAAGGTACGAATAGCTCTTGTCTGAAGGGCCGCAAGGTGATTTAAAATGGGTTGGGCTGCAGGGTGAGACGAGAGGGGGGACGATGTTGGTGACTTGGGTCGCCCGTCGTTCTCAAGCGCGAGGTGAATGCGATGGCAAAAGGCATGATCCAGATCGCGGAAGACCGATGCAAAGGGTGCGGGCTGTGCCTCGACGTTTGCCCCCCCGGCATGCTTCGCCTGTCCACCACGCGATTCAACGCAAAAGGATATCGACCGGTCGAGCAGACCGATCCCACCCGGTGTACGGGGTGCACGGTATGCGCGATCGTCTGCCCGGATGTGGTCTTTACTGTCTACCGCGAGACCCGCCGCAAGAAAGAAAAAGCGGCGCCAGCAGCCTAGGGGAGCGACATGGCCAAAGAACTGATAGAGGGCAATGTTGCCATCGCCGAAGCGGCGGTGAGGGCCGGGCTGGAGGCGTTCTTCGGCTATCCAATCACCCCTCAAACCGAAGTCCTCGAACATCTCTCCCGACGAATGCCCGAAGAGGGCCGGATCTTCCTACAGGCTGAAAGCGAAATCGCTTCGATTAACATGGTCTACGGTGCGGCCTCAGCAGGCGTCCGGACGATGACGTCGTCGTCGAGTCCGGGTATCAGCTTGATGCAGGAGGGGCTCTCGTACATCGCCTGCTCAGAGGTGCCCGTCGTATTGGTCAACATCATGCGCGGCGGACCTGGTCTAGGAAACGTCCAGCCTTCGCAGGGCGACTACTTTCAAGCGGTGAAAATGGCCGGCCACGGTGACTTTCGCATGATCGCTCTGGCACCAGCCAATGTGCAGGAAGCCATCGATATGGTCGTTCTGGCCTTCGATCTGGCCGACAAATACCGAACCTTGGTTTGTGTAGTCGCCGACGGCGCGATTGGGCAAATGATGGAGCCAGCCGAGCTGCCACCCATGCGCCCACTGCGCAAGTTCGAGGACCGACCCGGCTGGGCGTTGACCGGCAACAAGGGGCGTGATCCCAACATCATTACTTCGCTCTACCTCGGTGCCGAAAACCTCGAGGCAGTCAACCTGCGGCTACAAGAGAAACTCGCCGTGATCGCTGCCGAAGAGGTGCGATACAAGGAATACGAGACCGACGACGCAGACCTGCTGATCGTCGCGTTTGGCACCGTAGGCAGAATCTGCCAAACCACGATTAGGGAGGCGCGCGCCAAGGGCATCAAAGTCGGCCTACTCCGACCCATATCGCTCTGGCCTTTCCCCACGGCTCGGATCGCCGAGCTATCGGAGCAGGTACGAGGCGTCCTGGTCGCAGAGATGAACGCCGGCCAGATGGTGGAGGACGTTCGACTGGCCATTCGAGGCCGTACGCCCGACAGGTTCTACGGACGTCTAGGCGGCGTCATTCCCATGCCCGAGGAGATTACTGCAGAAGTCGAGAAATTCGAGGCCGAGTTACGGGGAGGCACGCTATGAGCACCGAATCAGCGCCCGCCGGAATGGAATGTGTCTACGACTATCCCGACTCGCTGACCGAGACGCCCACCCACTACTGTCCGGGATGTACCCACGGCGTCATTCACCGGCTGGTGGGCGAAGTGATCGACGAGCTGGGCGTGCGCGATCGAACCATCGGAATCGCACCAGTCGGCTGTGCCGTGCTCGCCTATAAGTACTTCAATCTCGATATCGCCGAAGCGGCTCACGGCAGGGCCCCTGCAATGGCGACCGGTGTCAAACGGGTGAGCCCGGAACACGTCGTTTTCACCTACCAAGGTGACGGCGATTTGGCCTCGATCGGTATGGCCGAGATTATCCACGCGGCCAATCGGGGCGAGCTCATTACGACGGTGTTCGTGAACAACGCCATTTACGGCATGACCGGTGGCCAAATGGCGCCAACGACGCTGCCTGGACAGGTGACGTCCTCGAGCCCCACAGGCCGCGATGTCGAAACCGCAGGTTACCCGCTCAAAATGGCCGAGATCCTCGGGATATTGCCGGGCTCAGCCTACGTTACACGCCAGGCTTGTTTCACGCCGGCTGGAATCAGACGGACTCGCAAAGCCATCAAGTTGGCCTTCCAAACGCAGCTCGCCGGACTCGGGTTTTCATTGGTCGAGGTGTTGGCAACCTGCAATACCAACTGGCGAATGGGCGTCCAGGAGGCCCTGGATTGGGGTGCGGATAACATGCTGCCCTACTTCCCGGTTGGGGACACGCGTGTGAGTGCCGACGTTCGCGAACTGATGAAGGCGAAAAAGAAGCGCTAGGAGCTGACCATGCAACACGAGATCATCATTTCAGGTTTCGGCGGTCAGGGCGCGTTGTTCGCTGGACAACTGCTCGCCTATGCTGCGATGGACATGGGTCGGCACGTCACCTGGATTCCCTCCTATGGCCCCGAAATGCGCGGTGGAAAGGCCCGCTGCACCACCATCATCTCAAACGAAGAAATCGGGGCACCCGTGGTTCGCCGACCGAGTTCCGCCATCGTCTTGAATATCCCCTCGATGGAGAGCTTCGAGCCCCTGATCAAGCCGGACGGCGTTCTGATCGTCAATGCCTCGCTGGTGCCGCAGGAAAGCAAACGAACCGATATCCGAGTGATCCGTGTTCCTGCTACTGAAATCGCCACCGAGTTGGGCGACGTGCGCTTGTCGAATGTGCTGTGCTTGGGGGCTCTGGTTGCGGCGACAGGAGCGGTCCCCCTCTCAGAAGTGAAGCAGGCAATCCAGATTCATCTTCCTCGCCGCCACCGGGCGCTGCTCGATCGCAACCTCGAAGCGTTGGATCGGGGCGCGGCCTTGTGCGGCTAGCAAGCCGCGTCACAGACCCCGTTTCCGCCTTCGTCAGTCGGGTGATTTACTCCTCGATATCGGGTTGAGGAATCCAGTTTAAGTCCTCGACCGTGATCCGGCCCTCCATGACGGCGTCGATCGTCGCCTCGTCCAGGGGAGCGCCGTGAAGAACGGGTACAGGTTGGTTTCGTTCCTGCGCCCATGCCTCATAGGCCGCCCAGGAGGCGTCGAAGGCAGTGCGTTCTTCTTCAGCCTCCTCAATGACCTCCTCGAAATACTCCTCGAGTGACTCGGCGTCGCCGAGCTCGCCTCCGGGCAGCGTTCGGATATTCTCGTCAATGCGACGTTGGGCCTCGTCTCGTGAGATCTGACCCATTCGCCAGAGTCGGTAAGCATCGAGTACGACACCGAGGTTCGCATTACGGTCTGGTCCGCGGAAGTCCATTCTCATCGATTCGCGAGCGCCAGGCGTGTTGACGTCCAAAATCTTCTCATCCCCCACTCGGCGCGGGATATATGTGTACGGGGTGAAGTCAGGCGTTGCGGTGAAGAAGTCCCACATCGGAGAAACCGATGCGTCGTGGCGACCCAACGGCGGAAGATCGAGAATGCGGAAGATGGTCGCGAATATGGACTGGAATGAGTAGTTCACATGCGAGACGTAGTTTCGCCGCGCCCATGGCGAGATAACCAGCACGAAAGACCGCTCCGGGTGAACGTGGTCACCGCAGCTTTGTGGGTCGTCTTCAGTGACGATAACCACCGTGGATTCCCAGAACTCCGAGTGAGACAGCCCGTCAATCAGAATACCCACGCCTTCGTCGTTATCGGCGACCTCGGCTTCTGGAGTGCGATTTCCCGGGGCAGCTCCGCCGGTATGATCGTTCGGCAACAACATGAACGTGAATGGTGCTAGGGTTCCTTCCTGGATCTGCTCGACGACGTACTCGGCTCGGGCTGAGTCGCGGGCGCCCATGCTGTAGGCAGCGCCACCTGGGTAGCTCCAATCGCTGGAATCAAAGGGAATCGTGCCGTCAGCCGCTTCGGCAAACATCCCGACAATCTCACCGAACACTCGGAAGTCGACGTCGTTATCGATCAGGTGAGTGAAGAGGTTGCCGTTAACCGGGGTGGTCTCGGGACGTATCTGGTAACCCTGGAAGCCATTGGCACCATGCTTCGTCTCGATCCACATCCGTTCGAAAAACTCATTCATATAACCGGCCGTGAGAATAACGTGGCCCATGTCAGAGTTCTCCGCTTCGACGTAGAAGTTGTCGCTCAGGTTGAACTCACGGGCCAAGGCGAAGATGTTTGGTGTGATGTCCTCACCCCATCGAACGAGGCTGGGATCGCCGTCCACATCCAGATCAATGTCACCGAAAACGCAGTCGAATGTCTTGTTCTCTTTGACGACCAAGATGATGTGCTCAATAGGCGATTCCTGTCCTGGTCGCGTCGGGATAGGGAAGAAGCCATCACACTCGAAGGGAAAGACATCGAGCGGCCGCTGGAAGTTGTCTGCCACCTGCTGGGTCTCCGCCCCGAGATCAAGCTCGTCGACATCGACGATCGTAACACTTCCGTCAGTCGTGCTCGGGCCAGACTCGCCCTCCACATCGGACGCGCCGAATCCGCGACCCTCGGCCACGACCAACACGTCGCTATCGGGTACCCGGGTTACGGCTGTCGGGTACCAGGCCGTCGGAAAGGCACCCTCGAACGAGAGGTCAGAGGCGTTGAGAATGCTGACCGCGTTGTCCGCGCCACGGGTCACGTAGATTTGAGACTCGTCCGCAGATAGGGCCAGGCTGTTCGGATTGCTGCGAAGAAGGGGTTCCCCGTCTTCGTCGACAAGTGCAGTACCAGTCACGCCACCGCGGTGTTGAATCTCCCAATTCGTCGAGTCGAGACTGATAACCTCGTCCGTTCCTGCGACGACCACATAAACGGTCCCATCGCTGGCCTGCACCATACCCATCGGGCTTTGGCCGAGTTCAATCGGATCGCTCACGGTGCCCTCGGAGGGGTCAACGACCTGCACGGAGTTGCCCTCCAAACTCGAGACGATGACCTCACCGCTTGCGAGGTACAACACATCCCAGACGGTCGCCTCCAGCGAGTAATCGGCGACAACGACGTCATCCTCGCCAAAACGTGAGATATCCATCTCGAGCAGGTGTTTCGCCCCGAATGCCCCGACAAACAGTCGGGTGGCATCCGCGTTTAGGGCGAGACCGCTCACATAGGCGTTGATTGGCGTGGTGTCGAAGAGTTCGAGGGTACCGTCTTCTTGGATGTCGAGCCGGTGTACCGCACGATCCGGACCAGCAGACACGTAGAGTCTGGTCTGATTCGGGTCGAGTACCGCGCCGTGAAAGACATCGGCGAGGTTCAGATCCTGAAGGAGCTCGGCGTTGGCCACGTCGATGGCCTGAAGGCGTCTCTGGTGCCGACTGTTCGACACAACATAGGCGAACCGCCCATCCGCTGTGATCGTCACACTCGAAGGAAAGCCTCGAATATCGATTGACTGACCCGGTGTGCTAACCCCACGACCGCCGGGCGTCAGAATCACGTCTTCGTGGATTTCGCCGGCTCGAATCATCGCCTCGGGTGGCGGCTCTGGCACACATAGGACCAGCTCGCCCATGTCCTCCTCACTCACGTCCCCTTCACCCAGGTCTTCTTCCACTCTACGGTCAGGTTGTTCGATCTCGCCGGAGGGTAACGTATTGACCGTTTCTGACTGTTTGAGGCCCCCGGAGTTGTCTTTGCACCCTATGAGCGTGGTTGTAAGCAGCAGTCCGAGGGCGAATACAACGAATAATGGCTGGCGCATGGTTCTTTTTTTTGTCCGATGGTTTCAGGGCCCGGAATGCCGCGCATTGTACCCGCGCATCACTGCAATTCAATCACTACGCGGGAAAGGGAA
>CAZDBH010000301.1:0-10635 GCA_964503485.1 uncultured Bradymonadales bacterium | reverse complement strand
TAATCGCTAAAAGCCAATGGCGGAGCCTGGAGTGCTATGCGCGACAGGCTCCTAGAGCCAGTCGGGCACGTGCTCTCCTCGCATTAACTCCTCGAGCGTCTCGCGACTACGGATAACCGCGTAACGGTCGGCATCGACTAAAACTTCCGCGGGTCTTGGGCGCGAGTTGTAGTTGCTGGCCATGGTGAACGAGTAGGCACCGCATGACCTGAGGACAAGCAAGTCACCTTCTTCGACTTCGGGCAGCTCGCGGGCCCTGGCAAAGGCGTCGGAGCTCTCACAAATCGGACCGACCACGTCAACCACTGAGGACTGTCCTCCAGGTCGCGGACGGACCAACTCGATGCCATGGTAGGACTTGTAAAGTGCCGGACGGATTAGGTCGTTCATACCCGCATCGACGATCACGAAGCGCTTCTCGTCCGTGTCTTTGACGCGCACCACGCGGGTGAGCAGAACGCCCGAGTTTCCGGCGATCACCCGCCCAGGCTCAATGATCAACCTGAGCTTTCGGCCCGATAGGTGTCGAGCAAGTAACTGGCCGTACTCGGTTGGGCTGGGAGGAGTCTCAGTGTCATAGGGGATGCCTAGGCCCCCTCCCATATCGAGATAATCCAACCTACTTCCCGTGGCTTCTATGGCGTCTATTAGACCGAGCATCTGGGTCAACGCCGACTCGATGGGCTCGAGGTCGGTCAGCTGACTTCCAATGTGGCAAGCTACTCCCGCGACCCTGAGCGAAGGGAGCGCTGAGAGCTCACGGTAGGCGTCTAGGGCGTGTTCGAGGGCGATTCCGAACTTGTTGGCTTTCAGACCGGTGGCGATATACGGATGGGTCTTGGCATCAACGTCCGGGTTCACTCGCAGGCTGATCGGTGCCACCACGCCCCGTTGTGCAGCAAGCTCGGCGATAAGATGAGCTTCGACGAGGCTCTCAGCATTGATCGCGTAGATGTCCTGCTCCAGGGCCGCTTCGATCTCCCAGGCCTGCTTTCCGACCCCCGAGAACACAATCCGATCGCCTGGAATACCGGCTCTTCGGGCGCGTTCGAGTTCTCCTCCAGAAACCACGTCGGCGCCACCGCCGAGTTTCCCGAGCATCTTCAGGATTGAGAGGTTGCTGCATGCCTTGACGCTATAGCAGACCTGAACATCGGCGAGCGGAATCGCCTCGGTGATCACACGATAGTGCCGCTCGAACGTCGCCCGGCTGTATACGTAGGTCGGTGTACCTACCTCTGCGGCGATAACCTCGAGGTTGACTCCCTCGGCCTGGAGGACACCTTGGACTGGTCTAAAATGATTCATGGTACCTAAGGAACTTCGATGTATTCTTCGGTTCCGATCTCGCTCTCCCAAGGTACCTGATCGTAGTAGATGATGGAACGCAGCGAGTAGGCGTAGATTCCGCCGGACGTCACCTGGTCATCGACCCAAACGCCCTCGTAGAGCAACGGTCCAATCGAAACCGCCTCGTCACCTGCCAGCACGTTTCGTTTGTAAATCGCAATGGAATGAAGGGCTCGCGGCTCCCAGGAGATATGTACCCTGCCCTGATCGACCGAGAGGTGTGGCGGTTGTGGTGCATCGGGTGGTGGGCCGGCGGTCACTTCAAAGCTGTGCTGCTGGAGCAGCTCGTCGCCCAACCAGCTCCCGCACAGATAACGGTAGACGGTACCCGGCTCGAGCCCGGCGTCGCCAATCTGGATCGGCTGGTCGTCGGGCAGATCGGTCACGGCGAAGGCCTGGACCTGCTCTCCGTCGCGGAACAATGCCACGATCGCGTCATCGGGCGCGTCAGGTGGCTTCTGGATTTCGAAGACTAGGCCGCGCTGCGAGCCCGCGGTTGGCACACAATGGGCGGGTGAGACCTGCTCGAGTGTTGGGCTGAAGTTACCGGCTGCTGCGCAGCCTGCTAGAAGGCAGAGAAGGAGTGTCCCGAATTGGGTGCTCGGAGCCAAGACGCTCAGAAGGCCCACATGAGCCGGAACTGGAGCGTGAACGCCTCTTCGGCGTCGACTGCTGCCTCGTAGCTGTTGTTGAGCTCGTAGAAGTTAGCGATGCTGGGGATCCGGGCTCGGTCGGTAACGCCGTTGAAAGCCCCGAAGGGGAAAAAAGCGCCGCCGGAGACGTCGGCCTGGTAGTTGTCGCTCTTGTAGTAGACGGTCGCGTCGACCTCGAGGCCGATTCCCGACTCACCACCCGGAGTGACCTCGGGCTGAGGTGCCATCGCGTAGATTCCGTCCAGACGGGCGCCCATTGCACTCGTCTGCGCGGTGAAGAAGTCGTACTGCACGTATGGGTTGAAGTAGACCGCGTTGGTGATGGTGCCAATGACCTCGCGGAACATGATCGAGTCCACGAAGTAGTCGCGGTCGAACTTGAAGTTGGTGACATCGCGGTCGGACTGACTTCCACCGGTGACGGGGTTGAAGTCTTGCACACCCCAACCTGGAGCCAAGCGTGCGTTCTCACCTTCGGTGGATCGGCCCGAGGCGTAGCCTGCGTTGAGACCAGTGGTCAGATTGTTGAATCGGAAGTCCGACTCGAAGGCGATTCCGAGCTGGTTCAGCTCACGGGCTGAGCCGCCATCATCGTCTGGAAGGCCCGGTTCAACATTCTCGATATCGCCAACAATCATGACCGCTTCCAACTCCAAACGGATGCGCCGTTTGAAAGCCGGCTCCCAAAGCAGTCGTACCCACAGGTCAGGAATCCATGCGGTCGCCAAGCGTGGCGCAAAGGCTGTCTCTGTGTCGTTGGGAAAGAAACCAGTCTGTCCCTGGTCAGCTTGTTGCTCACGATGCACGAGATAGACACCACCTTCTATAACTGGAAGGCGAAGTTCCTTGAGTCGTCGATCGCGCTCACGGCGCTCAGCATCGCTGTTATGGCTTCTCACCGCGATGAAGCCAAACTGACTGACGTCATCGATCTGGCTGAGGTCACGTGCCTGGCCCTGCGGTTGGTCTTCGAGATAGGAGACGGTTCCCGAGGACGCCCAGTCGTAGACAAATCCGACATACACGGTCGACAGGGGTCGAGTGATAAACATGAATCGGTCAACCAGGTCGCCGTAATCGCAATCCATGCAGTTGAATCCTTGTAGAGCAACGCCTCGGTGGCTCGTACGCGGGGCCAGTGGGCTGGCATTGTAGGCGCCACCGCTGTTGGCGAGGATACCCAGACCCCAGTTGCTGGCCATCCGACCGACGCGAATCAGGCCGAGAAAGTTCATTTCCGCATAGGCTTGTCTCACTCGGATCGAGTCCCCGAGGGTCAAGTCTTCGTTCGGGACCTGCTGACCGGGAGTGAAGGCCACGAGAGGCACGTCGAAGCGATTGTCAGGTGATGCCCCGAAGGCCGTGAAACCGTCTGGCGTTGAGCCGAGAACCAGGTTGTCGAGCAGATCGATCTCAGCGTTGATTCGCATGGTGTCCGTAATGTGGACGATCGGATGATAGCGAAATCGAATGTTTGCTGATGACAGGAGCTCGGCCTCTGGATCATAGAAGTCACCGCGGTCGGCCGGGATCGACTCCTCGACGCGAGGTGTAGCTTCCAGCGGGGGCAACACTGGGCTGGTTCCCTGTGTGTTCAAGTCGAGATTCCAGAAGTTGTCTGCTCGGAAGCGAAAGTAACCGTGGTTCTCGATGTAAGGAAAGGACTGCTCGGGCTCGCTCAGTTGCGACTCGACGTAGTCAGCCAGACCACTACTGGAACTGGACTCGCTCGCCTCACCACTCTGGGCGAGAACGTCGCCACCGACAGCTTCTGTAGTCGTTTGTTCCGTGTCGCTGTCGACAACATCGTTATCGAGCGCGCTTGCCGCTCCTGAAACGATCATGACAGTGAGAACACCGAACAAGAAAGATAGGTTTTTCATGCTATTGCTCCGCCTGGGTCGAAATCGGCGGGAACCTATCACAATCGTTTCGGGATCGGAACCGTTATGAAACGCTAGTCGACATTCATGTGAATGATGACTCTGCGCTGATGTGGCCTGGTCCTGTGCTCCCAAAGATAGATACCTTGCCAGGTACCGAGAGCCAGCCGCCCGTCTGAAATTGGGATCGTGAGCGAAGTGGACGTGAGCGCGGCCTTGATGTGGGCCGGCATGTCGTCGGGTCCCTCATCCGTGTGGGTGTAGATAGGATCCCCTTCGGGGACCAATCTTGCCAAAAACGAAGCGAGGTCGCGCTGTACCGAGGGATCGGCGTTCTCTTGGATGGTCAAGCTAGCGGAAGTGTGCTGGACAAAGAGCGTACAGGTCCCAATCTGACCGCCGGACTCCTCCACGAGTCGCCGAGCCCGCTCGGTGAACTCGTAGAGCCCCTGCCCTGTCGTAGAGATCGTCACTGTCTGTTGAAACTGCACAATCCTAGTCTGGCCTAGTTGCAGCTCACACCCTGGCAACCCAGAATGGTCTCGGCTTCGCTGGCCGAGTACGCTTCCGTGGTACCGTCTGGGCAGGTCACGACCATATTGCCGGATCCGTCTGTGACGAGATTGAGTGTCGTTGTGGTGTCACCGGGGTGAGTGAAGGTGAGGTCGATCTCGTCTTCCACAGCTTCAGAGCCGGTACCGGTCGCGCAGGTAACCCCATCACTACCGATGACCTTTGCTGCGGCGTCGCCAGAGACTTCGTCCCTACCGAACTGCCATTCCGCCCCATTTGCGTAAACCGAAGACATCATCGGAATATTGCCCGATGGACTGGCAGTGCCTTCGGTGCATGTTCCGGAAGGGTCATAGCAGGAAAAGAAGTCCGCTAGACAGCTCGTCTGGCGCAGCGAGTCGTCCCCACAGACCTGACTTTCGGCGGGGCCTTCGTCAGTGTCATTGGCCGCGGTGTCATCAACAGCGTCGCCAGTGGCGTCGGCATCGCCCTCTTCCACTTCGCAAGCTGCAAAACAGGCGACCAAAACGAATCCTACGAATGCATACCAGAACTTACTCATCCTCAACTCCTTCGTCCTTCGTGCTCCAGATTCGACGAATCGAGTCGTCTAGCACGGCGTCTTGCGTAGCAACGGTGAAATACGTTGATGATGTGGATACTCCAAAAAGGGAATCGTCGCTAGGGTAAGAGACGAGTCGAATCGAATGAGAAGGTGAGAGGCGGCGCTAGAACCAGAGAGCAAGGCCCATGACGCTCAGAATCGCCAGCAGTCCCAATCGAAACTGTTTCGGGTTGAGTCGCCCGAGAACGCGACGTCCGGCGCTGTTGCCTAACAGGACACCGCCCGAGAGCACGGTAGCACCAGCGAAGAGATGGATGCTCGCGAGTCCGATCGCCCCATATCCGAAGATTCGGCCGATGTGAATCGCAGCGCCCACCACTGAACTGGTTGCGACGAATGCGTTTCGCTCCAAATCCCTGCCGCGCAGGGTGGGTGCGAGAATGAGACCGCCGCCTCCAACGCTGGCTGCAACGACACCCGTCGCGACGCCAGCTCCGGCGAGCATAGGCCCAGTGACGCGCATCGATGGGGTGACAGTTCCGCCAAACTCTTTGCCGAGATTCACTGCGACGTAGAGCAAGCACATGATGGCCAACATCACTTTGAGTGAGGCTGCGGAAACCATTGTCAGGACGAATGCTCCGCAAATGAGCCCTGGAATGGCGCCAGCGACGATGACGCCTGCCGTTCCGACCTTCACATCGTCTCGCATTGATACGCCGCGAGCGAGGTTACCGACGAGCAAAGCGGGTGCCGTGACTGCTAAAACCGTTGGGATGTCTAGGAAAAAACTCAGGCCAATGACCATCAGCAAGCCGCCACCAGCGCCGAACGCGGTGGTGACGAAACCTGCGAGAATCCCGAACGGAATGTAAATCAGCCAATCCATGCATTTCCCCTCAACTCAAACTACGGCGCAACCTAAGGCAGGGTTAAATAATATTCACGATTAATTTAATTGTGTTTAACATTACTATTAGCTATAAAAGGCTCCAGGACGTCACATGGACCTAGCAGATCTTCACTATTTTTCAGTCGCCGCCAGCAGCGAAACCCTCAGCGAGGCCGCCGCCAAGGTCCCGATCTCCCAGCCCGGCATGAGTGCAGCACTCAAACGGCTCGAGGACGACCTCGGTGCGCAGCTCATCCTGCGCTCGAGAGGACGAGGCAAGATCCGGTTGACGCCCGCCGGCGAACGGGTCCTTCGTGGCGCACAGACGCTTTTATCGGAGTCCGAAAGGATGCGAATGGACCTCCGGAGGTGGGAGCGGGTTGAACACGGCTCACTTCGGATCGGAGCGGGCACTGCGGCCCTCGAATACTTCTTGCCGGGTCCAGTCTCCCGGTTGATTCGCCGTTATCCTGGACTTCGCCTCAGTCTCCACGAAGGCCGGACCGGGATAACGATTGAGCAGGTCCGGTCAGGCGAGATCGACCTGGGAATTGTCACTGGTCCGACGCGCAGCCCGGATCTTCTCTCGTCACCCTGGGTGGTCGACCCGCTGGTCTGCGTCGGCCCGCCAGAGTTGGCTCCGGGAGCCCGTGTTCCGCAGAGCGCGAGGGCCTTGTTGTCTCAGCACCGCTTGATTTCCTACGGCGAAGGTGAGCTGCAAGACCAGATCGACGAAGCGGTGAAGAGCCTGGGAATCGACCTCGGCAGGCATAGCCTGATCGTTCGCAGCGGCGAGGCAATGAAGCAGTACATCAGTGCAGGGCTAGGGATAGGCTTTCTGAGCAGTCGAACCGTTCGGGTCGCACTCTCGGAGGGCCGCCTGACCAAGATTCCGCTGACCGACCTCAACATTATTCGCCAATACGAGTTGATCTGTCGTCCGGAGCCCAATCCGGCTGTGGATGCGTTCAAGGAAGTGGCGGAACTCGAGGTCCGGTGACCGGCCGCTCCGGCGCCGACTCAGATCAATGGGCGAGCTTTGGCCAGTCGCTCGTGCCACTCTTCACAGAAACCGGCGGAGCTGTGGTGTCGTCCACAGCGGGCAATTCGATTGGTGTAGCAGGCGCGACCGCTGCGAGATCGCCAGTGGCAACGCCTGCGTGTGGCTTGGGTATTGGCAATTTTGGTGGCGCTTCTAACAGAGCCGTCAGCTGTTCCGCTTCCATCGCTTTGTAGAAGACCCAGCCCTGGACCGCATCACAACCGTGGTTGACCATAAACTGGAGGTCCGGGTTTCCTTCGACGCCCTCGGCCACGACCTTGAGGTCCAAGCTGTGAGCGAGGTGAAGGATCGTGGAAGCGATAGTCGCTTCTTGGGGTCCTTTTCCGATGTCGGCGACAAACTCCCGAGCGATCTTGAGGACGGTGATTGGTAGCCGGCGCAGGTAGCTCAGGGAGGAGTAGCCGGTACCGAAGTCGTCTAGTGAGATACCGACGCCGAGTTCTCGCAATTCCGTCAGTGTGGCGATGGTGCGATCGATGTCTTGCATCGCCTGGTCTTCGGTCAGCTCGAGGAAAAGGCTATCTGGGGGAAGCTCGAGATCGTGCAGGACCTCCTGAACGAGGCCAATCAGATTTCCACGTTGGTATTGTTCCGGAGAGGAGTTGACCGACACCTTTAGCTTCGAGAAACCCATGCCTCGCCACTCCGCGAGTTGGGTACAGGCCTGTCTCAAGACCCATTCACCAAGCTCGATCATGAGTCCTGCTTCCTCGAGGGTGGACAGGAACTGACCCGGATAGAGGAGACCCCGCTCAGGGTGCTGCCAGCGAACGAGGGCCTCGCAGGCGCTTATCTGTCCGCTCCTCAGGTCAACAATGGGCTGGTAGTGAAGGTGGAATTCCTTGCGAGTCATGGCGTGTCGGAGTTCGGACTCCAACTTTAGCCTGCCCATCGCGGCGGTGTGCATCTCTCGATCGAAGACCTCGTAACGGGCCTTTCCATTTGTTTTGGCGCGATACATCGCCGTATCTGCGTCCCTGAGCATGTCTTCGGGACGCTCGTGGGTTGGTGACCACGTGGCTATTCCGATGCTAGCGGAAGTAAAAACCTCCTGACCTTTGACGAAGAAGGGCCGAGTCAGCTCCTTCTGAATTCGGTCGGCCACGCCGGTGGCGTCGTGAAGCTTCTGAACCTCTTCGATGAGAATGGTGAACTCGTCGCCACCCAGTCGGGCGACTGTGTCCCAGTCCCCGACGCAGGTCGTGAGGCGATGGGCCACTGCATTGAGCAGCTGGTCGCCCGCTTGATGCCCCAGGCTGTCGTTGACCACTTTGAATCGGTCGAGGTCGAGGAAGAGGACGCCGAAGACAGACTCGGCAGACTGTGGTTGATGCCGCAGGAGCGTCTGAAGTCGATCCCTGAACAAAGTGCGATTGGGTAGACCAGTCAAGGGGTCGTGTAGTGCCTCGTGTCTGAGGCGCTGCTCGGCATTCCGCCTCGCTTGGACGTCCGTCTGGGAGCCCGCGAGCTGATAGACCTCGCCATCTTTCGTGCGAGCGGCCATTCCGCTCGAGAGCACCCATTTGTATCCGCCGTCGACCATCTTCATTCGGTGCTCGCACTCGAACTGAGCAGTCGTGCCGTCGAGGTGCTCTTTGATCGTCAGCTGGAGGGCGTCCTGATCGTCGGGGTGGACTCGTCGGAACCAGTCGTCAGGTGTCCTGAATTGGTGGTCTTGAGTGTACCCCAACATGGTGCGCCAACGTTCTGAGTAGAACACTTTGTCTGTTCTGAGGTCCCAGTCCCAGAGACCGACGTTGGAGCTCCTAGCTGCCAGTGTGTAGCCCCGCTCTCGGTCTTGCAGCGCTTTGTCCGACTCGAATTGGTCGGTTATGTCCTCGATGGCGATAACAAGCTCGTTTACCCGGCTTGCCGCCGAATTGACGGGTAATAGCGTTGTCCGGAAGTGGTGTGGACCGCGGTTGACCTGACGGCAGAACTGTTGTGTTCCCTGGCCTCCGTTGAAAGAAGCGTCGATGAACTTCGCCATTCGCTGGGAGTCTGCTTCATCGTCGCAGAGTTCAGAGAATAGCTTGCCGCGTGCCTGTCTCGCTCCTCGAAATCCCAGCATCTTCACGCCGGACTTGTTGATTGCGGTAATCCGACCATCTTTGTCGACGGAACAAATGCCGAGCGTTGGGTTTCGGAGCAAAGCAACGAGTTGAGCGCGCATGTCGCGAAGAAACCCGGTCTGCCGCACCCGGGTGATCAGGACCGCAGCCAGGGTAGTAACGACGTAGATGTTGAGGGCGAGGCTCCACTCACCGGTCTGGTTTGCGAAATAGAGACCAACCCCGAAACCGACCACCACGATGGCAACTATGGTGGCCCGGACGGCGGTACGCCTCCGAAGCGTTCCGTGTGTCAGCGCGGCGAAACCGCTGCTTGGCGTGGGTTCTGGTCTCAATGTAGCTTCGTAACTTCCGTTCCGGACGACTTCCACAGGTTATATCGGCACCCCCTAGGGGATTCTCGAATTGTAGGTGGCCCTTAGCATTACTGGGGAAGACGGGCTTTTACCGACGCACCAAATCATGGCTCCGGTGGCGTTGTTTGGTGCGCAAGATTTTGCACTAGTAGCTAGGGATTGTGAGGGCTTTAATGAAGCCCATAACCGGATTGCGGACCGCTGCCGGATTGCGGACCGCTGCTCTTCGAGCAGCCATCAAACGGGGTGTGCAGTTGACCAGATCGAACACAGCGGTGCTTTCGGACGTCGCCTCGGGCCGATCTGATCTGTGCGAAAACGACCGGCACTTGCCGGCGCTCGGGCCAGCGCGTAACTTGAGTAGCCTATTGGGGCGAGTCTTGGATACGAGCAAGCTCATTCATAGCATCGTTCGGGGCACTGGCTCCCTGATTGCGCGTTTGGCCACTGCCTCGGGGAACCGGGCATCCTTGAACGGGATTGCCGATCGTTTCTTCAGCAGTATTGTGGCTGAACTGGAGGCCCAGAACATTCGGCAAAAGGTGATTGCTGACATGTTCGGCATACCGCTGCGCTCATTTCAGTATCGAATGAGCCGTCTGTCTCGCAGCCGGACGGATACCGGACGATTGCTTTGGGAAGTCATATTCGAGTACCTGCAATCGGAGTCCGAGGTGACGCTGGGTCAAACCCTGACTCGGTTTTACCGAGAGGACGAGGCGACGGTCCGCGGGCTGTTAGGTGACCTAGTCGACAGCGGACTAGCGGATCGGACAGGTCGTGGCCCAACCTCGACATACCGTCTGGCCACGTCGGACCAGTTGGACGAGTACACCCCAGCCCGAGCTGAAAGAGCGCGCGAAGCGCTCGTCGGCATCACGATTTTCCGCGAAGGACCGATTTCACAACCTGAGTTGGTGGAACGCATCAACATGACTGACCTTCAGGTGTCCGCGGCAATTAGTGGACTGGCGGAACGCAATCAGCTCGGGCTTTCTGAAAAGGGTGGGGTAACCCGCTACTCGCTGGCTCGCTTCGTCATGCCGATTGGTGCGTCCGGTAGTGCGGAAGCTGCCGTCTACGACCACTTTCAGGCTGTCTTCGAGACAATCGCGACTCGTGTGGCGCCGACGGAGGTCCCCCCTCCCAAGGAAATCGGGGGAAGCACGTACTCGTTCGACATCTGGCCAGGTCACGCCGAGGAGGAACCGATAAAGTCGCTGCTCTCTGACGTCCGCGAAAAAGTCTCTGAAATTGGGGCTAGGAGCCTGTCGCGCATAGCGCTCCA
>CAZDBH010000300.1:0-10683 GCA_964503485.1 uncultured Bradymonadales bacterium | reverse complement strand
GTTCGCTACGTAAGCGAATTGAACGAATCCGCAACGGTCTTAGTCGGCGATTTCGGTGGCGGGACCAGCGACTTTTCATTGATTCGCGTCCGCGGCGCCGATTTCGACGTGCTTGGGACCGGTGGAGTGGGAATCGCCGGTGACACCTTCGACAGCCGAATCGTACGCAATGCAATTGCGCCGAGGCTCGGGTTGGGTGGGCACTACCGCGTAATGGGGCGCAGGCGGACGATCCCGAGCCCGATCTACAGCGAGTTGGGAGCCTGGCACAAGATAGCGTTCATGGACCGTCCAGAAACTCAGCAGCTTCTCGCCGACCTCGAAAAGGGAGCGGAGGAGCCGAGCCGGATCAAACTCTTACGGGCCATCGTCGACGAAAACCTCGGATTCGATCTCTATCGCGAGGTTTCCCGGGTCAAGGTGGCCCTTTCGACGGCTGAGGAGGAGACCTTCAGCCTCGACACGGGAGACCAGCAACTCGAATGTCGCATTACGAGAGGCAACTTTGAGCAGTGGATTCGCGATGACATCAAGCGAATCGAATCGGCTTTGGATAGTCTATTGGAGCGGGTCGAGAGCTCAGAAGATGAAATCGATGCGGCCGTGCTCACGGGGGGAACTTGCCAAGTGCCTGCGGTACGCGCCCTGTTCCAGGACCGGTTCCCGGCCGACATTATCATCGACTACGATTATCACTCAGCCGTCTCGAAGGGACTGGCTCTAGCCAGCAAGAGACTTCACTGACCGGCATCGATTCGCCGTCGCCTCGTCCCGAAGAGTACGAGCATCACCAAACAAACAAACCCCGGAGTGGACCAACCGTGCGTAGCGGCTGCGGCGCACGAACAGCCCACCCCTTGCCGGCCCAGCGGCCGGTCAGTCGCAGGTGGAATCTGGTTGACCGTTGCCGTGTAGCCCTGGTCGTCGGGTAGGGACAAACAAAGACCAGCGGCGCATTCCGTCTCCGGAGAACAGGACGCTTCTTCGGACCATGCCCCTCGACCGGCGTCGTCTAGGACGCACTTCAGATAGCTGGATGAGGAGACACATAGGCGTTCACCTGGGGTACAGCGATCCATTGCAGTGGTGCCGGCGACCACGATCAGATCGTACTCCACCAAAAAGCGGCTCGCTGGGTCCACTCGTAAGAACAGCAGGTCGTTCTCGAACTCCATGACCGACTCTTGGCCGGCCCTCACTGTTTCTTCGGACAGCAGGCGGTCAGCCGAGAACCATGCGAAAGCCAGGCTCCCACCGTCCGAAAGGGGTTGCACTGAAACGCTCCGTTCCTCTCCGAGAGCTCTGAACACAAACCAGTCCGAATCGGTCGAACAGGCATTCAAGTTCTCCGTTAGCCCGAGTTCCAACGCCGTGGCAGCATCGCGGGTGTCGTTCGGTTCGAGATGGTCGAGAGGACACGGAGCGCAGGTGTCGTTTTCACATCCGTAGAAACACGCGTCGATCGGCCCGAACCACTGAAAACAGCCCACGTTAGGCTCGAACTGACACAAGAACTCTCGATCATCTTCAGCGCACTGCACTGCTCCCTCGACGCACTCGTCGCTGCACGCGGGTAAGCACCCGTCTTCGTCGCACCCGGCTGGGCACGTCTGGAGGGGGGTCCAGGCCGCACAGCCGTCAGAAACCTGGCAAGCCGATAACGAGTCACCATCACACTGAATTGTCCCCACCTCACATGACTCAGGGCACGCGCATTCCGCACCGTCGCACGATTGACCGGGGGGGCAGGGCCAAGGCAAGGACCACTCCAAACAGCTGTCGACGTCAAAGTCTCCGCAGGTCTGCATTTCTCGCCCGCCGAGACACTCGATCTGACCGGCGAAACACTCGTCCACACAGGTCTCTTGGCAACGGTCGGAGACACAATCCGTACCTAGCGGGCATGGGGCTGGTGGGCTCCAGAAGTTGCAGCGGCTGCCAGCGACACTGCAGGTGATGAGCCCCTCGTCTGTGCATCGCTGTTCGCCAAAATCGCACTCGATCGCGCAGATCGGGTTGCATTCTCCCTCAGAACAAACCGTGTCTTCCGGGCAGGTTTGTCGAGTCGTCCACTCAGTGCACTCGTCCACACGCCGACACTCTTGGACCGAGGAGCCATCGCAGCGACGGGCCCCAGGGGCGCAACCATCACCGCAAACAGGGGACTGCTCGATATCGAGGACAATGTTGCCGGGTTCGGGACTTCCCGAGTCAATGTAAAGATAGAAGGTACCCGGGGCCATGAAGATACCGAGCTGAGTTTCAGTGCCTCCGGCCGGGGCGGAGGAGCACGTCGCCTCGCTGAATCCAGGTTCACAGCCATTCCGAAGGTAGAGGACGGGGGCGGTCCCCGAGGCTCGAATTTTGAGTTCGGTTACCTCGTCAAAGTCAAAACGAAACACTCGCTCTGGACCCTGCTCGCCGCCACAGGAGCCCGAGTCGTGGTCCTCCCCCAATTCCATGACCACAACGAGCCGGTCCGACCCGACCAGAGCGCCAGATCGGCAGGCTTCGGCAGACGGCGCGCAAATCTCAGGCGCCAGATGGGGCGCCGTGTCGCACAGCGCCTCGACCGCTCTCGCTGAGTAGGTTAGTTCTTCTGCCCCATCCGGGCTCCCGTCGCTCGGATGAACCTGGACGCGGGCACATCCCCCTTCGTACGAGTAGTCGTCCTGGCCTCGAGCCAACAATCCGACCAGCTCGTAGTTCTCGTTGAACGCCGGTGAGCCTGAGTTGCCACCGAAGGTGTCGGGCGTTGCAACGAAGAAGTCGCGTGACGACGACCGGGTATCCAGTATCCGTCCCCCGCTGTCGAGCTTAGCCGGAAGACCTGCGCCGAAGCCAACCACGTGGATCGAGTCGCCGTTGGCGAGGTCGACCTCCGGGTCAGCGAGCATCACGGGTCCGCGTGAGGCTCCGACAGCGCGGTCGAGTTGAATGACGGCATAGTCAACGCCGTCCGAGTTCCTACTGGCCACGACATCTGCACATCGGTACAAATCATTCGAGTCGATCGGGTTCAAACTCCCGGCCGCCGAGTAGTGGTAGCCTGCCACGAAGTAAACTGAGCCACAGGAGTCCCGCTCCGCCAGGCAGTGCCCCGCCGTCAAAACCAGGTCATCTGAGATCAGAACCCCAGAACAAATGGAGGCCGTTATCTGATCGGCGAATCGCTCGCCATCGCACAGATTGGCGTGTTCCGAAAGGGACGGGCCCAGGATGGACACGCGCCCGTCATCCTCCATCGACACCAAGTCCGTGGGAATGACAGCGAGCACAGATTCGCGGGCGATCTGTCGAAGCCTCTCGTCCGGATGGGCGTAGTAATCGAGCCGATTGTCCTCGCTGTACACGACCGGGGCAGTTGCTTGTCCCCACCGTTCGTGCTCAGGATCGGTGTTGCAGCCGGTCAGCACGGCTACAAACGAAAGAAGGAACAGTGTTTGAGGCCCTTTGAACATCAGGCCGTATTGTAGAGGGGGTGGCAGTAATATTCGAGGGGTCCCGGGAGATTTCTACTCCCAGTTCCCGAACCACAGAGTCGTAAGAAGATGGGGTGGGGCTGGCTCGGCAACGAGGTTGAGGACCTGAAGTGTTCCCCATCTGGTCATGAGCACAGCTTTCATCTCAGTCGCCGTTGGTGCCTCGAGGAACCCCACAAACGCGTAGGGTGCATTCCGCCCCGAAAGCTGGTTGAGTTCAGCAACAACAAATCCGGGCGAAGTGCTTTCAAAAACACTCGGCGCCATGTGAGCTCGGACACTCTCTTCAGTAAGGGAAAGTCCCTGAAGATTTACTTGCTCGACAGCCCAAGCTGCGTGCGCTCCCAGTGGGGTCGCCGGAAACGAGCCGGTGACCTCGTGAAGCCCGAGTGTGCTGATGCGGGTCGTCTCGGCCATCGCCGGCGCCTCAGCCTGCTCGGGTACATCGAAGCGATCGACACTGTCGGGAATAATCTCGATGAATCCCAGCGAAGTCACGAGCGCAATACCAACGACCACGAGAAGGATGACGGACAAGAGAACGGTCTGTTTTCGGAGCTGACGTGAGACATCCATGTATTTCGACCCTTTCGTTATGTGAAGCCCTATAAAACAGAGATATCGGCACAACGTCCACTTTCCTAAAGTAAGGATGACAGCCTTTCAGTGTACAGTTTAGCCGGTATTCGACGGTCTGAACGGGCCTAGGCGAGTAAGCGAAAAAGTTCGCATTCTTGGTTTCTCATCGCGGTTTCTTCATCTGGATGGTGATGGTCGTGACCGACCAGATGCAACGTGCCATGAATCAACAAAGCGAGCAGCTCCAGGTCGAAATCCCAGGGACCCTCCCACTTGAGACGCGCCCCAGCAAAGCCATCGGAAGCCTGCCTACGCGCGGTATCGACGGAAATGACGACGTCCCCCAAGGGGCCCGCAAACGAAGCGGTGAGGCCATCCGGATCCTCTAAAGGAAAGGCCAATACGTCTGTCGGTCCGTCCTTATCGCGGTACGCCAAGTTCAGCTGTTGGATTTCGTCGTCGTCAGTGAGTAACAGGGAAAGCTCGGAATCAGTCAATTCCAAGGCGTCTAAGAGTCGCTGGGCCTTCTTCTTTAGCAGCAGGCTGTTTATCTTCTGCTTCTTTAGCGTCTCCCGAATCTGAATCGCCACGGCCATTTGTGTTCTCCTGCGGGGCCTGGACTCTCGGAATCTTGTTGGCCGTTTCTTTCTTCTTGTCGGGATACTCGGGGCGTTGGTGATAGATACTCAACAGAATCGTGATAAACGCTCGGGCGATGGCGTCCAAGTCGCGTAGGGTCAGGTCGCACTCATCCAGCTGCCCGTCAATGAACGCCCGGTTGATCATCTTCTGAACCAAGCCCTGCAATCGCGCCGGTGTCGCCTCCTGCATCGCCCGAGAGGCGGCTTCGATGCCGTCGGCTAGCATGCAAATGGCGGTCTCGGGCGTTTGGGGCTTTGGACCCGCGTATCTAAAGTCCTTCTCATTCACTTCCTCGAGGCCCGGATCGGCCGCCTCTTTCGCCCTGTGGTAGAAGAACTCGATTAGGCTGGTGCCATGATGCTCCTGAATGAAGCGAATGATCTCTTCTGGGAGGCCGTGCTGGATGGCGATATCAACCCCATCTTTGACGTGCGACTTAATTATCAGCGCGCTCATATGAGGCTTCAGCTTGTCGTGCGGGTTCTTCCCCTTTTGGTTCTCGGCGAAGTACTGAGGATTCTTGGTCTTTCCGATGTCGTGATAGTAGCTTCCCACTCGGCCGAGAAGCGCATGTGCCCCGACTGCTTTGCAGGCTGCCTCGACGAGACTGGCGACCATCATGCTGTGGTGATAGCTGCCCGGCGCGTGTAACAGCAGTTTTCTCAACGCGGGATGGTCTGGGTTGGCGAGCTCGAGCAGTTTGAAATCAGAAATATAGTGGAACACACTCTCAACGACCGGAAGCAACGCGCTGACCATGATCGCCACGGTGATTCCACCAGCGAATGCGAGCAGGGAGAGTTGGGCAGTCTGTATCGATACGAAGTTTGATCCCAACAACCCCAGGGCTACCGCAAAAGCTAAATTCACGAAGCCGACGATTATTCCGCCCCGAAAGAGCGACATGCGAGTCCGAACAGTCTCGATTGCTCCCGTTCCCGTAAGACTCCCCACCAGAACGTAGGCTGGGAAGATCGGGTGTTCGGGCATCATCAACGCCACGAGCATGCTGAAGATGATGGCGAAAATCACGGCTGATTCGGCGTTCAAGACAACCCGAATGAGCATCGCACCGGCGGCGAATGGAAGGGCGGCATAGACAGCGGCGATTGGGAAGTCTGCGCTCTTGCCGCCGATTAGATCGGCCAAAGAGAGGCCGGCTCGGGTCACGGAAACCATCACGAGTAGAACGACAGTCATGCAGGCCAGGTCTCGAAGGCTCGGGCTAAACTGTCGAATGAAGCGGACTCCGTACATCAGAATGCCGATCAGCACGATCAGGACGTAGATAACGCCACCGATCATTACCTCGTTGGCCCGGAAAAGGCTCGGAGCAGAACCAGTCGCGATCATCGCTTCAACAGCTTCGACGTGATCTTGCTGAACGTCCTCGCCTTCACGTACCAAGAATTGGTCGTTGACGTAGTGAACTACCTCGCGGGGTGGTACGACGGCAGCAGCGGCCTGTCGCTCGAGGGCCCTAGTCCCACCCCTATTGAAGTAGGTGTTGATACTGACGGCGATGATTTCAGTAGCCATCTCAGCGACAGCTTGCCTCTCCTCTGGCGTACCCACGGTCAGTGCGCCGACTTGGCGGCGAACTTCCTCCGCTGCGCTCTCGATGTCCCAGAAGTTAGAAAAGTCCTCCACAAGCTCCTCACCCACAGCCACGTCGTCGTGAAGGCGAACCAACGTGAGTCCGTTCTCTGGGTTGGCGAGGTCAGCCATTGATCGAACAAGTGGTTTGGTCAGTATCTCCGCCACCATTTCCCGAAGCGGTCGTTCCAGCTCGGTCGAAAACCCGGAGCGGCTGATCGGGAGAACCTGGGAGGCAGTCAACCTCGTTCCCAAATGACTGTTAATCTCGGCGAGATGTTCCGTGACGAAAAAGAGCAGATCCTGTTCGGATAGCTGAGCGAGTGGATCGGCACCGGGCACAGCCTCGACCGGTCCGCCAGTGCCCTCTGGAATCTGGGCGTTGGCAAAGTCCTCGGCAAAGTCCTTGAGTTCCCGCCTGATCTGGCCAAACAAACCTTCGATTCGGCCATCGACGCTCGCCGCCAGATCCTCGTCGAACTCCCAAATGGGTAGTACAGCGGCTGCAGCCTCGGCCCGACGCTCTTCGAGGCCGGTTTGATCGACCTGGACAATAGAGAAGCTGTGGGTGGCTTTGATGTCGTCCGCCGCCGGCTCGCCCACCACGAGATCGAAGGTCGGAAGTGGTTTTGGCCTCTCGGTGTGGAATACGATGACGAAGGCCAACAGCGAGCACATCGCGAGAACAACGACGGCTTGCAAACCGGTGTTTCGCATCAGACCAGGCAGGCTCTTAGCCCGCTTGGCTGGGCGCTGCTCACGGACTTTTTTTCTAGCAAACTTCACGCTGTGGTGACCCAGTCAGCCATCGTCATTTTGTTCACGATCATATGCTCGAATGATCTTCATCACAAGCGGGTGCCGTACCACGTCTACTGCGGAGAAGCGGCAAACTCGAATCCCGTCCACTTTTTCCAGGAGGCGGACAGCGTGCGAGAGCCCCGACTGTCGCTCCGATGGGAGGTCCACTTGAGTCACATCGCCTGTGACAACTGTCTTGGTATTGAAACCCAGCCGAGTGAGGAACATCTTCATTTGTTCCCGAGTCGAATTCTGAGCCTCGTCCAGAATGACGAAGGAGTTGTTTAGGGTTCGGCCGCGCATGAAAGCGAGGGGTGCCACTTCTATGGCGCCCCGCTCGAGCAGACGAGTCGCGTTCTCGAACTCGATCATGTCATGTAGGGCGTCCTTGAGCGGCCGCAAGTACGGGTTCACTTTCTCGGCTAGGTCGCCAGGTAGGAACCCGAGACGTTCTCCAGCTTCCACCGCAGGTCGAGTCAGAATAATCCGTTTGACTCTCCGCTTGAGCAGGGCATCCAGAGCCATCGCCATGGCCAAATAGGTCTTTCCCGTTCCAGCGGGGCCGACGCCAAAGACGAGGTCGAACTGCCGGATTTCATTGACATATTTCCGCTGAGCGAGCCCTTTGGGACGGATTGGCTTGCCACCCTCCGTCATCAACACGGTTTCGAGAAAGATGTCCGTTAGCTGGACGGAGGGGTTCCGCAAAAGAGTCGTTGTCGCCCGAATCGCGTCCTGTGGCGTCAGTTGGAGTCCAGCTTCCGCCAGCCGATGGAGTTGAAGCAAGGTGTCCCTGGCGAATGAGGCCCGGTCGTCCGAGCCTTCGATCGTTACCCGCCGTCCACGGGTGTGAAGCTTGACGTTGAGGCTTCCCTCGATGGCTCGCAAGTTCTCGTTGTGCTGGCCAAACAGCACTTCGGCGCTGGCGTCGCCTGTTAGCTCGAGGACGAGAGGATCGGTGTCCGACACGATGTTGTCGCTGGGTTCCATGCTAGTGCCGTGGCATCGTAATACGGAACGAATAGCTGGCACTTTGATACTGGGATTGTTCGTAGCCGTAAGGTTCGGTGAAGTCGGGATAGGTCAAGTCTTCCTCCCTGACGAGATTATTCTCAACCAGCTGTGCAAGGCCGGTGGGGTAGCTTCCGGTCTGCAACCGAAACACCTCAACCGCGCTCTCCAGCCGGTTCAAATGCAGCGAGATCTGAAACTGGCGTTCGATCGAAGGTGGTTTCTGAAATTGGGTTCCCGGACCCTCGGGGGCCCACGACGTGGACAAGTAGCTCTGCACCAGTAACAGAAAGACAGTCGCAACGCAGATTGCAACGGTCGAGCAGAACCAGAAGGCCTTGATGAAGCCGGCCCGTTTGTGGGCGAACCCGCTCGGTATCGCCGGAGATACGCCGGAGTGTGAGCCCGATTGGCCCCTCGGCTCGGTCGGAAGTAAATGGCCTGCCCGATAGAGCGTGGCCAACGCCTTCATGATGTCGAACGTACTCAGACAGGTTCGCCCGACCAGCCGGGTCGCATCGGCGTTTTCGTCGTGCCCGATGGCCGCGAAGACAGTCCTTTCGCGCTTTCCGATCTCCTGCGCGAGGGGTCCTCCCGGTGGGAGTTGATCGATTGGCTCAGCTTTGTGGAAATGAGTGTTAACCTCAGGGACCCACTGGGTTATCTCGGGCATCTCGTCAATGCGACGAAGCGCCTCCATCGCGACATCTTCCACGGGAAGCGGCGGCGGAGCACAGTTTCGGGCTGCGTATCCGACGGTGTCGAACACGAAGCGGCCCTCGGTAACACCGTACAACGGATAGAGAGTTTCCCTGAACTGCAGGTCCAGGTAGCTGAAGAGGTCGGTGAGGGAGAGCGCACCCATTCCAACCAGGCTCGCGCCGAGCGGCTTCCTGTTGGAATGCTGCTGTTCGAGCGCCATGGCAAGACTAGCCCTCGAAATGAGTCCGCCGGCGACGAGGAGTTCTCCGATGTGCATCTCAGGCGGGCGGTTTTCGTCGTCCACCTGACAAATCATCCCGTCACGAAACAGGATTCTCACGGCTCCGCCGTCGAGGCTGAGCGTAAGAACACCCGTCCGCCCCTGCTGATGCATGAGAGCAGCAAGTTCGTCGAGCCCAACGTCTCCGAGTGTTCCGGTTAGCATCCTACGACTGTGATCCTATGAGTGAGTGTCTTTTAAACCACGTGAGGAACCATGAGGTTCCGTATGCGAAGGTCAAACACGCGGCGGCCAACAAGAGGCGTCCGTCGAACTGACTGGTTGATACTTCGAATGATGAGGCGAGGGCGGCGGTCGGACAGAAGATCAAAACGAAACCCAGGATGCCGACTGCCAACAGGGGAGCGCCTAGCCAAGCGCGCCCGCTGAAGAGAAAGCCTGCCCCACTCCCGGCGACATTGCCGATCACGATCAATCGGCGAAGTCCCTGTTGGTGAGACTCGACGCTTTTCTCGTACGTCGATCGTTCTTCAGCGTTGAGCGAGGCGCCCTCCATGAACAGCTGATAACAATCGCTGCAGTATCCGGCTCCCGCCTCGGTTGGTGTTTCACGGATTGACATCACAGAGCCGCACTTGGGACACCCCTTACTCGGCTTCATCTGGCGGCTCAGGACTGTCATCAACAAACAGAAACCGAGGAAACCCAGCAGTACAGCTTGCATAACAGTGGGCGCAACCTGTCCCCCGAGCGGTCTCCAGAGTTCGTCCCGCGCTGACCACGACGTATGGCTGTCGGGCGAGACGGCCATCAGATACAGAACCTCAGAGGGCATTCCTGGCGTCATGAGCCACAGGTTGGTTCGCCTCTCTCCAACACGGATTGCCTCGAGCACTTTTTCGTGGTCAAAATCCCGCGCCAAGCTCAGATGCTCGTCGCGACTCTGTGCGCTGCCTAGATCCTCGAAGACCCGAGCGAGGTTAAAGTGCGCAGCGACCAGTTGTTCCGACGTGAGGGACCCAGCATTGACGAGATCCTCGTAGTCACGTCGCGCGTCGCCGCCGTAGCCACTAAGGGCTAGGATCGTCGCCCTCAATAGATCGGCCGACGGTTGGGCCTCCTCGTTGAAACGCTGCTCGCTCAACAGGTCCCAGGCTGATTTTAGGTCTTCCTGACCGCCTTGGCGGGCCAAAAGGAGCCCTTGTGTGTACGCGGCATACGGGCCAAAGGTCGGATGTTCGGCGAGATCACTGAGCCTGGATTGGCAGCGCCCATCGCAGGGGCTGTCCTGAGCCTCCTGAAGAAAGCTCGAGACACTCGCCGAAGAGGCGACGAGAGCGCCGATTCGTTGCGCCAACAGTGGGGCAGCCAGGAGGCCAGCAACTAGAACGACAGAGACCAGCCGCTCCGATCTGCCTTGATAAGCCCAAACCGCGACGAAGCCCAAACCGATCGCCATGAGTGGACTGCGGAAGAGAATCGACGGTAGCAGCGCGGCGCATCCAATTACCAAACCCGCCCAAAGCACCGGTACGACGTGGGAGAACACCGAAGCAAGATCGTAGGCGGCGAACTTGAAGTGGCGACTGAGCTGCGTCAACAAGAAGATAATCGTCAGCCCGAGCAAGG
>CAZDBH010000299.1:0-10752 GCA_964503485.1 uncultured Bradymonadales bacterium | reverse complement strand
AGGCCGTCATTGCACTGCACGAGCTGGGCAGAATGGACGACGTATTGGCCAAACGTCGACGCTACTACGACCGGCTGGTCAGCGCATTCCGCAACTTGGGACCGTCCAAATGCGAAGTACAGCATATACCTGCTGGCGTTCGGCCCAATGGCCAGAACCTGGCCGTCCGCTTCCCGTGGCTCCAGCGCGAAAGACATGACGAGGTCATTTCCGCCTTTGGATCGGCGGGAGTGGGCACTCGCGCCTATTTTTCGCCGATGCTTCACAGACTCGCACCCGACTCCGCCGGCTCGGGCTCTCTACAGAACACGGAGTGCCTCGAAGAGCAGCTGCTCTGCTTGCCCCTTCACTCTCGGATGAGTGAGGTCGAGCTGGGTGCCATCGAGCAGGCTGTCGCAGACATCGTTCAGCGGTTCGGACCACAGGGATGACGATCGCCCTCTCGGTTGTGACTCCCGTCTACAATGAGGCGCAGGTCGTTGACGAGCTGATCTCCCGAATACTCGCTGTCCTGGACCGACTCGACGCGCTTGCCGAACTCATCGTCGTCGACGACGCGAGCAGCGACGCAACGCCAGCCCTGTTGGAGCGCAACGCCGACCAAGACAAGCGAGTCGTTCCGGTGGTGCTGTCTGACAACGTGGGGCAGTTCGGGGCTACACAGAAGGGGTTGGCCGCCGCCAAGGGGGAGTGGATCGTCGTACTCGACGGCGATCTACAGGACCCGCCAGAACACATCGCCGAATTGTGGAAAGCACGACTGCAAGAAGGCTGTGAGGTCGTGTTCGCGACCAAGAGCCAGCGAAGCGAAACCTGGTGGTTCACGTTTGGTCAGTGGCTCTATCATCGCCTTCAGAACGCCGGATATGGGAAGCGACCAGCCAACGCCGGCAGTTATCTGCTCATGAGTCGTCGTATTGCCGAGCGAGTGCAGCGACTGAGTACACCGCATCTAAACCTGTCTATTGGGGTGGCGCTGGCGGGTCCGAAGACCTGGGGCGAGGCGTCCTACCCAAAATCGGAGCGTCATGATGGCGAGTCGCGTGTCGGCTTTCTGGGATTGTGTCAGGAGGCGGTTCACTCGCTGGCGGTGACCGGTGCCCTCCATCGGCTTGCTTTCGCCACAGTGTTCATCCTTGCAGCCTCCGTCGCGCTCGCTGTCAGCTGCCAGATGCAAATCGTCTCCGGACTGCTCGGGTTTCTCGCGCTCTTTGCCTCCGTGCTCGGGACGATCGGATTGCGGCTCCGCCGCCGAGCTAGCGCTGAGCTGGTTACTGACCTCCCGCGTCACCCAAGTCCAGGCGAATAAACTCGAGGTGGTTTTCGCCGGGTAGCGCTCCATATTCGGGCACGAAACTGTAGCGCTCACCGGAAACCGTTTGCTCGGCCACCACTTCACCTGCGGGGCGGGGACATTGGGCTCCCCCGACGAGCCCACAAGAGAGACTGCGATAGAAAAGGACACAGGAGTCATCCGTCAGTTCCAGTGCGTGGCTCAGCGCGTCGTCGTAGTCCTTGTAGCCTTCGGGTTGGACTTGGCTATTGAAGGCCAGGAACCGATCGTCGGAATGGAGGTCGTTCACGCTTGCCACAACGCTGCAGTCCTCATTGTCCAGCATCGAGGCGGCCAAAAACTGGGCGGTGTGGTGCTCGATCAACTCTCCGTCATACAACGATAACCGGCCGGTCTGAACCGGAAGGAGTCCGAATGCCAGCGCAGCAGCGAGCATCCGTCGCGAGTGTTGCGACCAACCCCAGCGTTCTGTGGCGTTTTGAATCTGTCGGATGCCGGCCAAGGCGAAGAGGAGCAGCGGAACCCAGAGGTGGCTCATGTACCGGAACAACTCCCAATCGACGTTGTGGCTCGCGGAGCGATAGAGCCGATAGATAGGGATGATCGCGACGGCCAACGCGGCGAACTGGTCCCAGCGCTTCAGGCAGTGCCACCAGCCGAGCAGCACCAAGAGGAGCATGGTGGGTGCCATCCAGCGGGCTACTGCCTCCGGAGCGCTCAAAATCGTAGGTCGAAGCGGATCGAGCGCAGAAACAATCCATTTGGCATATGACGACCGTTCTGGCACTAGCGTGAGCGACACCACCAGCCCCGGAACCAGGACCACCACGATAAGGAGAAAGGGGCGTTTCCGAGCGAAGGCAAAGCACCGTTGGCAGGCCCCATTGACCCACTCGACTGGCTTTCTCACTTGATACGCATTCAGCACACCGATCGCAGCGGCTGGAGCAGCTAGAATGACCAGTTCCGGCCGGGTCCGGAACAGTAAGAACGACGCCAAACACAGCGTCCCCGCCGCTAGTAGCCGGACCTCTCGTTCGCTCGCCTCTCGAGTAAGTACGAAGGGCAGAATCATCGCTGCCGTGTAGAACCCGATCAGCGCTGCTGGCAGCTCGCTCAACGAGAGCACTTCGCCAAACGGTGAAACCAGGAAGTAGGCGATGGCCAACACCACGAGCCAGACGGGCTGTATTCGAAGCCACGAGTAGGCGACGAGTACGAGGAAACACGATATGCAAATGGTGAGAGCAACATGGAGCCGGATCGCGCCATGGATCGGCAGGCCGTCGCTTGGAACAGCTGCCCACAGGTCCGTCAGATTTGGGCCTGCATGGGTACTACCCAGTAGCGCCTCGATAGCGCGCATCGAGTTGCCCTCGTGCAGCAAGACAAAGTTGTCGGTGATGAACTCTCGAGGGATGAGCGCGGCCGCCGCAAACGCCAGCCCAATGCCGAGCGACAGCACCGCTCCGTAGACGATTCTGTCTTTCCTAGGCCGGCCCCGAAGCCAATACACGAGCAGGAAGGCCTGGGCAGCCACGATCGCCGCATTGGAGACGAGAGTTAGGTACATGGTCTAGGCGTACCCCTTGGGGGCACAATCGTCAATCCGGATTGGTGACCCTGGACTACGCTTTCAGCGCTGAGACCCAAGCGAGAACACGGCGAAGCCCTCGGCAGACAATTCGATAACGGGCTGGCTTGTCTCCGACCAGAGGTCCATGAAGGGTCCATCCTGGCCGTCGATCTCAGAGAATGTCACCGGTGAAGACGAGAGGTTGAAGACCGTGTAGACGACCTCTGACCCGAACTCGCGCCGCACGGCAAGTACCCCCTCTTGACTCCACTCGAGACACTCAACCGTGCCGACGGCCAAGGCGGGAGCGTCACGGCGAATCCGAATTAGACGTTGGTAGGACCGCAGCAGACTATCTGGGTCGAGGAGTTGCCCTTGAACAGTCCGGCCGGCTTCCGAATGGGCAGGTGAGCGCCAAGGCGTTGCAGTTGTGAACCCCTCACCTACGTCGCCGCTCCACTGCATAGGTAGACGCTTGGCTTCATCGCTCCGCTGAACACCGTTCTCCATGCCGATCTCCTCCCCGTAGTAGAGCCAAGGGGTCCCGGGAGTGAGTAGAAGCAGTGCCGCCGCCAACTCCAGAGTTGTGCTCTGGTCAGTTCCCAGTGTCGTCGCAACGCGATCGGTGTCGTGGTTTGACAGAAATGCGCCTGTGGCCCCAGCCATTTCCAAGGGATCGGGGCGGCCGCAGAGCGTGTTTCGCAGCGGTCCGAGCGAGCCCGTGACGATCGCCGTCTCCACGGCCTCGGCGCGGTCGAAGTCAAACACCATCTGCAGCTCGCGGTCTTGGATCGTGCCAAAGTAGGTTTCGACGACCTCCCAATCCGTCCATACCTCTCCAACGAGCAAATGAGCAGCATCGACTTGGGCCAGCTCGTAGCGAAACTGGCGCCAAAAGGCGTGGGTCTCGGCGGTATCACTTTGACCGACTCCCTCACCCGTTTCGATCAAATAGCGGGCCGCGTCCAAGCGAAACCCCGAGGCCCCCTGCTCTATCCAGAATGTCCCGATCTCCAGGACCTCCTGCCGCAGTGCCGAAGACTCGAAGTTCAGGTCGGGCATGCCCTGCCAAAAGAGGGCGTAGTAGTAGTCCTCCGTCCCGGGATACCAAGTCTGTCCCGGTCCCCAAGGCCGCGCCCAGTCCCGAGGTTCCTCGCTCCAGACGTAGTAGTCTCGATAGTCGGAGTCCCTGCCCTGATTCGCGCTTTGAAACCAGCGGTGGTTGCTCGAGCTGTGATTGATCACCAAATCCAGGATGACTCGAATTCCGCGGGTCTCGGCCTCACTGAAGAGGCGACGCACATCGTCGCTGTCTCCGTATTCAGGGTTTACCGCTCGGTAGTCCGTGACATCGTAGCCGTGGATACTGGGTGACGGGTTGATTGGCATCAACCAGATCAAGTCGACGCCTAGGTCGTCATCGGTGTCAGTGTCCCCGTCATTGAGATAGTCGAGGCGATCGATGATGCCTTGGATGTCCCCGATTCCGTCACCGTCTGAGTCCTGAAAACTGCGTACGTAAATCTCGTAGCCAACTGAGAAATCGTACCATTCGACCTCTCGGATGGCTTGGGGTGTCGCGGTGTCGCCGATGGGGGGTACGTCTTCTGGGCTCGTCTCGACCAACTGGTCCGAGACCTCGGGGTCGCCCGCGACCGAATCGGTGTGTGATGTGTCGGTTGGGCGTTGTTCGGTGAGGTCGGGCAGACCGAACGTCGGAGGCTCCGCCTGACAAGCGACCAAACTCGTGGTCATGATAAAAGCGGCCAGTCCAAATCGCATAGCGGCGATCTAGTCAATTCCCCCGACCCCGTCAATTGAATCGGAGCATAGCCCGCGTCAGAGCGGCGCACGCTCAGTCCTGAGTGTCGAAGTGGATTCCGAAGGGAGCGAAGAAGTCGCCGCAACACTTCGCCATCTCACACAACTGTACGGAGTAGTAGACTTCCTTGCCGTCCCGTCTGTCTTGAACCAACCCCGCCTGCTTCAATACCCCAAGGTGGTGCGACACAGAGGGCTGAGAGAGGTTCTCGAGCGCTGCACAGATGTCTGAGACGCAACGCTCCCCCTGTAGCAGGATTTTCAGGATTCGCAGCCGATTCGGGTCGGCTAACGCTTTGAAAAAGCTCACTGTCGGGTCGCTTGCGGCCAAAGTAACCTCCGCAAGAAGTGTTGACCTAACACACACCCCTGTCAAGCTCTGATCGATACTGCAATACACCAATCGCTTCTTCGGAGCAGTCCGGCAAACGGGTCTTGCCCGCATATTCACTTTTCATATTGACACATTTAAATATGTACATACGTTGATATGACCGTAGATGTTCGTAACGAAAACCGCCCACCTGGGCACAAAACGGAGAATCGACATGAGTAAGAGCAAAGAGAAACTGTTTACGTTTGACGTGGAAGAGCGTGACGACGGCGTGCACATTCACTTGGGAGGAACACTGGGCAAATCGCTTCAGTCGCTCAAAGAGGCCTGTGAAGCGTACTGTTGTTGTCACAGCAAAGGCTGCGGACCGAAGAAAGAGTGATTGGGAGTTGGGGCCGCAGCCTGAAGCCCAATGCTGAAGCCTAAAGCCCAGACCCTAGAGCCTGTTCAGAGCCTGTTAGTCGAGCGGATCGAAGTGCTCGAACGGGTTCTCGAACCACTCCTTGAGCGTTGAGGCACAGATTGCTGCGTGAACCCCGTCGAGAATTCGATGGTCGAAGGTAGCAAAGACCCGCATCGTTTTGCGGATGACGATCTCATCATCTTCCACGACCGGCATTTTCTTTATCGCCCCCAGGGCTAAAAGCAGAGGTACTCGGCTATAGGGTACGAGCGGTACGTAGGCTTCTTCTAGTCCCAGCGAACCCACGTTGGTGATCATCATCGAACCAAACGGGTCACGTGGGATTCCAATCTTCTTGAGGTTGAGGTTGAGCGTGACGGTCAGGAACGCGATCAGCTTCAGGATCGGGCCAACCAGAAACCACGGGAGCATTCGAAACGACTTGCGTGTGTTCTCAAGTTCCTCGTCTTTGCCGGTTTTTACGTCCTTCACCTTGCTTTGAAAGTCGTCGACGATCTCCTCGAGTGTCTTCTTGTCGGGATTGCGGATGGTCGTTCCCGAGAGATCGATTTCGCCGGTCTCTTCGTCTTTTGTGGCTACTTGAAAGAAGATGCCGATGTCCTTTCGAACATAGATGCGCCCCCATCGAAGGACCGCGTTGGCATCGGGCATTTTCAACAGCACGGCAGCCATCGCCTTGGCCATCAAGTGGCTAACGGTTAGGCGTTTGCCTTTGACTTCGCGAAACTTTTCGAGGTAGCGCAGCGCCTCGTCCATCGGGAGCAGCATGTTTCCGTATACACTGGGGTCACCTACGGTCTTCCATGTCCCGAGAGCGATCGTCCGAAATATGGAGAGGTCCTTCTTTCTGTGAACTACGAGGTTTCCCATGACTGTCCTGGCTGCTGTGTGTTCGACGAGGGTAAGCGGTCAGTCGTGTTTGGTCTAGAGAATCGAAAATGGTCGGGCGGGACGGGGTGCTGGAGCCTATCTCGAAAGCAGCGTGGCGTTCTCAGCATGCAGCAGCAGCACCTCGGAGTCGCTCAACGCTCTGTTGTAGATAGCGAGTTCGTCGATTGACCCGTTGTAGAAGGACCTGTTGCTGTCGCAACTCGATGCGCCCACCATGAACGGATCGGCGATGTTGTGCCAATCGTGCCCGTTGTACGTCGTCGAGTTGTCGAGTCGCCCGTTGATATAGAGACGAGCCTGCTGGGTGTCGGCGTTCCAGGACATGGTTACGCTGGTCCACCTGCCGTGGGTAACCGCCACCTGGCTATTCAAAACGGTGTTGCCCTGTGGCGAGCCCATCGTTGTGTTGATCGAACCGGGTGAGTTCAGGTTCACGGCGTAGTCAGCGTGCTCTTGGCACTGGTTCCGGTCAACCAACGGCGTCGGTGTGCCCCAATATCCTGACTGGGTGGTTGTCCGTACCCAAAAGCTGAGGGTTAAACTGTCGTTCAACGCAATTTCGGGGAGTTGAATCAGATCGTCGATTCCGTCGAATCCGAAGCTGGCGCCTGTGATGCCCGATCCCGCCTGCCAACGCGCTCCAACGGCCTGCCCGTGGTTTCCGCGTCCTGATTCATCGAGAATCTGGTCGCCGCTGTAGCTATCAAAACTGTAGTACGCCATCAGTCCCGAACGTGGAATGATTCGATTCAGTGTATCCCGGGGCAAATCCGGCGGAGGCTCGACTACGTGGGCACACGTCACGCAGGCCGGTTGATAGTCCGGTGCGGTCGATACGAAGCCGTAGACTCCCAACATGACAATTGCGTTGAATCCAGCGAGCACTTTCAGAACATTCGAGGTACGCATACAGACTACTCCAGAGGACCTACCGTGCCGTTCGATGTAAACGCCTCAGATCGGATTTCGATCTGAAACAGTGGCGGTTAGGGGTTAGGGGTGAACAGTGGGCGGTGAGCAGTGCGCGGGTGGCTGTGAGGAGGATCAGTCTGATGTCAGGCGGAAGGCGTTGCTGTAGATCCAGGGGTACTCGTTTTCGGCGTAGTGGGCGATCTGGTCCATGAAGGGGGCGAGATGGCGCGGTGTGATCCGCACCTCGAATCGATAGACTCCAGCGCTTGGGACTGCTGCAGTCAGTTCGGTCTCGGTGGTCTCTTCCACCAGTTCCCACACCGCGTCTTCGACCCGTAGCAGGCGAAGCCGCGTCTCCGTCCCAAGCGCTCGTTCCGGTGTGAGCTCGGGCACCTGGGCGCTCAGGCTCATCCCCTCTTGGAAGGGGGTGTTGGTTCCCATTTCGAGCCGCGTCCCATCACTCGACTGAGCGAAGGCGTCAAAGCCGCCCGGGTGAGCCAAGGTGTCGAATGCGATCATCACGCGACCACCGAGCAATGCCTCGTTGAAGGACTCTATGGTTGGTTCTTCAGTCAGCACGTAGTTGCTGAACCAAGCCATCATACGGCGGTAACCGTCAAATCGCTCCCCATCCTGCAGCGGCTCGGCAATGACGTTTTGATGAGCGTCCGTCCCTGCCGTGCCAACCATTGGCCGGTCTTGCAGCACGTCTGCCCAGTGGTCCAATGATGGTTGGTTGTCGGTCAGGAAGACCAGCAACGACAAATCGGGTGCCGCGTCGGTATCGCCGAGGAGGAATGGCACCATGTCCTCGAAGACGGCGAATGGCTCCAGGTCCAAGAACTCCTCTCGAATGTCGGGCCCCAGATTGGCGTGAAGATTGTAAATCTCCATGCCCTGAATCCCACGTTCCCGGAGCCAATCGGCCGACCGCGACTCAGAATGGGCTCTCCAAACCAGCGCACCGTCTTCGATGAATCCTGCAACGGCTTCGGCATCATCTCCATTGTAGATGGCAGCTCGTTCTTCCAAGTCGTCGGAGGCGTGCCCCCGGAAGGCCAGAGGCATGACTGCGGTCTCGAAGCCTGCAGTAATTGTGACAACAAAGCCGTCGTCACACGTCATTCGATTGCCGATCGTTTCCTCGCCGTCCATCACCAATTCATCGCGCTCGCTGTCATGCAGCAAAGCGTCGACAAAACTAACCTCTTCCATGTGAGTTGGGTGGTCGGTCAGATAGGCGAAATCGATGCGAAGGCGGCACAGGGCAGCCCGAAGGTCAGCCAGACAGGGTAGATTGTACTCGCCCCCGGGTCGGGGTGTGCCGTCGCACGCGTCGTGGGAGTGGGTCGAGTGCAGATGGATGATCGAACGGCGCCATTTCAGTCCTTCAGGAGAGGGAAACTCGGTTGCTAGAGGATAGAGACGTTCGTATTGGTGTGGTTCCAACACGTCCTCCGTCTCCGGGCTTTCATCCTCCGGTACTTCGTCCAAACCAACCTCCGGCTCAGCAGGGACGAGGTCGTTGTCAGTCGGATCTGCCACCAGGTCGCCTTCTTCTGGCGCCGAGTCAGCTGCGGGCGTCGGACTCGGCTCGGTTGAGCAGCCGCTGATCAATACAGAGATTAAGCAGGCCCAGAGGGCAGATTGAGTCTTCATGACGATCGTCTTTCGGTTGTGTGCACGGTTCGAACGCGTGGCCACTTTAACCGGGCGGCGTCCATTTCGACCAGCGTGACAGCATCTCAGTCCGCGCTGAGTTGACGACTGCGTCGCAGGCGTAGCCAGTGCGAGTCGCCCGTCGGTGAAAGTGATGGGTCGGCCTCATGATAGGCCGGGTCAGCCAGCGCCTCGGCTAGTGTCACAAATTCGTACCCTCGCGCGGTGAGCCAGTCGAGGTATTCTCCGAGAAAGAGTGAGTTAATCTCGTTACCGTGCAAAAGCAGGATTTGGGGTGGCTCCCGACCGAAGAGGGAGGTAGCGAAGAACTCCGCCTGCTCAGTGGTCTCCTCGAGGTTCCAACGCCACGATTGGTGAAAGCGCTCGGCTTCCTCGGGGTCCCCATCCTTGATCGCCTGAGTGTAGCCCCGTGAGTAGAGCCAATCCCAGGTATCAATCGTGACGGGGGCAATCCGGCTGTCCAGTTCCACCAGTTTTGCGCGAATCGCGTCCCGTACAGCCGGGTCGAAGCCCTGATTGAGGTATGGGTAACGAAAGAAGATGGGAGCGCCCTCCCCCACCTGTTCTCGAATGGCGACATGGCCTCGCTCCAGGTCCTCGAGGTAGGCGTCGATACCAACGTCATTGAGGCGCGGATGCGACCACGTGTGGTTCCCAAAGGCGACTCCGCACTCGCTCCAGAGAGCGACGAGGTCGGCGTACCCCTGATCGAGGTTGAAAAAGCCGGTGACCGGTATGCTGCGCTCGGTGAACACGCGGCACAGAGATTCGACAATCTCGCGCTGTCGATCCCGATTGTGTTGGCCTGCGTCAGCCAGCGGTAGGTCGTCGACCGTTACCGCAACCCGCCGCGTCGGTGCCGAGCTCGGGTCCCCGTCCTGCGCCGAAGCGTCGATGTCGCCAACCGCCCCGACAGTCACACCAGCCAAACCAGCAAAGATAAATATGACTGGGAACCGGGTGGGCACATTTCCTCCTAAGTGAAACACAACCCCAACACCACTACCAACACGCCACATTCCGCACTAGTATCCAGAACAAGGTTTCGGAGAGCATCTTGAACTACATCCTTATCTACTTCGCGATCGCCGCTATGTTTCTGGGTGGCGCGATTTCGGCCGGTGAGCATGAGTTCAACCGATTTGTGGTGCTCTGGGGTAGCGGCTTCCTCGCATTTCTTTCGATTGCGCTGCGAGAGCTCAAAGAAGTGCGGCGTAGCCGAGCCGAATCGGGGCTTCGCTCTGGTCTGTACGACGCCTCGAAGGCGCTCGATGGCGAGATGGCCGTGGATCAGTTCACCGCTGTCATCGACGGAACGTCCGTCCACGTGAGAGCCAGCAACCTCGATGCTGGGCTAGCCAAACTGCTTATTCCTCTGCCGGACAATCTGCGGCATTTGGCGGGGCTTACGAGCGTAGATCTCTCAGATCTGCAAGACTGGCTGCCACCGAGCAATACCGGCGTTTCGGTTGGGTTAACGGAATTGGCCGCGGACGGAGCAGTAGTGAGGCTCGAGGTCAGCGAAACCCAAGCTAGCGTCGAGTTCAAGTTGGCAAAACGCAGGAGTGCGCCGCAAATCAGACGGATTCTACGCGAGACTCGTGAAGTCCTTGCGATGCTCGAGACTGTCCCGGACTGGTTGCTAGCGGCCGCCGACTCCGGCGATGTGAGACAGGCTCAAGCACTCAATTTTCTCGGAACTCACTTTCCCAGCGACGCACGCACAATCGAAAGACTCCAGAATGGACTGCAATCGGACATCGCTCTAGTGCGTTGTTCTGCCGCATGCAATCTGAGTTCTGGTGGGGAATCGGTGCTGC
>CAZDBH010000298.1:0-10760 GCA_964503485.1 uncultured Bradymonadales bacterium | reverse complement strand
CATCCGTCACGGTCAACGTGACTTCGAGCTCACCGAGCGACGAAAACGTGTGGCGTGGGAACGGACCGCTCGCCGTGGTAGGTTCGTCGGGAAACACCCAGTCCCACGAGACGATCTCGCCGTCTTCGTCCGAAGACGTGCTCGATCCATCAAAGGTCACTTCGACCCCAGCCGTCACTTCTTCGGGCCCGACAATGCCGGCGGTCGGCCGGGACAAAACGTCGATGGTTCGGGCCGCTGTGTCCGTGTCGCCCAAATCGTCTTCCACTGTCAGTGTGAGTTCGAACTCACCCCACTCAGGCCAAATTGCCTCAAGTTCAGATCCCTCGATAGGCTCGCTATCTTCGATCCCCAAGTCCCACAGGAAGGCCACGATCTCGCCGTCGTCGTCGCTATCGTTGCCATGAAACGAGGCCGGCTCAGTGGCGACGACCTCACTCGGACCCGAGATCGTGGCGCTCGGTCCTTCGTTTTGGGCTTCGATCTCGACTTCGATTTCAGATTGATCGGTGAGTTCGTCGTTGTCGGTAACGGTCAAACGGACAATGAACGTGCCTGCGTTGCTGTAGGTATAGTGTACGGTTTCACCCTCGAGCGTACTGCCGTCGCCAAACTGCCACTCCCACTCGGTGATCTCGCCGTCGGCGTCGTATGAAGCCGATCCGTCGAAGGTCAAGGGTGACCCCGCTCGCCCGGTAATGTCGGCCCCTGCGTTCGCGGTTGGTGGGATCGGTTCGACCTCGATTTCTGCGTCTCCGGCGACATCGAGCGAATCTACTTCTTCAATAGGATCAGGATCGCCTCGAAGATCGGTGCTGGGTAGGTCTTGGATTCCGCTGTCTGCCACGGCGGGGGAGGGCTGTGTGCCGGGCTCGTCAGAGCACGACAGCGCGAATACCAGTCCGAGTATCGTGGTTGTTCGAAGCCACATCACGTGCCGCTCATGCCTCAAATTTAGGTGATCTTCCCGACTCCCCCCCACAGACGATAGCCCAATCCTCGTTTGATGCCAACGGCAGGTCCAATGTCAATTTTCTAACAGCAGTTTTGCGCTTGACGTACTGGCCTGATCTGCTATGTAGACCAGCACAAAACCGCGCCTTTTTATGATTGTGGGGTTTGGAACGGGCTTTGCAGATAAGACCGTTTTGCGGTGAACCGTTAGTTCACAAACAGTTGCTCTCACGTTGGCCGAGCAACGTGGCGAAGATATTTCTCAAAACGAGTTGGTAAGGAGATCCAGAATGCGAATTAGTCGTTGGTTACTGCCGGTGTTGGCCGTAGTCGCAGGATTGGCTGCGGGTTGCGCACAGCAGGTAGGCGATATTGATCGGACATCGCCCTATGCATTGTCGAAAGCGGATTTTACGGACGGAGAGTGGTACATCCGCCAGACGTTCGTTGAGGTTCCGCCCGCATCCTTCGCAGGGTTCGTGGGTCTGACCAGCAGCATGGAGAAGATTCGGTGGGAGATCACCGAGGACTACCTCATCGCTTATCGCTCCTACGAGAACAATCCAGGCTCCCGCGGTGAGATCATCACCAACGCCGACGGCACGATCGAGTACGTCGAAGGTGAGGAAGAGGGGTTCAGCGACGAGTTCAAAGAGAGCGCGATCGCTGCCTATCCAATCAGCAGCCACTTTGACATCCAGCGAGGCTATAGTTCCTCGACTGGTGAGCAGACCAACGTCATTTCTGAGAATACTTCAGACCGCAACTGGTGGGAGCAAGAGTACTTCCGCATCAATTGGAGCAACGCCCTCGACAACGCCACTCTATGGGGCGACGGCACCATGTTCAGTGGCTTGAGCTGGTACGTTCCAGAGAACGAAGCCAGCCGAGACGCCTTCCGCATCGAGCACTTCAACCCCAGCAACGTTCGATACCCAGGCATGACTCGCGACAGCTATCCTGCCGGTTCAGCCTTCTACCTCGACTTCACCACTCGGATGCTGGTTGACTACACGTCATACTGCATGGGCTGGTACCCGGACGCTCCCTTCGACTGCGGTAGCTCCGAAGTTGAAGTTCTCACGAGTATCCTTCGGGTACCCGAAGTCAGTGAGTACGAGCCGACCATCCACGATGACCTCGACCAGCAGAAGTTCGGATACTTTCGTACCGAGCGAATCGTTTGGGATGAGCGCTTCGGTTCACGTCTCAGCGGTCAGATTCTTCTCTCGAATCGACACAACATCTGGAGCAACACCTGGCAGCGCGACGGCAACGGCAACGTGATCACAGACGCTGAAGGGCGCGCACTGGCCAATCCGATGGCAGAGCGAACACCCGAACCAGTCGTCTACCACCTCAGCTTGGGATACCCCGAAGAACTGATGCCGGCCACTGACGGCATCGAAGCCGAATGGGATCGCGCATTCCGCCGAGCAGCAGCTGGTGCACAGGGTATCGACCTCGAGGCCTTCGACCAGCAGATGTTCATCGTCTGTAACAACCCCGTTGTTCAAGAGGACCCAGAAGAATGCGGCGCAGTCGGCCTCGAAGCCCGCGCTGGCGACCTTCGCTTCAACTTCATCTATTGGGTTGATAACAACCAAATGTCCGGACCGCTCGGATACGGCCCGTCCAACCCCGACCCGGAAACAGGTGAAATCATTGCCGGCCAAGCGTTTGTTTACGGCTCGGCCGTCGACACCTACTCGCAGTATGGTCTCGACCTCATCCGGTTCCTCAACGGCGACTTGACCATCGACGGTCTTCGAGATGCAGACTATGTCCGCGACGAGCTTATGACACGAATCAACCCCACGGTTGACCCACGCGCCATGACCGCCATTGACCCGTCATTGGCCGACATTAACCTCGAGGACATCCAGCTCCGCGAGATGATTCCTCAGAGTGCCAACAACTTCATCGACTACGTTGAAGTCAACGGCATGAACGACTTCTCGGCTCGTCCCGAGCAGACGCGACAACGCTTTGAGATGATCGAAGAGTCGGGCCTCGGTGCCCTCGCAGTCGATGACGAAGTCATGGGCGCCATTCGCGCCGAGTTCGGCGTCGAGAACATGAACGACCTTCCTGCTGACATCACCGAAATGATGTTCAGCAATGGCTCGTTCCTTCTTCCTCAGTTGAACGATGCGTACGAAGCACGCGTTGCCGAGCTCGCACGAAACAACATCATGATGGCCGATCAACTCGACGACACCATCATTGGTCTCGCTATGCAGTACCGCGGTCGAAACGACTACGACGTGATTTGGAACGAGTTGCGCAACAAGATCTACGAAGGCGTCATGGAGCACGAAGTGGGCCACACGGTCGGTCTGCGCCACAACTTCCAAGGGTCCTACGACTCCATCAACTACTTTGATGAGTACTGGGAGCTCCGCACTGAGGGCATGATTGGCGTCAACGATGGCGGCCAAATCGACGTTGTTCCATTCCGTCGACCCGAGAACTTGGCTGAGATCTTCGGTGTTGCTCAAATGACACCGGCTCAGGTCGAAGGTCGCATGCGCGAGTACCAGTACTCGACCATCATGGACTACCACTCCCAGTTCAACATGGACAACTCGGGTATCGGCCGTTACGACGAAGCTGCCATCATCTACGCCTACTCGGCGGGTCGTGACAGCACGGTCTCGGATCAGTACGACTCCAACCACCCACTGTACAACACACAAGAGCGTGGTCTTGTCGAAGTCTTCGACAACGTCGGTGACGCCCGAACCATCTTCGAGAACTACGAAGGATTGGATAGCCCGGCTTACACAGACCTCCTCGAGCAGATTCACTACACGACGCTTGCCACGCAAATGGCAACCACGGGTGGTAACTACCCAGCTGACCCGAACGAAGCAGCTGCTCTCATCCGTCAGCGTCTCTCAGAGCGTTCCTTGCAGCGCTACCAAGAGGTCTTGAACCAGCGTGAAGTCGAGAACGCAGGTCGCCCGATTGAGGTGCCGTATCTCTTCCTCTCCGACCTCTGGAATGGCGCGCGACAAAGTGCACGTGCTTGGGACCAAGGCGCGGATCCGCTGGAGCAATCGCTCAACATCATCGAGCGTTATCGCACCTACTACCCCTTCCTATACTTCCGACGTGACCGTGCAGATTGGAGTCAGTTTGACGTCTTCAACCGCTTGGCAAGCCGCTACTACGGCAACATGATCGACAACTATCAGCGATGGCTCTTCAATGTTGCTATCCGAGAGTCGGCCGATGATGTCTTGGCAAACGGATGGACCTTCGGTGCCTTCGCTTCCTTGAACCTGTTCAGTGAAGTTCTGACGACGCCCAGCTACGGTTCCTATGCCCTCAACGAGGACGAGGACATTTACCAGCTGACCAGCTACTCCGAGCGCAGCAACGCCGAACTCTACATCCCACCGGGACAGGGTCGACGCCAGTTCTCGCAGTACGACGCTGACATGGGCTACAACTACTGGGTATGGCCAACTGAAGGTGGTCACTTCTGGGGTCAATACGCCGCCACGATCATCTTGTCTGCCTCCACCAGCGTCTCCGTCCGCGGTGCCGATACTGGAGCTGACTTCCTGACCTATTCAGTACCGCCCTACCTGGTCTTCCAGGAGGAAATGACGACTCTGTACAACTCACTCTTCCTCGAAGACGCTGGCGCAATCGCTCCTCGAGCGGTTCGCTCCGAAGACGGGAAGTTTGACCTGGTCAGCCGTCTCTTCGCTCCCATCGCACTCAATGATGGCAGCATCATGAATCCAGAGACTGGTGCCACGGTTGACGCAGCTGACGTCTACACACCGGGCGACGAAATCGATGCTGGCGACACCGTCGATATCTTCTACTCCTTCAGCCAGCGCTACTTGCCGGTCATGTACGGCTTCGCGTTCTTCACCTCGAACAACAGCCTCAACTACCCCGATCAGGGTAAGATCTTCCGCACAGGAAGTGGCGAGACTGTGACTCCGGGCGAAGGCTTCGAAGTTGTCGAGGTCTGCGACCCGACCAGCGCCGGTGGCGAGTGCTACGCTGCTCTGAGCTGCATCGTTGTCGACGAAGTAACCGACGAAACACCCGGCTGCCTCGCAGAAGACTATGCTGAGCCGCTGGCTGTTGCCATGATTCGACGTGCACAAGACGCGATTGACTCCGGCCAAGCTGGATATGCAGTCGCAAACGAGTTCGAGATGATGAACTTGTTGCGCGGCATGTACGATATCTTCGGTTCCAACTTCTAAGCTGAAGCCGTAGGTTTCTACGCAAAGGGCCGCTCGGAAACGGGCGGCCCTTTTTGTTTTCTTGCCCGACTCTTTCAACTGAGCGCAAACTCAGCTAAAACGCACCATGACCAAGCGACAATCATTCCTAGAACGAGTGGCCCAAGGGGCGCTTCTTTTCGACGGGGCCACTGGCACCGAGCTCTACAAAAGAGGCGTCTTCATCAATCGTAACTTCGATGCGACCAATCTCGCCGATCCGGGTCTCGTCAAAAGTGTCCACAAAGACTACGTCGACGCTGGCGCCCAGGTCATCGAGACCAATACCTTTGGTGCAAATAGGCTCAAGCTGCACAACTCGGGCCTCGAGGACCAAGTCAAAGCGATCAACGAGGCCGCGGTCACAATCGCCCGTGAAGCGGCCGGCGACGCTGCCTATGTTGCCGGTGCTGTCGGACCCACCGGTGTGACTCCCTCGCTGATTGGTGAAGCCCAACTCAAGGAACTCAGAGCTGCATTCGAGGAGCAGATCGGTGTCCTCCTAAATGCGGGCGTAGACGCAATCTGCCTGGAGACGTTTACACACCTCGACGAGATCAAAATCGCTTTGGAGATCACCCGAGCGCTCTCACCAGATATCCCGATCGTGGCCCAGATGGCCTTCACCGAATCGACGATTGCCGACGGTACAGAGCCCGAAGAGGTGGTTGAACTTCTGAGCGAGTGGGGAGCCAACGTCGTTGGAGCCAACTGCTCCGAAGGCCCAGCCAAGCTCTACACGGTCGCGGAGCGAATGGTCGGAAAGGGTGTCCCCATCGCGGTTCAACCCAACGCGGGTTATCCAAAGCGAGTGGGCGAACGCTACCTCTACATGGCCACACCCGAGTACTTCGCAGTCTACGCCATGAACTTCTTCAAGCTCGGCGTGTCGATCGTAGGCGGCTGCTGCGGTACCGGCCCCGAACACGTACGCCAGATGGCTGGTTCGGCACGAATGACCGGTGGCGGAAAGATTCAGGTGGGTGGTCCAGTATCCGACGAGCCCGAAGGCGAAGACTTGGGTGTCGATCCCTGGACCACGGCCGAGAAGTCACCTCTCGGGAAGAAGCTGGCGCGGAAAGAGTTCGTCGTCAGCGTCGAGATCAACCCGCCCGTCGGCCTTGATCCCAGCTCCGCCATCGAAAAGGCGAGGATGCTAAAGGCCGCCGGCATCGACGTCGTTAACATTCCGGACAACGCGCGGGCCTCCGTTCGTATGTCAAACTCCAGCCTCGCGACTCGTATCATGCGAGAGGTGGGTATGGACACGATCGTTCACGTCTGCTGCCGCGACCGCAACTTTCTGGCGATGCAATCCGAGTTGCTCGGATTCCACGTTTCGGGCATTCGAAATCTCGTCATCATCACAGGCGATCCACCCAAAGTCGGTGACTACCCCGACGCGACCGCTGTCTTTGACTTGGATTCGATCGGACTTCTGCGCGTCGTCGACCGCTTTAATCGCGGGCTGGACCCAGCCGGTAAGAGCATCAAAGGGGCAACTCAATTTCTGTTGGCCTGCGGCGTCGAACCCGCCGCAACCGACTACGATCGCGAATTGAGGCGACTCGAGAAGAAGATCAAAGCGGGCGCCGAGTTTATCATGACCCAGCCCGTCTACGACTCCGCGGTCGTTGATCGCTTTCTTAACGACACCAAACACTTCGGTTTACCGACCTTGATTGGCCTGCTTCCGCTGGCGTCCTATAAGAACGCTGAGTTCCTCCACAATGAGGTGCCGGGCATGACGGTGCCACAGGATATTCGGGACCGAATGGCCGAAGTTGGGCGTGGGCCGGCCGCGAGAGCGGAAGGAGTTCGTATAGCCCAAGAGGCACTCGAGCAGGTCAAAGACCGCATCTCTGGGGTCTACATCATGCCGCCCTTTGGACGCGTTGAAGCGGCAATCGAGATTCTCGAAGTGGTTGGCTACGAGCGCCCGACAGCCTGGCGCTCCAACTGGCGGGAATAGCGTTAGTCGGACTCCTACGGGCCGATTCGCGCCAATAGAGCGAGGGCAGGCTCGTGAGTGGGCTCGGCCTCGATAACTTCCTTCGCAGCTCGTCTTGCAGCCTCGAATTCGCCGAGAGCGTAATGGCAAAGAGCTGTGTTCAGGCTGGTGTTGAGATCGAAGCCATACAACTCCCGTGAGGCCTGAAAATACTCGAGAGCCTCGCCGTAATCCCCAAGCTGGTAGAAGAGCATCGCGAGTCCAAAGGGTAGGTCACGTTCTTCAGATTGATGATAATAGTTGTTCCAACACGACCTGATCTCTCGGCGTATCTCTCCCGTTCGATCGGCCGCCACCTCTGGCACGAGCTCGAGTAGGCGGTGAAGAAACCCGCCCAGAACTCCAGGGTCGGACCGGCTGAGCCGCAGAAAATCGAGAAGCTGATCAATGTTCAGCTGGCCGGAATCGGCGTTCATCACCGCCTTGAGGCTATAGAAGTCGTCCGGAGTGAAGCCCCCGACCGCCTCCGCGAATGTTCGGCGGGTGAAGTCGTGGTCAGCAGAGTGGGGCCCCAACAAAAAACCCACCGTTAGTAGTCGGGCGTGTTGGTGTGCCGGCTGTAACATGTGGCCGCCGAAACATCGGAAATAGCGGCCGATGGCATCGAAGTTCACAGCCAAAGAGATGCTACCGTGAACAGTGATTTCGGGACAATCTGACCGTTTGAACTGGTCCAGCTGGACATACCCTTTGTCGGAGGCAAGAAGGAGTAGTCTGCCCCTGGACAGTCGTCGCAAACGCTCGCAGCAACGCAATGCCGCCACTGGAACCGAGAAGCTCGCCTCGCTCAACTCCGCCCGGTACGCATCGAGAATTCCATCCAGGACCTGGTCGCCGTAGTGGGGCAGGGCAGCCGCAACCTGGGTGAACGAGTAGTTGACGCCGCCCAAGACTGCCGGATCATCCAAGTCTGGCTCACCTCGGGGCGACGTGACAGAGACCAGCGTCTCCTCGAGGCGACCGTCCTTCACGCGAAACGCGTCCTGCGGAATGCTGTCGAAGAGGTAGTTGGCCAGTACCACCACTGGACTATCAATCGTGTCCTGGGAGATGCGCTCGTTCGACTGTTGTAGGACAAGGACGTCGTCGTGTTCCGCGTCCAGCTGGGCAAAGTCGAGCACGCCCTCATTCAGTGCCTCTTGGAACGACGGGTGTGCTCGCCAGGCATCGATGTTGGCCTGGGCGAGGTCGGTCATTATATAGCGGAACGGCAGCACGCGGCTCGACTCTCTATGGCTGCGTCGCAGCGCGTTTAGAAAGTAGTAGGCAAAACGCCCGGACCCAGATCCCAGCTCGACGATGTTAACGCGCTCGATCGTGCTCGGCGTCCCACTCCGTTCCGTTGTTTCAGCTTCGGTAGGATGGCAGTCACGGAGGAATCCGAGCACAACACGGGCGTAGGCGTCAGCAATAAACGTGTTGCTGGTGATGTACTCGGGAACTGTCTGTCGCCACGCGTCCGTTCCCCGCTGAAGATAGAATGCCCTCTGGAGCTGCCACAGCACGCTTTCTGACAGTCGGCTGTGGGCCTCGATGGGACACAGTGTTTCTGCTGCTTCGGAGTCTTCCACTGAGAGGGTCGAGGTCGCCACAGCCCCCTATTTCCTCACTTTCCCGACCTTTGAGTTCACCTTTCTCTTCTGCCTGATAGCTTCCCTCATCTCGTCGTACTTGGCCGCTCGTTCCTCCAGCCCCCATGCAAGGAACCTGTCCAGCTTCGTTCTCGGCACGTCATCCGACGCGCTTGCCATGACGGCATCCAAGGCGTTTTCTGCAATCCACACGCCCAGTTCGGCGAAGGTCCCGAACACCGCCGAGGTACCTTCTAGGGCGGTAGCAAGTGCATTCGCCTGGCCGAGTGCGACATTGTCCAGCAAGTCGCGCTCGAGGTCCCAGGCCCTCAGTTCATCGAACCAGGCGACTCCTTCGTCGTACTTCGATGCGATTTTTACGATCCGCTTGTCGATCGACTTCATCGACGCTTTGTTGAACTTGAAGATGTCGCCCGCTTCGAGAATATCCTTCTTGAACTTCTCGAGCGTGCCTCCCGGCGGACCTTTCTCCATCGCGCTCAACTTCAACCCACCCTTTGAGCGTCCCGGCCGTTTGCTTCTATTGTCAGGGTCCTCGTCCACCCAGTCGTCTTCAGTCAGCTCGGCAAACTCGACAGCCGCTTGATAGAGTTCCCTCCAGAACTCGACACGCTCGTTTAGATTGGACTGACCGTATTCCGAAATCAGCTGCGATGTGTGTTGGCAGATCATGTCAGCGGCGGTGTGGGCCAGGAAGTAGTTGCTGTTCTCATACCTCTGGAGTTGCTTGATCCTCAGTTGGAGCGAGTCCTCCAGCCCCTTCTGGTCGTCGGACAAGTCACCCGGCAAGCTATCGAGCGTTCCTTTGCTGAACTTGTACTCGAACTTCATCTGAACAGTGGCAGCAGGCTGTGCCGAGGGTTTCCAACTGGGTTCAGGGATGGGAGGGAGATCCGGTTGGATCGCTTTGAGCTGCTCGTCGTAGGGGAGGTCGGCCACCGTGTGTTTGAACTGGATCCGGGCCGGAGACTCCCCACTCTGCTCGCCTTCGGCGAGCTCCGGACTGGGGAGAGACTTGTCGCCTTGAGATCGTGACATCGCGTTCTCCTTCCAAGGTAATGCTGATTTGTCCGAGGGGAGGTTCAAACTGGGTGCGGGCCGTGACGCCAACCCCTACGCTACGCAGCTACTCTTGTATCAGGCGATCTGTGGACCGGCAAGTCCGTTTTACCCCAAGAGTTCAACGGCCCAAATGGCGTTCGTGGAGGTCATAGTCCAAATGTCGGGGAGTCTGCACCAAGGGGCCATTCGGCCGAATCGGCGCAGCGAAGATCAACGGTTTCGAGCGGCCACTTGTCAGTCGAACTCAATCTCCGCGGCAGGTTGCCAAGAAGGCGTCCCGAGATTCGCAGGTACAACCGGTGCAGGCAGTCTCGGTACACGAACACACTCCCGCCGAGAGGTGAACCGTACAGCAAGAGAATGTGCGACTGATGTCGCCATCCGTGAAGGTTCGAGAGAATGTGCACCCACCCCAGCAATCAACGTCGCAATCCTCGGGGCCACAGGTCCGGTCCAAGCCTTCCTTGGACGCGGCAAAAATCGCCTCGCAGCCGTCGTCTCCGCTTCCCACTAGGACTCCATCCCCTACAGCAACGCACTCGAATGGCGTCGGGTCACATAGGTCGCCCGAGTTGCCACCGGTCAAAGTACCGCCAGTGTCACTTTGCCTCGGGTTGGGGACTGAGATGCAGTTGTCCGTCTCGTCAGGTTCGCCGTCGAGGTCTTGGTCCTTCAGGCACTCCATCGAATCGCAGGTCGAACCGCGTCCCCCGTAGGTGAGTCCCGTTCCAACGCAGTCCTTCTCGGCGACCGGGCCGGTGCATTCGCCTGTCGCTCGATTACAGCAAGCGCCTCCACAGAACGCATCGGGCTCGCCGCCGAGGCAGGCATTGCCCGAATGGAAGGTGCCGAGGTCGATGCAGGCGTCCCGAGTACGCAACTCGCAGG
>CAZDBH010000297.1:7385-10802 GCA_964503485.1 uncultured Bradymonadales bacterium | reverse complement strand
CCCCTTTCTCCTTTCGCCTCGTCCTTTCCCTTCTCCCTTTCTCCTTTCTCCTTTCTCCCTTCCTGAAATTTTACACCTCATCTTGCCCCAATATGCTGGCCAGCGGCGCTGGATGTGTGTATAGCGCTGTTGTATCACCCTGGACGGCCGGGATGGCCGCAAGGAGGTCCAGAATGAGTTCGTCGGTGGCGTGGCACCGTTCGTCGGTGGGTAAGAAGCTAATCGTGGCTGGGACTGGCCTACTGATGGTCGGTTTCATGGTCGTTCATCTCATAGGCAATCTCCAGGTGTTCTTCGGCGGAGGCTCGCCAGGAGATCCGGCTCAGATAGACAAGTTTGCGACAGCCCTCCACGCCAACGAGAGCTTTGTGTTGGCTGCCCGGCTTATCCTGTTGGCGGCCGTCATCGCGCACATTGTGACGAGTGTGAAACTGGCTCGGGCGAACCGAGCGGCTCGGCCGGAACGCTATGCATACAAGAAGCCTGTGGAGCCGAAGAGCTACGCCGCTCGGACAATGATCATGAGTGGTCCGATCATCGGGGCATTCCTGACCTTCCACATCCTTCATCTTACAACACGCACCATCACACCCAACTACACCCATGACGGTCATCACCTCTATCGGGCCATCATCGACAGCTTTAGTCAGTGGTGGTTGGCGGTCATTTACATGGTGGCGATGTTGCTGATTTCGTTGCACTTACGGCACGGCGTTTGGAGCATGCTCCAAACGTTGGGAGCCAACAATCCGAAGACGAACCGCGTACACAAGTTCATTGGCACGGCGTTTTCAGTCGTCATCTGTGGCGGATTCTTCATCATCCCGTTGGCTGTATTGCTCGGAATCGTGGAGTAGGGGGGCATCATGACATTGCAATCACACGAACCGACTGGGCCCATCGCTGATCGCTGGGACAAACACCGCTTCGACATGAAGCTGGTCAATCCGGCGAACAAGCGAAAGTACAAAGTAATCGTTGTCGGGTCGGGACTCGCAGGCGGTGCAGCCGCCGCGACCATGGGTGAGCTCGGCTACAACGTCGACTGTTTCTGCTTTCAAGACAGCGCGAGACGGGCGCACAGTATCGCAGCGCAGGGCGGAATCAACGCGGCCAAGAACTACCAGAACGACGGCGACAGTATCTATCGCCTTTTCTACGACACGGTGAAAGGCGGTGACTTCAGGTCTCGCGAATCGAACGTGTACCGGCTTGCGCAGATTTCGGTGAACATCATCGACCAGGCGGTCGCACAGGGTGTGCCATTCGCCCGTGAGTATGGCGGACTGCTCGCCAACCGTTCCTTTGGCGGCGCGCAGGTCTCGCGAACTTTTTACGCCCGCGGCCAAACTGGCCAGCAACTTCTGTTGGGTGCCTATCAGGCCCTGTCCCGTCAGATCGCGGCGCGCTCCGTCACCATGCACCCGCGAACCGAAATGCTGGACGTCATTATGGTGAACGGGAAAGCCCGCGGCATCATTACGCGGCATCTTGTGACGGGGAAGCTCTCGATTCACTTGGCCGACGCGGTTGTGTTGGGAACGGGTGGCTACGGCAACGTGTTTTACCTTTCGACCAACGCCAAGGCCTGCAACGTGACGGCTGCATGGCGCGCACATCGTCGAGGGGCGTTCTTTGCAAATCCGTGTTACACGCAAATTCATCCGACGTGCATTCCGGTTGCAGGCGACTACCAGTCGAAGCTGACGCTCATGAGTGAGTCGTTGCGGAATGACGGCCGAGTCTGGGTTCCGAAGAAGGAGGGCGATCTCGGGAAGAAGCCGAGCTTGGTCGCTGAAGAGGATCGCGACTACTACTTGGAGCGGAAGTATCCCAGTTTTGGCAACTTGGTGCCGCGAGACATCGCTTCGCGATCGGCGAAAGCGGTTTGCGACGATGGTCGGGGCGTTGGACCCGGCGGCCGCGGCGTCTATTTGGACTTCGAGGACGCTATCGGCCGCTTGGGCCGCAAGGCAATCGAAGAGCGCTACGGCAACCTCTTCGAGATGTACGAGCGGATCACGGACGACAACCCGTACGAAACTCCAATGCGAATCTACCCTGCCAGCCACTACACGATGGGTGGCCTGTGGGTCGATTACAACCTGATGAGCAACGTTGAAGGTCTATTCGTCATCGGCGAAGCGAACTTCTCTGACCACGGCGCCAATCGCTTGGGTGCGAGTGCGCTCATGCAAGGCTTGGCCGATGGCTACTTTGTGCTGCCGGCCACGATCGGCAACTATCTGGCAAGGGCATCGCTCGATCGGGTCACGGAAGACCACGCCGATGTGAAGCGAACTCGAGAGGACGTCGGAGCCAAGCAGAAGAAGCTGCTCGAAGTCGGGGCCAAAGGAAAGCGGTCGCCAGATTCCTTCCACCGCGAACTCGGACTGCTGTGCTGGGATAAGTGCGGCATGTCTCGCAACAAGAAGGACCTCGAGGAAGCCAAAGCAAAGATTCCTGAGATTCGAGAAGAGTTTTGGGAGTCGGTCAAAATCGTCGGCAGTGGCGAGGGTCTCAACCAAACTCTCGAGAAGGCCGGTCGGGTGGCCGACTTCCTCGAGTTCGCCGAGGTGCTATGTGAGGACGCCTCGCAGCGCGAAGAGAGCTGCGGCGCTCACTTCCGAGAGGAGTATCAGACAGAAGAGGGCGAGGCGCTACGTCGTGACGACGACTTCACCTATGTGGCTGCTTGGGAATTCAACGGTGTTGGTGAAACCCCAACACTGCACAAAGAGGAACTGACCTTCGAGTGCGTTCCCCTCACGACGCGGAGCTACAAATAATGAATATTACACTCCACGTATGGCGACAGAAAGATGGGAACTCGAAGGGCAAAATGGTGACCTACAAGGTCCCCGATGTCAGCGAGCACATGTCTTTCTTAGAAATGTTGGACGTACTCAACGAGTCATTGCTCGAGCGCGATGAAGAGCCCATCGCCTTCGATCACGACTGCCGAGAGGGTATCTGCGGAACCTGCGGGATGGTAGTCAACGGGCAGCCCCATGGCCCGATGGAACGAACCACCACCTGTCAGCTGCACATGCGGTCATTCAAGGACGGTGACGAAATCTATGTCGAGCCCTGGCGCGCTAGGGCCTTTCCGGTCATCAAAGATCTGGTCGTGGACAGGACCGCTCTGGACGAGATTATTCAGGCTGGTGGGTACGTTGGGGTGCGGACGGGCTCCGCTCCCGACGCCAACGCAATGCCGATTTCGAAAAGTGCTTCTGACCTGGCGTTTGACGCCGCCGCTTGCATCGGTTGCGGGGCCTGCGTGGCGGCTTGTCCCAATGCATCAGCGATGCTGTTCACTTCAGCGAAAATCGGCCACCTCGGCCTACTGCCGCAGGGTCAACCGGATCGTTCGGGACGGGCAAAGCGGATGATCGCCACAATGGATGAAGCGGG
>CAZDBH010000297.1:0-7375 GCA_964503485.1 uncultured Bradymonadales bacterium | reverse complement strand
CTTCGGCAACTGCACAAATTTTGAAGAGTGCGAAGCCGTTTGCCCGAAAGGCATCAGCGTCAACTTCATTTCCCAGATGAACCGGGACTTCCTGAAAGCCAGTCTGACCAGCACCGACTAGCCGGCAGCGATCTCGAGCTCTTCGGCGGTGAGCCTGCCCGGCCGCAGGATCACGACCTCGTCACCTTTCACATCAACCACGGTGGAGTGCGGGGCTTCCTTGAGGTCACCCGCAAAAAAGAACAGATCCAGATGCTGAGCGAAGTTCTTGCGAACTTGGGCCAGCGAATAGGCCCCTTTCTTCTTTTCGACGTTGGCGCTCGATACCAAGACCGGCCCGTTGAACGTGTCTACGATCTTACGGGCCACCGTACTTCTGGGAACGCGCACACCGATCTTGTTGTCTGGGCGACTCATGCGTTTGACCAGCTTGCGCGACAGGTCTAACCGAGGCTCCACCTTGACCGTGAGATCTCCCGGCCAAATTTGGCCAGTGACGCGCTGGATCAGCGGGTGAAGTTCGACGGTGATGCCGCGGAGCATCTCCAAGTCTGAAACAAAGACCAGTGAGGGCGTGTTACGAGTGCGCCGCTTTGACTGAAACAGTCGAATCACAGCCTTCTCGTTGTTTACATCGGCGGCGATGCGATAGCTGCCACTGCATGGAAAGGCGACCAACCCACCCGCTCGAAGGACTTCTGCTGCCTCTTGGAAATCGCTCGGAGTGGGGTCGGTTTTAACAATTGAAATGGATCGCAATAACTACCCTGGGTACGTGTTACCTGTTGCTTGTAATGAGAGTATCGAATCTCGTCCCTCTCGACTAGGTCCCCGTCCGCCTCAGCCTTCAGAAGTGACCGGGGGGCGGTCACACGGCAACGCCCCTAGCTTCTCCGTCCCGCCCAGGCCCACAACTCTGGCTGACGCACGTTCACGGTGATCGCCAACGAAACCTGTCGATACCTGTCATCCCCTGCGCAAGTCCTTCCGGATTTTCCGGTCGATTCGGGGTGGGTCAAGCCGGTCCGTTGTTTCCGGTCGTTGGCCCGATTGTTGCGATTGCCGAGTTCGGGATGGCAGGAATACATATGTTTGAGGTGCATTTTGAACGCGTCACCACCTAGATTTGATTTTTTGACCACAATTGGTTTGTTGTTTTGTGCTCTTGCCACTCTTTGCGCCGCGGCTTGTGCGCCTGGCACGTCGCGGAGCGGTTCCCAACAGGACGCGGTGTACCTGGACGGAGACGCCGGATCGACACCAACGCAGGTCGCCTCCCCGGTTGTTCTCAACGAGGTCAACTGCAGGGGTGATGAGTGGGTGGAACTCGTAGTCGTGTCGGGGGTGGCCGTAGATCTCTCGGGTTGGGTGCTCACCGATGACCCGGATGATCCAGAGCATCGCTTCGAGTTCGCCGAGGGGACCTTCATTGGGCCCGATCAGTTTATGGTGATCGACCAGCTGGACTCCGACGACGACACGGGACAGGCCGGATTCGACTTTGGGATCGCCTGTGGAAGTGACACGCTCACCCTGCTCAACTCCGACGAGATAGAGACGGACTCAGTCTCACCCCCGGACGGCGTTCAGGGACAAACCTGGGGGCGGTTGCCCGATGGAACTGGCGAATTCGCAGCCACCGCAGCGACCCGGGGCTCGGCGAACTCAGTCTACGTCGATCGGTCGGTCGCCCTATACGACCCCTTTTCAGTAGCGAGCGTCGACCTGACTCTGAGTGATTCCTCGCGGCGCTCTCTCGAAGAAGACCCGCGCCGGTACGTCACCGGCTCGTTCACGTTCACGAGCGCCGATGGACAGGTCGAGGGTCCGTTCGAGGTGGGTATTCGCCTCAAAGGACAAGCCGGTTCGAGCCGCCCACTCACTGACAAGCCGGGCTTCAAGATCAAAATGGATTTCGAGGTTGACGACCAGCGATTTCGGGGTCTGCGCCGACTGACCTTCAACAACCTCGTCCAGGATCCATCGATGGTCCGTGAGGCGCTGGTCTACCACGTCTTTCGCGAGTTCGATGTGCCCGCACCGCGCATCGGATATGTCGAGGTCACCCTGAACGGCGAGGCGTACGGCCTCTATGCCAATATCGAATCACCGGACAGGGTTTTCCTGAACCGTTGGTTCGAGTCGACCGAGCACTTGTATGAGGGGGCCTATGGCGTCGACTTGGCTCCCGATCGGGTTCGGGACCTCGAGGTGGACGTCGGCGATGAGGATGATAGCGAAGGGTTGGATGCCTTAGTCGAAGCACTCGAAGTCGCTCCCCGAGACGACATCCTCACCTCCACCGAAGACCTCGTAGACTGGGACGAAGCACTCAGGATGATGGCGGTCGAGGTTTGGAGCGGCCATTGGGACGGCTATGCCCCTTCTCAGAACAACTACTACCTTCACGAGGACGATGCTGGGCGTTTTTCGCTCATCCCCTGGGGGACCGACCAGGCCTTTACCAGCGACTGGGAATGGCATCGGGGCGCTGGTATCCTCTTTGAACGCTGTATGGCCGACCTGGCGTGCCGCGATGACTACGACGCGATTCTGCTCGAGCTCAGTGATTTACTCGCGACTCTGGATCTGGAGCGACGGACCGAATCGCTGGCCGCTGGGATCGCTGTCGCGGCGGCTGCGGACACGCGGAAACCCTATTCCACAGAGGGTCTTTCGGGGGCACTCGATGATCTGGTGTCGATGGTCGAGGAACGAACCAGCGCTCTGCAGGCGCTCACTCCCTGCCTGGACGGAACGACGATCGATGAGGACGGCGACGGCTTCGTTTGTGACATGGATTGTAATGACAACGATGCATCGATTCACGTGGGCGCCGTCGAACTGTGCGATGGAATTGACCAGGATTGCACCGGTTCCGCCGATGACAGCGACGACTGTCCAGACTGCACCGAGGTCGACGGCGACGAGAGCAGCTATCTAATCTGCACGAGACGCAGGCATATCTTCGACGCGGCCGAATACTGCGGGGAGCGAGGTTACCACCTGGTTTCACTGCAGGATGCGGCCGAAGAAGCCTGGCTCAGAGAACGAATACTCGAAGTCGAGCCGGGCAACTACTGGATTGGTTTCGCCCGGTTGGATGAGTCGGAAGACGCTGACTTTGAGTGGCTCGACGAGTCTGAGACGGGATACACCAATTGGGCCACTGATCAGCCGATCGATTTCCCCGAGGCCCGCTGCACGGTGATGACTGAAGCCGGTGGCTGGGAAGCGGTCGATTGTGGCGAACCCCACAAAGCACTCTGCGAGCAGCATTAGATTCGGCTCTCCGTTCTCCGTTCTCCGTTCTCCGTTCTCCGCTCTCCGCTCTCCGCTCTCCGCTCTTCGTTCAGGTCACATCAGAATCCGAGATAGAATCGGAAGTCGGAAGAAGTCGGAAGTCGGGCCAGGCGCTTACTCAATCGTTTGGGTCAAGGCCTCGTCGACGAGTCCCATCTCCTCTTGCATAGCAATAATCCGCGCTTCGAGGTCCTCCGGCTTCAAGGAGGCGCAGTTGAGTTCGATCTCGCGGGCCAGCTTACTCAGTTCTGTGGCACCGTACGTCGATGCATTTCCGGTTAGCGCATGGGCGGCGCTCACGACCAGCTCCAAATCACCAGACTCACCCGCCGCTGTAATGTCGTTGACTAGGGCCCAGGTTTTAACTAGGAAAGCCTCTACCATGGATGCAAAAGCCGTCGGGCCCTTGCGTCCCGCAAGTTGGCGGAGCACCCTCAAACGGTGGTGGTCTATTCCGGCGCGTTTTTGACTGATGATCGCGGGAAAGAGGCCCGTAGCAATCGCCTCGACGATGGGGACATCGACCGTATCTTTCATCTTTGCCGGACAGAATCGCCTCAGCATGCGTTTCAGATCGTTCGGTTCGATGGGTTTAGCGATGTAAGCGTTCATACCCGAATCGGTTGCTCGCTTCCTCGACGCCTCAGTGACATCCGCGGTCAACGCAATCACTGGCAGGTACTCGTACCCTTCCATTTCCCGTAGTTTCACCGCGGCATCGTAGCCGGTCATCTTCGGCATGTGGCAGTCGAGGAAGACAATATCGAAATTGTGCTCCTGAATCTGTTCTAGCGCTTCGGTACCGGAGTCGACGCACTCGACCCTGCAGCCGATGCGTTCAAGCATGAGTTGGGCCACGCGGAGATTGGTGTCGTTGTCATCGACGACCAGAACAAACGCGTCACTCAGAGACTGGTATTTGGAGTTCGCGGTCAGGACGCTCGGAACGGTCCTCGCCACAAAGTCGGGATTGTCCTCGAAGTGGTGCATCTGAACGAGGATGCCGTGCAGCGCGTCAAACCAAACGGGACGGCCGATCCAGGCAGAAAAGCCGGCGGCTTCAGCCTCACTCGCGGTTCCGCCCAGACGCAGGACTGAAACCTGACCATCGGCCCGTCGCAGTCGAGCGGCCAGATGTGACCAGCCGGCTTGATTGGAAGGCCGATTTCTTGGTCGGCTCAGAATTACGATGGTTCGCTGCTCCTCGGCGCGGCCCTCCAAGACCGACAGGGCCTCCGAGACAGACGATACCAGTTCGTATTTGGCTTTGGATGCGCTACAGAACTCGGACAAGATCCGCCGACCTATCTCGGAGGACTCGACAACCACGAGGTCGGCACCTTCCAGGTCGCCCTTTTCCGTCTCTTCGGGGCTTGCGGATACTGGGCCAGGCCGCCAGGGAATCCTCAGGGTGAAGCGCGACCCTTTGCCCGCTTGACTAGCGACCGTCAAGTCACCGCCCATCATCTCAGCAAGCCGCTTCGAGATAGCGAGTCCAAGCCCAGTTCCACCGAAATTCGTCGAAATAGTCGCGTCGGCCTGCTTGAATTTCTCGAATATCAACTCGAGTCGGTCGGCCGGTATGCCCCGACCTGAATCCTCGACACTGATTTCCAGGAGCTCGCCCTCTTGGACGACCTCCAGCAATACGTACCCCTCGGACGTGAACTTAAGGGCGTTGCTCGTCAGGTTACTGACAATTTGCCCCAGTCGAACGGCGTCGCCGACGATCGGATTCGGCAAGTCGTTCGGAACACTGGTCCAAAGCGCGATGCCCTTCTCCTCCGCTTTCGTCGCAAAAAGTTGGACCACATCACGAAGGCTATCCTTGAAGCCGAAGATGTACTCGTCCAGCTCGAGGTGCCCGGCCTCGATCTTTGAGAGGTCGAGGATGTCATTGATCAGAGTGAGCAGGATCTTACCGGCTCCGAGAGCCACTCGGACCATTTCGCGTTCGTCGTCGTCGGCTGTGTCCCTGCTGGACAGCAGGTCCAGCATGCCGAGAATGCCGTTTAGAGGCGTTCTGATTTCGTGGCTCATGCTGGCTAGGAACTCACTCTTCGCCCGGTTCGCTTCTTCAGCGATTTCCTTCGCGGTCAGGAGTTGTTCCGACAACTGTTCCAGCTGGGCGTTCTTGTGCTCCAATTGATCTGCGAGCTTGGCCCTCGCTTCTGCGGCGACCCGACGCTCTCGTTCGGCGATGGCTTCGAGGTCCTTCTCGTGCATGGTTTGGATCAGACCGCGGTGGGTTTGTTCCAGGGTTCGCCGTCGCAACAGGGCCTGTAGCCGGGCACGGATGATGGCGTATCCACCGTCCTTCGTCAGAAAGTCATCGGCACCGGCGTCGAGGGACTCCAGCATGTGTTCGTCTGGCGGCAGGCCAGTGAGAACCATGATCGGGTTATTCGAGATCGCCGGATCGGAACGGACCTTCTTGCACACCTCCAGCCCTGACATTTCGGGCATCTGAGAGTCGAGGAGAACACAGTCGATTTCGAGCTTGTTCAGGGCATCGAGGCACTCCTGTCCCGACTTGGCCTGAACCACGTCGTATCCATCCTCTACGAGCATCTTAGTCAAACTCTCGAGGTAGGATTCGCTGTCATCGACGACCAAGATCCGTTTCAGCGCTGGTGCAAGAGCCTGCGTGAGGGTGAGAGTCTTGGTGCGGAACAGTTTTTTCACGCGACGCAGAATGACCTGAAACCCGCTTCCCTTTTTGACGAACGTGTCTGCCCCTGCAGCCAATGCATCGAGCTCGTCCTCTCGGTCCTCAGATGCGGTCAAGAGAAGACACGGAACGTTGTGAAGGGCAGGGTGAGCCCTGACCTTGCGAATCAGTTCGACGCCCATCAAATCAGGCATTTGGCCATCGACGATCAGGCCATCGGGCAGCCAAGTGCGTGCGAGTCTCAGACCGTCCTCTCCACCCTCGGCCGTGCGGACCTCGAAGCCCACTTGCTGAAGTTCGTACTTGAGCTTCTCACGGTAGGTCAGGCTGTCGTCGACGACCAACAGGCTGATGGCAGAGCTAGGCTGTGACGATTCCGCGCTGAGCAGTTGGTTTGCCTGCTGAACAAGGTACTCAGGCTGGTAGGGCTTGCCGAGGAAGCCGGTCGCTCCCAACTCCATCCCTTGAGCTCGTTCTTCCAAGGTGTCGTGGGCCGAGAGTATGAACACCGGGAGGTTCGCTGTATCGGGGTTAGCCCGCACCTCCGCCAGTAGGTCGTACCCACTGCCATCGGGCAACTCGAGATCCAAAACGACGAGCAACGGCTTGGCGCCGGACAGGGCTTCGCGAGCCTGGGCGAGGGTCTCGCAACCGACCACCTCGAGTCCGACCTCAGTGAGAACTTCCCGGAAGTCCATCCGAACCGTCAGGCTGTTCTCGACTACCAGCGCCCGATACCCCATCAGGTTCCCTCCTCCCTCTTTGCTCCCAAGCGGCTCGATAGGGCGTTAGCTATGTCAGGAATCGGAAGCACGTGGTCAATTGCATTGAGCCGGGTGGCTGCGGCTGGGATGGGAAGAGCGCATACCACCCCACTCACCTTCACGGTGAGGAACGCTTGGGACTCGCGGGCAGACCCGTGGCTCGGAAAAACTGTACCCCCCAACACATCCTCCAAACGAGGTGAACATGTCTGCTCAACGGAGTGCTTAGCAGTATCGCCTAATCTCCGTGCTTTAAGACCGTACTTCGCGGTGGCCCCTGAAGATAGCTGAAGTCATCTGTGTCGTCCACTCTGCCCAGGTGCGTGCGGCGCGGGTTGAATACCATTGCAACCCGGGCGTCTGTCAGGGTGAGGTTGATTTGGAGGCGGTGCCGTGGCACCTTCTCTCGGCAGCGGGTGAGATAGGGATAACAGGGCTGTGAACAGCCACGGGGAGTTGAGCGATGAGCGCCAAGACCCTCACTCGTCTCACATATCTTGCACTGTTATCGTTGATTGCCTTTAGCGCCTTTGGCTGCTGCCCAACAACGGAGGTTCGACCTGACGAACCCGCCGAACCGGACGCCACCGTCGTGCAACCAGAGCCCGAGCCGGAACCCGAACCCGAGCCGCTAACG
>CAZDBH010000296.1:0-10930 GCA_964503485.1 uncultured Bradymonadales bacterium | reverse complement strand
GACTGGTTTGCCGAAGTGATTTTCATCGATCGCGAAGCGAACACTTGGGTTGGCTTCGACGGCGGTGGCTTGACTCGCCTCACCCCCTCCCATGTCGAGGTCATCGGACATCAGAATGGATTGCCATCCAGTAGCGCCTCAGCGGTGTTTCGAGATGCCGACGGCGGACTCTGGGTCAGCGGAGCGCCATGTGCAGGGGTGGTGCGACTGGTGGATGGTGTCGTCGACCAGCACGTGCGCCGGGAAGATGGCTTGGTCAATGATTGCGTCTGGGCGATCGAAGAGCACCCGAGGGGGACGATGTGGTTCGGCTCCTGGGGCGGCGGCCTGATGCAATACGACCGAGAGAGCCAGGAAATGGGCGCCAACTGGGGTCCTGAACAGGGGTTGTCCGAGGACGTCCTCTCGGTGTTTTCGGATCGAGATGGGACGCTGTGGATCGGTTCTCGTACGGGTGTTGCCCAGTGGGTGGGCCAAAACGTGACCGCTCTCACCGCCGACGGTTTGGACCAGATCGACGCACGACACTTCTTCGAGGACGAGGACGGTACAATCTGGATCAGTTCGACCCAGGGGGTCACGAGGGTAGGCCAAAGTGACGTGACCCACTTCAACCGATTGGACGGCCTTCGAAGCGAGTATGTTCGCCAAGTGTTCCGCACGAACTCCGGCCAATTGTTGGTCGTTACCTATGGCGCTGGGTTGCACTACTTCGATGGCACAAGATTCGAGCGGATTGGCCCCGACCGGGGTCTCAACGACGACTTCCTATCACATGTTTTCGAGGACCAGTCGGGCCGTGTCTGGTTGGCCGGGAACGGGGGTGTGAGTCGAATCAGCGCGGTTGACCTCGATGATCTGATCAGCGGTCGACTCAACCTCATCGAGCCGAGCCGAATGACCGAGCAGGATGGCTTACCTGACCGCGAGTGCAACGGCGGCAGCCAGCATTCGGCCTTCCTCGATGCGGGTGGGGACCTGTTCGTTCCGACGATGGGAGGTGTCGCGATCATCAATACGGGTGGCGTCGACGGCGACTCTCCCGGTGAAGCGATTGTTCGCATCCAACAGGTGACGACCGGTCAGCGCACAGTACAGTTACTCGATGAGCAAGAGTTGGTTCTCGGCGCAGAGGAGCGGGATCTGGAAATCCGCTATACGGGGTTCCACTTCCGTGCTCCGGAGCGTCTCGTATTCCGCTTCCGATTCGACGATCGGGCTTGGCGGCGGGTCAGTGGTCAACGGTCAGTCGAGCTCGCCAACCTCGACCCAGGTCCTCACACTTTCGAGGTACAAGCGCGGGTCGGCGATCACAGTTGGTCCCAGAGCGACGTGATCAAGTTGGTTGCGAGGCCTTCGTGGCATGAGACGGGTCTTTTCCGTGGAGCCGCTTCCATCGCATTTGTGTTGCTGATCGGGGGCGTCCTTCGGAAATTCAAGCAGCGACACCACCACGTAAAGCTGTTGCTGGAACGCCGTACCGTGCTGGCACAAGCCAACGAGGAGTTGGTGCGCATAACCAATATCGACGTGCTGACGGGTGTAGCCAGCCGGCGTTTTTTCGAACAGGCTTTTTCCCTCCATTGGGCGGTAGCAGGCCGTACTAAGACGCCGCTGAGCGTCGTGATGATCGACGTCGACCACTTCAAAGACCTCAACGATCGCTACGGGCACCTGGCGGGTGACAGATGCCTGGCGACCCTGGCCGGACGGATGCGCGAGGCGGTCGTGCGCGACGCCGATCTCCTTGCGCGCTATGGTGGCGAGGAGTTCGTTGCTGTTCTCCCAAACACGGACGCCGAAGGGGCACAGCTCGTGGCCTCTCGTTTGGTGCAACTCGTGGCGGAGGAACCAGTCGAACTGGGAACAGCAGATGCTCCGGTCAAGGTGACGGTGAGCGCCGGAAGCGCGACGGTGGTGCCCATGCCTGGCCTTCAGTCCAGAGCATTGCTGCTCGCTGGCGACAGGGCGCTCTACGCTGCCAAACGCGCGGGGCGCAACTGCGTGGCACAGCGAGAGGTTGTCCCGCACCCCGAAGACGACGTTACGGACTCGGACTAGGCCGCGGCGACCTGCTGTACACGACCACTTCACACGTTTCAGAACAAGTGCTAGGAAGACAGCATGAATTGCTACAAGACAACCCTACTGACGGTCGGGCTTCTCATCCTCTGGGCGATGGGCTGCGGGGATGATCCGGTGACGGAGCAGACAGAGGACGAGGCCGTCGAGCTGTGCACGCAGCTCGGCATGGACTGTTCCGACACACCGGACGAGCCGACTGTCGGCGAGCCCGTGTTCCTGGTCCCGTCGGACGCACTGCCCTCTGAGGTCGACGTCCAAGACGCCAACAACAACCTCGACGTTGTCGAGCACGATGGACGGGTGTATCTCGCCTTCAGGAGCGCTCCCAACCACTTCGCGAGCGAAGATGTGGTGATGTGGGTGGTTTCGACCGCAGACCATCAAACGTGGGACCTCGAGGCCTCCTTCGATATGGACACCGATCTTCGGGAGCCCCGCTTCTTGTCCTTCAACGGTCGTCTCTTCTTGTACTTCGCCGTGTTGGGAACGGAGATGATCTCGTTCGAGCCGCATGAGACGCGTGTTTCGGAACGACTTGGGGCCGGCAATTGGTCAGAGTCTGAGACGATCTTCGAGGAAGGCTTCATACCCTGGCGAATCCACCAATTCGATGGCGTGCCCTACCTTTTGGTATATGTCGGCGGTGAGAACATCTACCAAGAGCACGGGGAGCCGATTCAAGTCAAATGGCTGACCACCAACGACGGCTTGGAGTGGACCCCGGTCGTCGACGGGCAAGAGACCGTACTCGAGGGCGGCGTCTCGGAAACCGACTTCACATTCCTCGACGATGGGACACTCATTGCCGTAGGCAGAAACGAAGCGGGAGATGATGACGGTTTCGGCAGTAAAATCTGTCGGGCCGAAGCTGACGACCTCGGGAACTGGCAATGCGAAACCGACCGAAAGAAATACGATTCGCCACTGGTCTTCTCTCACGGTGGCCATGTCTATCTCATTGGCCGACGCAACGTGACCGACACTGGGTACTACGATTTGGGACATGGCGCTGGACTGCAAGACCAGTTTCTCGACTACCAGTTGGATTACTGGCGACGTCCGAAGCGGTGCAGCCTGTGGGAGGTCGATCCGGAGGACCTCACCGTCTCGCTCGTGCTCGATTTGCCCTCCCGCGGTGACACTTGTTTCGCGAGCATTCTGCCGCTCGATGCGAATCACTACGCAGTTTACAACTACACGTCGCCATTGGATGGCGACGATCTCGGTTGGTCCGACGGCCAGACGGGCCCGACCTCCATCTACTCACTCGTACTAGGTGTGCCGTGAAGCGACTTCTGCTGGTCTTTCTGTGCGTCGCTATGCCCCTCCCAGCTGTCGCGGGTGCATGGGCACCAGAGCCAGGCGGTGGTTACGCAAAGCTGTGGGCGAAATGGTTGCTGGGCTTTGGCTACCACACCGGATCGGGCGAGACCGTGTCGCTCGGCAGCTACCATGAACTCGCTGCCAACGCCTACGGCGAGTTTGGCCTGCTTCCAGGACTGGGCCTCTGGCTTCACGCTCCATTGGTTCAGACTTTCCTGCTCGAAGACACGCGAACCGGCGAGTTAGAGAGCCATGTTTCACCTGGAGACCCGACTTTGGGTTTGACGTGGCAATTCCTCGACTCGGGTAGAATGGCAGCCTCGCTCGAGGTAGGTGCTCGGGCCCCCATTGCCGATGGAGACCCGGTCCAAGACGTATTCTCTGCAGAGGGTGACAATCCACAGGTCGGCACCCTACGGGTCGGTCTCGGTGTCTGGGACGTTATGGCAGGCCTGTCGTGGGGCATCGGGTTCGGGAACGCCTACGCGGCGGTTTCCCTCCGCGGTATCTACCGAACCGGCGATTTTGACAGCATCCTTACCTGGAGCGCCGAAGCGGGTGGCAACGTTGGAAAGTGGGGCCTGAGAGGGCGGCTGATCGGTTGGCATCCACTCGACAACGGCACAGCGATCCGCCACGAGACGCCGAGCGGTATCGGAAACGGCACCTCATACGCCGCGCTTGTCCTCGAAGCGGATTATCCTCTCAACGACTCCTGGCGAGTCGGGTTGAGCGTGGAAGGTGGCGTGTGTTGCGTGCGTCGCCAGATTGGTGGCGCCCCCGTCTCGCTCTATTTTTCAACGGCATATTGAATGGCAACACCTCGATTGGACATCTCATTCGACCGGCACTACCAGTACGACGATCTCGTGGCCATTCTGGCACAGCTCACCGCACAATATCCTGCGCTGGTGCGACTGGAGTCGATCGGTAAGAGCCACGAAGAACGAGATATCCCCCTGGTGGTCATCACCAACGCTGCGACGGGCCCAGATGTTGACAAGCCGGCCTTCTGGGTCGACGGGAACATCCATGCGACTGAATTGGCTGCCTCAGCCGCCTGTCTGTACTTGATCGTCTCGCTGCTCGAGGGGTACGGAAACGATCCTGCCACAACCCATTGCCTCGATACGCGCGCCTTCTACATCTGCCCGAGAGTCAATCCAGACGGTGCCGAGCTCGCGCTGGGAACACCGCCAAAGCTTCTGCGGTCAGGCACCCGAACCTATCCAAACAACTATGAGCCGATTCACGGTCTGGTCGAAGAGGACATTGATAGAGATGGTCGCCTCCTGTCGATGCGAATCGAGGACCCCAACGGGAATTGGAAGGTCTGCCCAGAGGATAGTCGGCTAATGATGCGCCGCGACCCTGCTGAATACGGCGGAACGTACTATCGCCTGCTGCCAGAGGGGAGATTGTTGGATTACGACGGGGTCAATATCGATGTACCCGCGCCCAAAGAAGGGCTAGATTTCAACCGCAACTTCCCCGCAGGTTGGCGCACGGAGGCCGAGCAAAAGGGTGCCGGTTCGTTCCCAGCATCGGAGCCCGAGGTGCGGAATCTCATTCAGTTTATCGTCGACCACCCCAACATCACCGGTGGAACGAGTTTCCACACATTTAGTGGTGTCATTCTCAGACCATTTAGCCACAAGGCCGACGAGGAGTTCGCTGTCGAGGATCTGAGAGTTTACAAGGAGATTGGTGATAAGGGGGAGTCGATTACGGGTTACCCTTCGATATCGGTCTTTCATGAATTTCGTTATCACCCAAAAGAGGTGATCACAGGCGCTTTCGACGACTGGATGTTCGGGCACCTCGGCCTCTTTTCGTGGACAATCGAACTGTGGTCGCCGATGCGCCAGGCGGGCATCACTGACTATAAATACATCGACTGGTTCCGGGCCCATCCGATCGAGGACGATCTCAAACTACTGGCGTGGAACGACGACGCGCTCCGAGGCGAAGGCTACGTTGATTGGTATCGATTCGACCACCCCGAACTCGGATCGGTCGAGCTCGGTGGTTGGGACGTGCTCTATTCCTTTCGGAACCCGCCCTCCCATCTGCTCGAAAAGGAGATCGAGCGGTTTCCAGAGTGGCTCGTTTGGCACCTTCTAATCTCACCTTTGCTGACGATTTCGGGTGCCGGTGCGGAGCCGTTGGGCGACGACCACTATAAAGTCACGCTGGTTCTAGAGAACACCGGCTGGTTGCCGACCTACGTATCGAAACACGCGCAGACGAAAAAACTCTGCCGGGCCATTGAAGCGAAAATCGACCTCCCCGAAGGCGCAACCCTGGCAAAAGGGCGGCTGCGCGTCGACCTAGGCCAGCTGGAGGGACGAGCTCACAAACCGCACTCCGTCAGCCGGTGGACGGCGGACGTGACCTCTGATCGCGTTACTTACGAGTGGATTGTGAACGCTCCTGTCCCAGGCGCAGTCACCATCACCGCGAAACACCCGAGGGCCGGCACCGCCGCGACTGAAATCGCGCTGCAACCTGAATAAGGCTCCCCATACTGCGATGACTTAGCGCCAATCAGCGCGAGTGCCCTAGCGAATCCCGTGACCATCTGTTACAAAACAGCCGCGCCCCCACGGGAAGCACAAGTTTGAAATGAACCGGAGGTATCGGATGAAAGGAGTGGTCCTGGGTGGCCTGGTGTGGCTAGTAGCAACCTCCAGTAGTGCCCAAGCTCAGGAGGTTGAAGACCTCACCGCCGACGTACAAGCCGAAACCGTGGAGGTCGAAGGCGAGACCGAGGAGGAACCAGCATCCTTGGCGGATTGGTTTGACATCGGCCTGGAGTACCGGGTTCGCAACATGCGAGTCGACCCCTTCGAGTTGAGTGAGGTTTCAGTCCGAGACGTCAGTTGGTCAGAGCAGCGCGGTAGACTGGACTTTTCGATAAACCACCCGACTGTCGGCTCACTGGTTCTGGAACTCGACTTGCTGGCCGGCGTCCTCTTCGGTGACAACGGGTACTTCGGATCGGAGCTGTCGCCGACCTCGGGCGTCACGATGCTGGTGCGCTCTCCAAACAATATCGGGTGGGAGGTCGGCCTGCCCGCCGATGCCGATCCCCTGGACCCAGATGCCTATATTCCCGTCTTCCAGGAGATCGATCCCATTCACATCAACCGACTGTTCGCCGAGGTTAGGCTGCCCTTCGGTCTGCTCCGCTTTGGGCGACAGCCGATGGTCGAAGGCCCCTACTTGGCTGTGCACGACGGCAGTCGGTCCAACCGCTGGGGCGTGAGCGATTTCTCGGATACCGCCGACCGAATCTTGTTTGCCACCAAACTCGACCAAGCGATCGGACTTCTAGTGAACGGCGACGAGCACGTGCATGACCGCTCCAAGGACCGCGGCGTCTTTCTCGCGTTCGGGCTGGATTGGCTCAACCAAGGGGACCTGACGCTCAACAACGACGACACCATGCAGGTTCCGATTTCTGTGTTCTGGAAGGTGCCGGAGGCCGACTGGTTCGGCATCGAGGTTCGCGATTTCGAGATCGCTCTGACCGCTGTGCACGTGTTCAACGAGAAATTTCAAACCGCCATTTGGTCACTTCCTACGCGTGTACAGGGCGTTTTCGGCCCATTCGCCACAGCGATCCAATTCAGTGTGGTGTTGGGAGAGACACGCGAAGTCTCGGAGGGGTTCGCCGTACTGACCTCCACTGAGGCGGTTGTCCAGGACGTCAGAGGACTCGGTGTCAACGCAGTATTCGATTGGACAATCGGGCCCGTCATGCTGACTTTGGAGTTTGACTATGCGACAGGCGACGAGGACCCCCGGCCGGGAACCGACCTGACGACCTATTCGTTCTCCCGCGACCTAAACGTGGGCCTGCTTCTCTTCGAGCACCTGCTGGCGTTCGAGTCCGCCCGCTCGGCGGCAGTCGGAATCGAGAACTTGGCCTCTCTGGACGCCGCCTCGTTTCCCGTGACAGAAATTGATACCGACGGAAGGTTCACCAACGCGATTGCTCTGTTTCCTCAGATTCTGGTCAACATCGTCGACACCCCAAAACACCACTTTCATACGAGGGCTGGGGCATTGATAGCGTGGGCTGAGGCCGGCGTCGTCGACCCGATCATTACGGTGTTGGCCGAGGACGGGAATTGGATCAGTGACGACGCAGTCAACTTCCACGGCGGGGACCCTGGAGATTTCTACGGCACAGAGTTTGATCTTCAGTTACAATACGCTTTCCGGGAGGTCTTCTTCTGGACGATCGAAGGCGCAGTACTTCTACCTGGAAATGCACTCGAGGATGAGCACGGCGACGCCGTGAACGCATTCCTCGTCGAAAACCGACTCGAGCTGGTGTTCTAACATGCAGTATCTACAGAGACCGATCCTATTGGTGCTATTCGCAACTCTCAGCTTTGGCTGCACGTATGAGCCGCCGCCGGATGTCGTGCTGGAGCAGACCGAAGACGGAGTGTTTCGGGTAGGCGACAGCTTGATTCTAGCTTTCTCGGAGCCAGTCGACCCAACGACTCTGGCCATTCGGATTCACTCGGGGGACCGCGATATCGAAGGGCTGCTCACCCACCTCGACGAGCCGCTGATGGCGACTTGTCACCCTGCCGACTCACCGTGCGGCGAAGATACCGAACTGGTGATGTCCGACGATCGGCTCAGCGCCTCGGTGACCCTACACCCAGATACGCTGGGCCAGCCCGACGTGCCGCTGACTCTGGAGGTACTCACGGGCTTGACTGGTGACAGCGGCATAGCCACCGGAACGGAGTATTGGTTCGACTTTCAGTTCAAGCCTACCGAGGAAGACCTCGTCAACTCGACGGAGCCGATCGAGTTTGAGAACGGGGTGTATATCATCGGTGCCCAGGTCGATCAGCCCTTGCCCGTCATCGTGACGCTCCTGACGGATTTCGTGGTGTTGCCCGACGGTCGTATGGCCATGGTTGGCGCCGAAGGCGACGAGATTGGCGACGCACCCAAGAACACGATGAATCCGGACGAGTTGGTGGTTGATGAGAGCGACCAGGGCTTTGCCGTCTTCGCAACGGGCCGAATCCGAGTCTCAGAAGGCGAGCGATTCGTCGAAAGTGAGCCATTCGAGATCAAAGTGATCATCGGACCCGTGACGGCTACGCTCGAAGGGGTCCGAATGAATGGCATCATGGTCGCCGACGAAAACGGTGGAGTCGATCGAATCGAAGGGACGCTCAGCTACACTGCCATCACAATGCAGACTGGAACCGGTGACCCCTTCCTCTACGACGCTGACAGTACAACGTTTATCGCTCTCTACGTTCCGGAAGAGAAGATTCCCGAAGGCACACCGCAAGTCTGTGGAGATACCTGTGGCGCAGTGACAGGCGTTTGCGACCAACCCGAGTCGTTTCCGGGCGATGATATCTGCACCCCTGTTGAAGAGTAGCCACTCCAACCGAACTCAGCAGAAGCTCTGTCGTTTTAGGTGGTTGGCGGTCAGCCGTCGCTCACACCCGCCAGCCCGAGACCGCTTGCGTCTGGGTTGAGAAACAGCCCCTGCGGGCGAACGCCCATCTGTAAGAGTCGCGTGATTCGTAGCTGAAGATCCATGCGGCTCTGCCCCAGTTTCTTCACCATTTCATAGCACGACAGTGCTTCGCCGTACCGCTCTTCGGCCTGAAGGATGCGCGCCAGATAGTAGTGGGCATCCGCTAGCTGTGGAGCCTCTTGAATCACGTGGCTCAATCTCGACATGCACAACTTGCGAACCCGCTGAACGTCGCGGCTTGGTAGACTGAACCGAATCCAAGATTCCAACGTGATGAACCTCACGTCGTTGGGCAGCTGTTCGAGGGCTAATCGAATCTCATCCAGCGCCGGTAACCAGCTTTCCTCGTCGGCTAAACGCTGTGCTTCTTTGTAGTGAATGATCGCAGTGTTTGTCGACATGCCGCCCGACGAAAAGATGGCGACCGGTTTTTTCTTTTGGGGTTCGGTACCTTGGGACGAGATCCGTTCCCTGCCCTGATTGGTGATTCGTTCAATCTCGGCCGTCTGTTGAGCCTTGCTGGTCCTGCGTGGACCCTGCCTTGGCGCTGTCGCCGCCATGATCTCGGTGAGAACCGTGTTGTAGGCTTCCTTTATCTCAGCAAACACCCTTTGAGCGTTCTTCAGTGCAGTCGGGGCCAAGAGATGAAACTCACCAGCGCGCAGCATTTTCCGTGCCTTGATATACGATTTGCGCACGTCTTCGGCGGTCGCGTCTGGTTTGACCTCTAGCAGGACTCGGGGATCTCCAAAGTCTGACAGTGTCAGATAGTGCGCGACGGCAGCTTCGATCTGGCGTAGGTGGTCGTCGTCTAGGTCGGTTGGGCCAGTCTGGACCAGACCCATATCGGTTATGGGCTCCTTTCGCCAGGACCGCTCACAGGTCGGTCTCGGAAGTTCCGAAAAGTCGATGATATCAGCTGCCTTCAGCGCGTAGATTAAGTTGAGGAAGTCGATTACGGCTTCCTTTGTGAGAACCGTGAGCCTGCGGAGCGTTGTGGCTCCATCTATGGCGCTAATCCACTCCCACTGTTGCTCAGTGGCTGGAAGAAACCGCAAGAACTCATGGAACTTCTCGGTCTTGACCACATACTCCCCAAGGTGCGGGTTGAGTTCGTTTGCGAGCTGGTTCGGATTATTCGAAATCTGTACGCCTTCTGCGATAAGCCCAATCGGGTTCTGAGGGAATTCCTCGTATTCACCGACCCATTGGTCCGTTTCGGCGAACTCGTATGGGCATTGAGCCGTTTCGAACCCGCTCAGGCATATCTGATGCACTTGGGCTGCCAGCGCTTTGGACAGCTGCCGCGGGTTGAGGACGCCGTGAGAGACGAGACTCTCTCCAAGGCGGCCACCCGGTCGCTGAAGTCGCAGCGCTCGTTCAATCTGTGTTTTCGTCGCAAAACCACATCGGATAATGTGTCTTCCCAGCGCGTCTGAAAGTCGTCTGCTCCGGGCGTTCACGGGAACCCCGCCCAGGATGAAAATGCTCCGTGTGTCCTCTCCTAGCCCGATGATGAGCACTCCGGTGAGCCGGTTGGCGAAGATTTTGTACAGGATCGAAGAGTAGGGGGTCAGGACGAGGTCGCCCTTCTGGTCAAACCGTGTGAGCAATCTCACCGGTATTGGTGGGCTGGCGACTGGTTCCTCGGGAAGAGGGGAGGGCGCCACAAACTGCTTCATCTCGAGGGTCTCGAGCGTGGCGTCTTCCAATTCCGGTTCATCCTCCAGGGGAGGTGACGAGTTCTGGTTCTCAGTCGATCCCTCAGCTTCGGTCACAACGGCTCTGCGCTGTCCCGGCGGTTCGTGATAGCGGATGGACAGCTCGTCAACGTCCAATTCAGGTGGTGATTCCGAGCCGCCCAGATGGGCGACGCTGGCTACCTCTTGGGGGGGGCGTGTTTTTTTGGGACGTGGAGTAGGGCTCGGCCCTTCGACCTGCGGCGCCCCGGGTTTCGGCGCCGACCGGTTTGAAGGCGTTAGGGATTCAGTCCAC